>CANMLK010000136.1 GCA_947498445.1 Beijerinckiaceae bacterium
TCGTCCCGAAGAGACAGGCGAACCGCCGACATTCAACGCTCCTATCCGAAAAGGAGCTTGAATCAGATTTGAGAGTCCTGGGGAATCTTGAATGTCAACGCGCTCTAGTTTTTCACGCTCGTCTTGATCCACTTGATGATCGTATCCGCGATTTCAGTGTTGTTGGTTTCCAGCATCATCATGTGGCTGTTTCCTTTGATCCCGTGCTCGGGAAGCAGGAAAAACGTCGCGGGCCCACCGGCCTTCTGGATTAACTTCACGCTGTCCGAGCAGCCGTTGCGACGCTCGTCGCCATTTCGGCTTGGGAAGCCAAAACTATGGTCGCCCCAGACGGAGAGCAGGGGCACTTTCATGAAAGTCTTGCTGACGTCGTCGCTGGTCATCGGCACGCAATCGCCCTCCACGCTGACCAACGCCTTCACCAGTTCTGGCCGGCTCTTTGCGACCGCCAGCCCGTAGGCGCCTGATTGCGAATGAACCAGCAGGATAGAAGGTCCTATCTTTTCGAGCAGGGCGACAAGGCCTTTGATCGTGTTTTCACCGCCCCCTGGCAAGGTCGTCTCGGCCATGGGCGCGTTCTGCGAAAAGTAATGGTCAAGCGCAGCCTGCGGGAAGCGTGAGTCTTGCCAGAACTCCCCGACTTTGGGGCCCAGGCGATAGCTCATCCACGCATTCTCGCGCGTGGCGATTGCGATGGAAGGCAAGGCGTCGCGGCCGCCTTCCACAACGGCTTTGTTGATGGGCGTGGGGTCAAAGCCCGAGCGTCCTCGCCCCGCCTGATCGGCGATGTAAACAGGGTATCCCTGACGCGCAAAATAGGTTGCCCAACCCTCGCGTCCGTCCGGCGTCGTCTCGTAAGTTACGCCCGTGTGGTTGGCTCCATGCACCATCACAATGGGCAGGGCGAGGCTGTTGCTGGGAACAAGATATTGCACATACATTTGGCCGCTTCGCACGGTCCCCCGCACCGGCTTGCCAGCGCGCGCATCGGCAAATTCCGATGCATGATTTCGCCCATTCACGAAGAAGCTGCCAAAGTCGGCAAGAGCGAGAGGCCCATTGAGCGAGCTTGCGTGAGCCATGGCTCCCGAACACAAACAGGCGGCGCTCGCCAAGACCAGATGCCGGAGTTTCATAGTCTTCATGACGGCCCCAGGCATCTTCATGACGTCCTCCCGAATTTATTTTGAGCGTTACAATAGCAACCAGATTATCGCTGCGTGCAAGCCTTTCGCACACCTCTGATGGGCGCCACTCCCCAAGCTTGCGGGCAATTCGAAAGCGTCCCATTATCGACTACAGCCTGGAGGCGTCGAGCGCTCCAGCAGCAAGACATTTCTACGAAAGAACCGGGGAACCGCTCATGAGCCAGACGGATCTGTTGCAGCCGACACGGCGCAGCGCCATCTTTTCAGCGGCCGCGCTCGGCGCGCCGGTAGCCTTGCTGTCCGCCTCTCATCAACCGGCGGCGGCGCAAACCCAGCCGGCGCATACAGAGCCCGCGAAAACCTTTGTCCTCGTGCATGGAGCCTACGGCGGCGGTTATGTGTGGAAATATGTGGCCGCGCGTCTGCGGGCGAAAGGCCACCGGGTGTTCACCCCGACGCTCACTGGCCTTGCCGACCGGTCCCATCTCATGAGCAAGGACGTAAACCTCGCAACGCACATCACTGACGTGGTCAACCTCATCAAATGGGAGGATCTGCGCAACGTCACGCTGGTCGGGCATTCGTACGGCGGCTGGCCTATTTCTGGTGTTCCAGAGCAGGTGGGGGACGCGATCGGCTCTATCGTTTTCCTCGACGCATTTATGCCCAACGATGGCCAGAAAGGTCTCGATCTCAACTCGCCGGGAAGCCGCGCGGCCGTGCTCGAAGCGATCAAGCGCGGCGAAGTCTCAAGGCCGCCCACGCCAAGCATGAGCAAAGGGATGAGCGCCGCCGACCGCGACTGGCTTGTCGCCAAGGCGACGCCGCAACCCATCGGCGTGTCGCTCGATCCGATCAAGCTCACGGGCGCACGCGAGCGTGTCGCCAAAAAGGCCTACATCCGCGCGAGAAACTTCGAAAACCCGAACTTCGACGCCTTTTACAACACAGCCAAGACCGCGGGTTGGGAGGTGTTCGACCTGCCGTCGGGACATAACATCCAGGTCGAAATGCCCGAACGCCTGACAGACATTCTTTTGACCTTGGCCGCTTAAACAACTGCGAGGCGCTTCAATGACCATCTCCCGTGACGCATCGAACTCTCCCGAAAAGGATTTCGCGGAGGCGTTCATTGATCGAAACGAGCATGCTATCAGCACGCTCAACGACAGCATCTTCTATTTCGGCGAGCTGGGTATGCAGGAGTTCGAGACGGCCAAGTTGATGTCTGGCCTTCTTGAGGAGGATGGTTTCAGCGTCGAGCGCGGCATCGCGGGATTCCCGACGGGCTTCTGCGCGACGTATGGCTCTGGCGAGCCGGTTATCGCCATTCACACCGAATACGATTCCAATCCCGACAATTCGCAGCGCGCAGGCGTCACCGAGCAAGCCTCAATCGTGGAGGGCGCGCCGGGACATTGCGAAGGGCACAACGTGAACGGCGCGGTCATGATCGCAGGCGCTCTCGCCGCCAGACGCGCGATGGAAAAGCACGGACTCAAAGGCACGCTGAAAGTGTTCGGCGCGCCAGCAGAAGAGCAACTCGTCAGCCGCCCCTACATTGTGCGCGAGGGCTATTTCGATGACGTGGACATCGCGATCGCGCCGCACATCGCCTCAGAATTCGGCGTCGGCTACGGGCTCATCCAGTCGGCGCTGATCTCGGCGACGTTCACGTTCCATGGCGAATCCGCGCATGCGGGCGTCGCCCCGTGGAAAGGTCGCGATGCTCTGGATGGCGTCGTTCTGATGGACGCCGGCGTTGCGCAATATCGCGAGCACATGACCAAGACGATGAGCGCCCAGCGCGTCATCACCAACGGCGGCGATCAGCCCAACGTGGTGCCGCGCAAGGCTGCCGTGTGGTGGTATTTCCGGGACACCACCGCCGATGGCGCGATGAAGCTGTTCGACCGCGCAAGCAAGATCGCGCAGGGCGCCGCGCTGATGAGCGATACGACAGTCGAGATCGATGTCATGAGCGCGGTCTGGCCGGTGCGTGGCAACCAGACAGTCGCCGAACTGGTGCAGCGCGAATACGAACGCGTGGGCCAACCGCAGTGGAGCGAGGAAGAAGATCAACTCGCCCGCGAACTGCAGGCCAAAGCAAAAGTAAAGGTGGAAGGCCTGAGCCGCGAGGTGCATCGCATGAAGGGACCCGCATCGCAAAAGCCCTCAGCCAATGACGCGGGCGATGTGTCCTGGAAAGTGCCGATGGCGAAAATGTACTTTCCCGCCAACATTCCAAACATCAATTTTCATCACTGGGCCGCTGGCGTTGCTCTTGGCACATCCATTGCCCACAAGGGCGCGTGCGCGGGCGCCAAAGTGCTCGCAAACTCGGTCATCGAATGCCTCGTCAATCCGGCGGTTGTGGCGCAGGCGAAGGAAACATTCGCCAAAGAGATCGCTGGCACTCCCTTTAAATCCATGTTGCCGCCAGATCAAAAGCCCCCCGTCACGCTCAACGCGCCGACGATGGCCAAGTACCGCGACGCCATGCGCGAACATTATGTGAAGGAAAAGCCGGTCTTCTCGTGAGACAATCTCGCGGTCAGGAAACGGCAAACGCCGCGCCTGACCGCAAAAGTCTATTCAGCGCATGGTCGGCATGACGAATTGCGCGCCCGCGCGGATGCCTGTCGGCCAGCGCGAAGTGACGGTCTTGAGGCGCGTATAGAAGCGCACGCCCTCAGGGCCATGCATGTGGTGATCGCCAAAGAGCGAAGCCTTCCAGCCGCCAAACGAGTGGAACGCCATCGGCACGGGGATCGGCACGTTAATGCCCACCATGCCGGCCTTCACGTTCTGCGCAAAGTCACGCGCCGTGTCGCCGTCGCGCGTGAAGATGGCGGTTCCGTTGCCGAACTCGTGCTCGTTCACGAGTTTCAGCGCGCTGTCATGATCCGCCGCGCGCACAACGCAGAGCACGGGGCCGAAAATCTCTTCCTTGTAGATTTTCATGTCCGCAGTCACGTGATCAAACAGCGAGCCGCCGATGAAGAACCCGTTCTCGTAGCCCTGCAGCGTCAGGCCGCGCCCGTCGACGAGCAGCTTGCCGCCTTCCGCAACGCCTGAATCCACATAGCCGCTCACCTTGTCGCGATGCTGGCGCGTGACAAGCGGACCCATTTCGGCTTCGGCGTCGGTGCCTGGCCCAACTTTGAGAGCGCGCACGCGTGGAATGAGCTTTTCAACGAGCGCGTTGGCGGTCGCTTCGCCAACCGGCACGGCGACGGAGATCGCCATGCAGCGTTCCCCGGCCGAACCGTAGGCCGCGCCCATCAGCGCATCCACCGCCTGGTCGAGGTCAGCGTCGGGCATGACGACCATGTGGTTCTTGGCGCCGCCCAGCGCCTGCGCGCGTTTGCCCGTGCGCGTGGCGGTTTCATAAACGTAACGCGCGACGGGCGTTGAGCCCACGAAGCTGATCGCCTGGACGTCAGGATGCGTCAGCAGCGCGTCCACCGCCTCCTTGTCGCCTTGCACCACGTTGAAGACGCCCTTCGGCAAACCCGCTTCCGTAAGCCATTCGGCGATCTTGAGAGATGCGGATGGATCGCGCTCGGACGGCTTGAGGATGAAGCAATTGCCGCAGGCTAGCGCGACGGGGAACATCCACATCGGCACCATGGCGGGGAAATTGAACGGCGTGACGCCAGCGACCACTCCCAGCGGCTGACGCAGGGAAAAGCTGTCGACGCCCGTGCCAACATTGTCGGTGAATTCCCCCTTGAGCAATTGCGGCGCGCCCGTCGCAAACTCCACCACCTCCGCGCCGCGCTGGATTTCGCCCTTGGCGTCGGAAATCGTCTTGCCGTGCTCGGCGGTGATGATGGCGGCCAGCTCATCCGTGCGCTCGTCTAGAATGCGCAGAAACTTGTTGAGCACGCGCGCGCGCCGCAGTGGCGGGGTTCCTGACCAGTCCGGGAACGCCTGCAGCGAGGCTGCGACCGCCGCGTTCACGTCATCCGTGCTGGCAAGCCGGACATGTGCGCTTTCCTCACCCGTCGCCGGATTGAAAACCGGAGCGCGGCGCTCGCCTTTGCCGTTGATGCGCTCACCGGCGATGTAATGATTGATGTCTGCGACCATGCTGCTCGCGTTCCTCCGCTTGTATGATTTGCAGTAATGCTAGGCGCTTGCGTCCGCGTCCGCAAATCAGCGCATCAGCTAACAGCGCATCAGCAAGTCCGCTTCAGCAACTTTGCTTTAGACCGAGCCGCCCGTGGTGAAGCCATCGCCCCCGGAACTTCCGCCAGAATCGCCGCCGCCTCCGCCACCCCAGCTGCCGCCGCCACCCCCGCCGATCCAGCCGCCGCCGTCGCTATCGCCGCCCAGCTGGGGTAGGGGGAAGTTGAAGCCGCCCTTGCCGCCAAAGCCTGTGTCGGCCCGCGGACGCCGCTCGCGATAGCCATCCTTCAGCACGCCGCCAAGCACAGCGCCCTGAATGGCGCCCTTGATCAGATTGCCAAGCACATCACCAAGCAATCCCTCGTTGGAGACTTGCCCGTAAGGATTGTCCCAGCCGCGCTTGCGGAATGAATCGCGCTCGCGCTCAACCTCGACGCGCCGGCCCGCAACGTCCTGCGCCTTGCGCCGCAGGCCCGACATTTCGTCTTCCGCACGGGTCAGTTCCGCGTCGATCTTTTCAATGCGCGCGACAATCATGTCGTCGTCCCGCGTCGGGGTCTGCCGCGCTTCGCGATAAAGCTCCTGGATGGTCTCTTGTGCATCGGCGCTGGCGACAAAATCGACGGCGCGATTAAAAGCTGCATCCGTGCGCGAGCGCGTGAACTCACCCTGCCGGGCGTCGAGCGCGGCGATGGCCGCCTCCGCCGCCATCAGCGCATCCTCCGCGCTCTTGGCGGATGTACGGGCTGTGGCCACACGCTCTTCGGCCGCGCCGCTGCCCGCCGCGCGCAACGCCGCCAGCTCGATCTCGCCGAGCTTGCCGTTCTGGTTCGCGACCTCATCGACCTGGCGCTGTGCGTGGGCGCGCAGGCGCGTGGGGATCTCGTTGAGCATCGCGTAATTGGCGCGCGCGTCGGGGTAATTGACCAGCGCGGCGACCTTGCGATCCCAGAAGCGAACGAAAAAACCCGACTTGTAGTCCGACGTGCTGAACTTGCGGTTCCACAAGTACATGAACAGTGGATCAGCCTCATAAGGCTTGCGCTTGCTCTCGAGGTCCGCTTCCGCGCCCTTTGCCTTCTTGTCGGACTCGTCGGCGATGGCCTGCGCCGCCTCGACAGCTTTCTTCTGGGCTAGCCAGGCCGGCTGTTGACGTACAACAGGCTCCACGCGGGCCTGCAGATCCTCCAGCGCCGCAAGGGCGCTCGCCAGATTGTCCGCACTTGGGTGCCGCTGCTGATCCGCTGTCGCGCGGGCTGTCTCCAGCCGCGCGCGCTCGCTGCCCAGCCGCGAAAGTTCGCGCTCGGTCTCCGCAATTTGATCGAGCGCGCGGCGCTCGGCAGCGTCGAGGTCGCTGATCAGGCTCTGCCCGCGCAGGGCGTCAAGCCGGATGGCGGCGAGCTGCTTGAAGGCTTCGATCCTGTCCGCACGCAGCCGTTCGCCGCGCTCGGCGGCTTGCGTCAAAGCGGTTTGCAGTTCGTTTTCCTGGCCGCGAATTTTGCCCGCTGCCGCCTCGATCTGCCGCAGCGCCTGCTGTCCCGAAATCATTCAAATCACCATTCGAGAATTGCGCCGCCCGTAACAGGCATGGCGTAGGTGACATCGAGCTGGCCACGGCGCTTCTCACCCACCTTGTTGTTCTGGATGATGCCGTCGTCATTGCGGTCGCGGCCGACGCCTTGCCATGTCGCCTCCGAGACGCGCACGCCCCAGCGCGAGACAGGCTTGGTCTGGTTGTTCTCTTCCGACGTCACTGGCACGGAGACGGGCTTGCCGTCCGCGCCGATAGCGTCGACGATCACATAATGATTCCGCGCGCCGCGATTGCGATCCGGTATGCGGAACACGCCGACCGGCTGCCCGGGCCGCGCGATGATGCGAAGCTCGTAAACCTGACGCAATTGCGCGACCAGCGTCTGCAGGTCGCCAGCAGATTTCTTCGCGCCGACTGCATCCTTTCGCGCCAGGGCGGCGCGAGCATCGGCGGCGAGCTGCTCGGCGCGCGCGCGCGCTGTCGGCGCCTGCGCCTCGGTGAGCGCCTCTTTCAAGGTCGTATTGATATCGCGGGGAAGGGTCTGCGTGAGCTCGATGCGCTGCGCTTCCGCCGCGCGGCGCTCTGGTCCAGCCACCAGCAGCTCACGCCCCAGAAACACGCCGCCTATGAGCACGAAAGCTGCGACCGCCATCTTGCCCCAACGGCTGCGATTGACCCAGGCATAGGCCATGGTGCGCCCGAAACTCTTCGGCGGCGGCGTATAGAGGAAGCGGCTTTCCTTGAGCGCTTTCACGCCCTCGTGGATAATGTGATCGGGTACATCGAGGCCCTGGCTCGCATAGATCGAGCGAAGGCGCTCCACGAGTTCAGACTCGCGCGCAACTTCGTTCAACTCGCGGCTGACGAGTCGTTCCTCGTGACGCAACGTGTCGACGACATCCATGGCGAGCATGAGGTCGTCGAGCTTCTGCGTTGTGGGGGCGACGCCCATGGGCGCCGCCGCGGTTGTGACATCAGCCATTGAGCGAGAGCGCCTTGCCTTCCGTGATCAGCTTGGTGATGCGGCGCTTGCCGTCTTCCACAGCGTCGCGGATTTCGGCGGAGTTCTGCGTCGACATCTTGCGCATCTCATCCACGATCGCGAGCGACTTCTCCTGGAAGCCGACGACGCTGTCGACCAGCTTCTTGACGCTCTCGGCGCGGATGGTGGGGCCGTAGCCCGCGCGCACGGCGGCTTCCTGAACCTTGTCGCCCATATCGCCGAGCGTTTCGAGGCTCTTCGACATGCCGTCCTTCATGACTTCCAGCGTCTGCGTTGCTTCGTGCAAACCAAACAAGCCCGTGAAGGACGCCTTGAGGGCGGTCAGCACGCTGTCGTTGGTGGAGAAGAAGGACACTGACTGAGCATACACCCGCTCTTTGGCGTTCGTCGTCTGCATCAGGCGCGCCATGATGACTTCGGACGTGTTGTAGCTGATCGTCAGATTGTCCGAGAGATCCTTGGAGATCTGATAGCGCTTGTCTTCGTCCTGCATGTCGCGAAGCTCTTCGTCGCGCACGAGTTCAAGGCGGGCGCGATCAGCCGGGTTGTCGCCAGCAAAACCGGACACTGCCTTGGCGGCGACATCGAGCTTGCCTTTGGCTTCTTCAAGACGCCCTTCGGCGGTCTTCAGCACCTCAAGAGCAAGGACGTCAGCCTGCTTCAGGGCGCCGCGAAAATCGCGATACGCCTCAAGGATGACAGCTTCACGCTTGATCTGGTCATTCGTGGACTTCGAGACCTCAAGATACTTGGCCTTGATCGCGTCGAAGCGGTCGGCAATATCGCCGCGCGTCAGCTTCATCCAGGAATTGGTGACGCGCTCCAGCAGATCGACTTTGCCGTCAGCAATCTGGTCGACCATCTTCTTGGCGTCATCGCGGATGGAATTGAAGCCCGTTGCGATGTCCTGATAGCGGGTGCCGATATCCATCGCGGCGGTTTGCTCGCGCACGACCTCGTTGAACACGCTCGCCTGATTGATGGTGCGGGCGATCACGGCGACCTTGTCCGGCTCCAGCGTCGTAATCTGCTCGAGAAGCGCGTTGATCGGAGCGTCGTCCGTCTTGGCCGGGGTAATTCCGAGATCACGCAGAGCGTTGGTCGCTTTCTCCAGATATTGCATGGGCGATTTAACGAGATTCGACATAGGTACGCTCCCCTTTGGCGCCGTGGGGCGCTGAGTTTCCAATAAATTTGCGACCCAAAAACGACAGCGACAGCTGTGACGAGATAAGTACGCCGCGCCATTCCGGCAATCGCCGAATACGAATTCAAGCCTAGCTGGATTTTTGATGCGCGGCAAAGCCAACGCATGTGCGCAGGCTTGAACTTTAGGCGGCAAGGCGAATTGCTTATAGCGCTTAAGCCGCTCTGCGTCGGCTCGCTTCAGGCGATTTTCAGCGAGGCTTCAACAGCTTGAACGCGCATCGCCGGAGCGAAAGCGGCGCCGACGCAAACAATCGTCGGCAGCCCCGCCTGCGCGGCGCTGGACTCAGCAGCGAGTTCGCCCAGCGTGATCGCACGATGTCCCTGTTCGGCACGCGAGACAGACCACGCAATCAGGACCGGGGTCGCAGGGCTCAAGCCCTCTTCGATCAAGCGCGTCGCGATGCGCGGCCCCGTACGCCCGCCCATGTAGAAGACTAGGCTCGTCTTGCCGTCAGCAAGACCCTTCCAGTCCAGATCAGCCGGCAATTCGCCGGTGCGCGCATGGCCAGTGACGAAGCGGACCGACTGCGCGAAATCGCGATGGGTGAGTGAGACGCCAATCGACGCGGCCAGCGCATTGGCGGTGGAGATGCCGGGCACGACCGTCACAGGCACGCCAGCTGCTTCGAGCGCCGCAATCTCCTCGCCGGCGCGGCCGAAGATCATGGGATCGCCGGACTTCAAGCGGACCACATGCTTGCCCTGACGGGCGAGCTTCAACATCAGTTCATTGATGTCGGCCTGCGAGCAGGACGGACCACGCGCGCGTTTACCCACCATCATGCGCTTGGCCTCGCGACGGGCGAGTTCCAACACATCTTCGGACACGAGATCGTCGAACAGGATGACGTCCGCCGCCTGCAGTGCGCGAACAGCTTTCAGCGTCAGAAGCTCAGCATCGCCCGGACCGGCGCCCACCAGCGTCACACGACCCTGCTGGATGTCGCCCACGTGCACCTCTTCCATCAGGCTTTCGATGGCGCCGCCATCGGTCGGAGCGGGGGCGCCGCTGAGCGCGCGGTCGGAGAAGCGCTCCCAGAAAGCGCGACGCGGCGCGCCTTTTTCCAGCCTGGCCATGACCGTGCGGCGAATGTCGCGCGCCCATCCAGCCCAAGAAGAAAGTGAAGCAGGAAGAATGGCTTCAATCCGTCTGCGAATGTTTTGCGCGAGGATCGGCGCCGAGCCGTTTGTGGATACGCCGATCACGACAGGCGAGCGATTAATGATCGCGCCGAACTCAAAGTCGCACGTTTCCCGCCGATCAATCGTGTTGCATGGGACGCCTGCGGCCTTGGCGGCGGCGCGGAACGCCAGCGCTTCGGCATCCTGCTCGCAATCACCGACGGCTATGACGGCTCCCTCAAAATCGGCGGCCTCCCAGTTGCGACGATGCAGCGTCAGCGATCCGGCGGCTGCCCCGCGCTCGATCAATTGAAGCAGTTCCTCGCAGGGGTCAGCGGCAAATACCTGAACATCGGCGCCCGCTGCGGCGAGCAATTCGGCCTTCCAAGCAGCGCCCGCCGATCCGCCGACCAGCACAGCGCGCTTGCCGCCAAGGTCAAGGAAGACCGGCAGACGCGCCAGCGCCGTCAACCTTTGAGGGCTAGCCTCAGATGGCTTCCGCGAGACGATGTTCATGGATCAACCTCTGTAATTCGCTGCGGCAGGAGCCGCAGTTCGTCCCGGCCTTCAATTTCGCGCCAATCGCCTGCACGCTGTCGGCGCCGTTCTCTATTTCACGAATTATACTGCCTGATGCGACAGAATAACACGAGCAAATTGTATAACCGTCATCGGCTGTAGATTCCGCCGGTCGCCCCGCGAGCAGACGCATCCGCGCCGCCGGGCCGTGCGCCGCTGTCAACGATTGAGACAAGAAGTTTCGCGAGATGCGCGCTGCGCCCGCGCCGACGAAAATTGCGCCGACGAGCATCTCGCCCGCAAAGGCCGCGAGGCGAACGGCCCCGGTCGAGCGATCCGAATACGCCACCCATTCC
>CANMLK010000137.1 GCA_947498445.1 Beijerinckiaceae bacterium
AAGGCGGCAGTAAAAAGCCTGTCTGGCGGTCAATCTCGCGGAAATTGTCCATCGGAGCGGCCGCCATCATCGCGAGGAATCAATACGCTGATTCTACGCTTGCCCTTGCCCCGCCGCCAGGACAAGTTAAGTCCGACAGGCTGCTAGCCCGGCGATTTGCGAATCTTCCGGCATCAGCATCGCGTAAGCGGCGGCGCCTGCAAGGAGGAGGAGGGCGATGACGTAGCGCATTAAGTGTAACATAGGGAACCGGCTCGCCCGCTTAAAGCGGTTCGCCAAAATGGCGTTTACAGGACCTGACCGGAGGCGGTTTACAGGACCTGACCAGACGCCAGCGCGAGCAGGAACATGATCTCCGTGATCTGCTGCGATGCGCCCGCGATGTCGCCCGTCTGGCCGCCGATCTGCCGTTTGGCGATCCACGTCATGGCGCAGGCGCCGAGGATGGCGGCGAGGACCGCGCAAAGCCAGCGCGTGAAACTGCTTGTCTCGATCACCAGAAGGCCGGAAAGCACGATGGCCAGCGCCATGCCGATGACGAATGACGACCAGCTTGGGGCGCCTGCCGCCTGCGCCGCGCCCTCCGCGCGCGCCGGCTCGAGAGCCACAGCGGGGATCAGCGCGACCATGCGCGACAGGCCCGCGACCGCGATGATAGCCATCGCTGCGGCAATCGGCCCCTGCGCTGCGTCAATCGCCATCAGCGCCGACCAGCGCAGCCCCAGCGAGAGCACCAGCGCCGCGCCTCCGAATGTGCCGATGCGGCTGTCCTTCATGATCTCCAGCTTGCGCTGGCGCGTCATGCCGCCGCCAAGGCCATCCGCGCTGTCGGCAAGGCCATCCTCGTGGAAAGCGCCGGTTGCCAGCACCAGCGCGGTGAGCGCCAGGCCCGCAGCGACGGAGCCGGGCAGGCCGATTACGCGCGCGCCGAGGAACACGGTAGCGCCAATGATGCCGATGATCGCGCCTGCAATGGGCAGGACCCGCGTCACGCGCGCAAAATCGGGCATGCCGTGGGGGTCTTTCTCTCGGGCGAGCTGGGGCGTGGGGATGCGCGACCAGAAGCGCAGGCATACGAGAATATCTTCGATGATTTGCACGGGCCCGCCCATCTGGTGAAGGTTGCGCCGATCCTACCCGTGCGGCCTTCCGCCTGCGAGCCCTGACTGATAAGACGGCGCGCTGTGCATACGCCGTTTTTCCAGCAGGTTTTGACATGACCTCCACCGGTTCGCCGTTTGACGATCTCCGCGCGCTTTTCCAGATTATGCCGCCGCCCGCGCGTGACATCGTGGACATTGTGCGCGAACGCGACGCCGAACTGGTGAAGCCGCCGGGCTCGCTGGGTCGGCTTGAAGAGATCGTGCAATGGCTCGCTGCCTGGCAGGGCAAATCAAAGCCGACTATCGACCGTCCGCTGGTGGCGATTTTCGCGGCCAATCATGGCGTCGTCGCGCAAGGCGTGTCGAAATGGCCCCAAGGCGTGACGCGGCAGATGATGGAGACGTTTGCGGCAGGCGGCGCCGCCGTGAACCAGATTTGTGCGACCTATGATCTGGGCCTCAAGGTGTTTGATCTCGCGCTCGATATCCCCACCGGCGACATCACGCAGGGAGAGGCGCTAGATGAGCGCGCCGCAGCGGCCACGTTCGCTTTCGGGATGGAGTCGATTGCGGGCGGCATTGATCTTCTTTGCGTGGGCGAGATGGGCATCGGCAACACGACGTGCGCCGCAGCCATCAATTACGCGCTTTACGGCGGCGCGGCTTCCAACTGGGTGGGTCGCGGCGCGGGTGTGGACGACGAGGGACTGAAGCGCAAGATCGACGCGGTTGAGCGCGCCGTTGCGCTGCATCGCGATCATCTCTCCGATCCGCTGGAAGTGATGCGCCGCCTTGGCGGGCGCGAGATTTGCGCCATCGCGGGCGCCATTGTCGCCGCGCGCATCGAGCGCATTCCGGTGATCATCGACGGGTACGTGGCGACCGCAGCGGCCGCGATTGTTCACGCGGTCGATTCAACCGCGATTGAGCATTGCATGGCGGGGCATTTGTCCGCTGAGGCGCCGCACGGCGAGGCGCTGAAGCGCCTTGGCCTGAAGCCGTTGCTCGATCTTGGCATGCGGCTTGGCGAAGGCTCCGGCGCCGCCATGGCGGCTGGCGTCGTGAAGGCCGCGCTGGCGTGCCACCGCGATATGGCGACCTTCGCGCAGGCGAAGGTGGGCTAGGCGTTTTCAAGAACGTCATGTTCAAGAACGTCATGCCGGCGAAGGCTGGCATGACGGACGGGAGTTTTGCTTCCTAAGCGCGAGTCCTCCCGCTATCCTGCCGCAAAACAGCGGGAGGATACATGACTCACACATTCGCATTCATGGCGCTTGCGGCTTTTGCAGGCGTGGCGGCAAGCAGCATCGCTCAAGCGCAAACTGCAAACATTCTCACCATCGACAGGCTTGTCGAACACACATCGACTGTGCCCGCTATCAAGGGCGAGAAGGTCAGCCTGTTTGTGCGCGAGCGTATCGCCGCATCAATGCTCGAGCAGGCGCCGGGCAAGCCGTTTGAGCGCAAGGTTGTGCTGATGGTGCATGGCGGCTTCTCGCCCGCGACGTTGGCGTTCGATGTGCAATATCGAGACTATTCGTGGATGGAGCATCTTGCGCGCGAAGGCTTTGACGTCTTCACGATGGACATGACCGGCTATGGTCGATCCACGCGCCCGCCGCAGATGGATGATCCCTGCAATCTCCTGCCTGCGCAGCAGAAGGTCATTGTGCCAAAGACGCTGCCTGCGCCGTGCACGCCAAAATATCCGTTCGAACTCGTCAACAGCGATAGTGAGAGCGACGATATCAATGCGGTTGTCGATTACCTCCGCAAACTGCGCGGCGTCGACAAGGTATCTCTTGTTGGTTGGTCGGGCGGCGGCATTCGCACGGGCACGTTCATCGGGCGTCATCCTGAAAAGGTTGACCGCTACGTGATCTGGGCGTCGTCCAACTACAATCGCAAAAATCCCGATGCGGCGCCCGCGTCCTTGCCCGCAGCAGGCGCGCCCACGACGTTCCAGACCCGGGCTATCGGGTCGGACCGCCGCTGGATTGGCGCCCAAAAAATGCCGGCAATGATTGAGCCGGGCATGCCGGACATAATCGCGGGGCTCAACCAGCTTGCCGATCCGCTTGGTGCAACGTGGGGCCCCGGCGGATTGCGCGCGCCGACCCGCACCTATTGGGGCTGGAACGCCAACGGCGCCAACAAAGTGCAGATGCCGACGCTGATCATGGTTGGCGAATACGATGACCTGACACGCACCAACCTTGAGTTGATCGAGGATCTGGGCGCCAAGGAGAAAGTCTTCCTCGGCATTGCGGGCGGCACGCATTTCATGAACTGGGAAACCCAGCGTCGCGTGCTGCACAAGGCGTCCGCCGACTGGCTGAAGAACGGCTCGCTTGGCGGCGCAACGACCGGCACGTTCCGCGCCGATGAGAACGGCTTGATCGTGAAGAAGTAGCATACGTCATGCGCGGGCCTGACCCGCGCATCCAACAGTGCCGCCGCCGATGAAGAATAAATTGCAAACAGTGCTCTTGGATACGCGGGTCAGGCCCGCGAATGACGTTGCAGATTGAAGCCGCGTTTAAAGCGCCTCTACTTCCCCTCGATCATTTCGCGCGCGTGGGCGGTGAACATGCGTCGCGAATTTTCGAGCGAATAGAACATGTGGCCGCCGGGATAAACTTCAAAACGCAGGCGCGACGGGTCGCCGATCTGTGGCATCTGATCGAGCACCATCTGCGTTTCAAAATAGGGCGTCACGACGTCGGTCAGCCCGTGCACGATGAGTGCGCGCATCCGCGGATCAAGCGCCATGGCGCTCTTGAACGCGCTCACGGACTCCACGCTTGAACGATTGCCCCAGTCCCACTGACGGCCCGCCTGCGTGCTTTGAAAAAAGTAGCGCCCCTCAGGCACAACCCATTTCAACTCGTTGTGGTAGAGGCTGACCATCGACTGCACGATGGGCGCATGCAGGCCAAGGCGCATCTGGTCTTCGGCTGCGGGACGTCCTGAAAACGGGGAAGGATCAAGGCCCTCGACGTTGGCGTCGTACATGCTCACGACGCGGTTTTGCGCGCGGCGAAATTCATTGAGGAAGACGTCCATCGGAATGCGTCCGGCATAGCGGCGCGTCACGTCGGCGGGGATGCCCGTCAGATCTGACACGCGCTTGCTGACTCGATCAACGACCGCGTCGTCCTTCAATCCGCGCATGAGATCATCCAGAAACTCGCCGCGCGCGTATGCCTCCACGTCGCGCATGTCGGCGCGGGTGATGGGTCGCTCATTGGCTCGTTTGGCTGCGGCGTATGTTGGCAGGCGGGCGACATTGTCGAGCAGGCCGGACGTTGAATTGAAGCGCCCGAAATCGAGCACGGGCGACACGAGGATCATGCCGTTGACGCCGACGCCCTGATCCGTTTGCAATCGTGATGCGATGCGCGGCGCACGAAAGCCGCCGTAGCTTTCCCCTGCGATGAACTTGGGCGACGCGCCGCGATTGTTCTGCTCAACCCACCGGCGAATGGTGGTGGCCAGAGAGTCGATGTCGCCATTGACGCTCCACAACATCTTGCGCGCGTCATCGCCGCCGCGCACGCGGCTGTAGCCTGTGCCGGCAGGATCAAGAAACACGAGATCAGTAAACGGCAGCCATGTTTGCGCGTTTGGGCTTGTGACCGCCGGCGCAGAGGGGCGCGCGCCGGTCGCGTCCATCGGCAAAAGCCAAGGCCCCATCGCGCCGAGATTGAGCCACGCCGAGGCGTAGCCGGGGCCGCCGTTCATGGCGAAGGTGACGGGCCGCGTCGTGCGGTCCGTGTCGGCAAGCTGGAAGGCGATGTAGGCCATGTCGGCGACCGGCGCGCCGTTCTCCAGATTAGTGAGGCGGATCGATCCTGCGGTCGCGGTGAAATTCAGCACGCGGCCATCGGGCAGGAGCATGCTGTGCTTGGTCACGCTGTCGGGCGGCAGGGTGGCGCGTGCAGCGGGTTGCTGGTTTGGACCGGGCGGGGACGTGGCGCCCGGTTGCGGGCGCTCTTGCCGGGATTGCTGGTGTTGTGCGTCAGCGGGCGCCTGAGCAGCCGTCTGGCTCTGCGCGAGCGTCGACGCCAGGAGGGACAATCCAGTCAAGATCAGTGTCGCAGCAGCGCGCATGCCAGTCCTCCAGCAATCTGCGGACGCGCAGTATTGCATGGACAACATAGCGCGCCGGGTTCGCGGTTACGAGGCTAAGGCCGCCGCGCGGCTCCTGCGACGGGGCCGGTTGCCATTTTCCAGATCGATCTGGGGCAAAGAATCCATGACGCGCTCAGGCGGGAAGATGACGATGACTTCGGTGCCGACTCGCACTTCGCTCTTGAGCGTGAAAGTGCCGCCGTGCAATTCGACGAGGCCCTTGACGATAGGGAGACCCAGGCCGGAGCCCTCATCGGCGTTCTTCTGCGCCAGCGTACCGCGTCCAAACGACGACAGCACGATGGGAATTTCTTCGGCCGGAATGCCAGTGCCCGTGTCGCGGATGGAAAGATACTGGCCGCCGACCGCCGTCCATCCGGCCTTCACGAATACCGAGCCGCCGGGTGGCGTGAACTTGATGGCGTTGGTGAGCAGGTTAAGCGCGACCTGGCGAATGGCGCGTTCGTCGGCCCACAGGCGGGGCAGGCGCGGCTCGATTGCGTCGGTCATCGAGATGGCGCGCTTTTCCGCGCGCAGGCCCAGCAGATGCATGCAGTCTTCCAGCACATGGGCCAGCGAGACAGCGTCTTCCTTGAGTTCGTAGCGCCCGGCCTCAACGCGGGAGAGGTCGAGAATTTCATTGATGAGAGCCAGCAAATGCTGGCCGCTGGAGTGAATGTCCGCCGAATAGCCTTTGTAGGCAGGCACCGCGTGGGGGCCGAAAAGCTCGCCCTTCATCACTTCGGAGAAGCCAAGGATCGCGTTCAGCGGGGTGCGCAATTCGTGGCTCATGGTGGCCAGAAAACGCGATTTCGCAAGGCTTGCTTCTTCGGCGCGACGACGGGCTTCGTCAGAATTCGCCTTGGCCTGCTCAAGCTCGGAGATCAGCATGTCCTTCTCAAGCCGCAGCGTGAGGGATGACAGGTTGGTCGAATAGAAGCGCTTGCTCAGGTAGAGGAAGTACGCAAACGCCATGCAGACGATGAGAGTCAGCGGCACCGGATCGTGGCTGGTGGCGAATACAAAGCCAGTGACGGCGAAGGTTATTGGAATGAGGTTGCCGTAAACCGCGCTCGGGATCAGCGCGAGCATCATCGCGCTCATCGCTGAGACGAGCAGCAACGAGAAGAACAGAAGAGAGCGCGGCGTCTCATCGACTGAATCTATGAGCAACAGCACCATGGCCGCCCAGCACACGCCCTGCACCGTCTCAAGAAGGACGGTGCGATTGTGCCAGGGTTTGGGGTCAAAATCACCTTCGATCCGGGTCAGCATGCCCCGGTAAAAGCGGCTGGCGACCAGAAGTTGCAGGATTACCAGCGCCAACCAGGCCAGAACGCGCTCGACTGGCGCCCAGAAAGCGGCGCCACCGCTGATAACGGCGGCGATCGCCAGCATGAGCGGAACACTGCTGAGGCGGTTCTCCGCAAATTCGCGCATCAGTTCGATGTCAAAAGTTCGGCTTCCCGAACCCGTCGATGTGAGTTTTTCGCGCGCTTCGCGAACGCGGTTCGACATCCGTCGCCTCTGTGGGGCGGTCGGCGGAGACGACTGCGGCGGCGCAGGCATTGGCTCGCGGGTGGCGGCCCAGGCGCTGTCTTCACTCATTTGACGCAACACACTCAACGGAACTGCCAACATAAGGCCCGCCAAGAATGCGCCAGAACTGTTAATGATAATTGCACAGAGAGGCTTCAACTTAAGCGAAGCATGTGCGTTGGCGCACATCGCGGACGTGGCGCCTTGAAAGATAATGTTTTGCTTAACCTCGTTACCCGATTTGCCGACGGTGGCGCCCGCTCGCCGACGGCGCTAAAAGGGCGAGGTTGCGCTCTTTCGGGACGCGGCGCTTTTTTGCCCCACCAGTTCTGCAAGGGCAAAGTGGACACCATTCGAAGGTTTGATTGCGGGCATGAACCTCTGTTCTGGCGAAATTGCTGATGTCGAAGACGTGCCCGGCATGAAGGTGACTGCGATCGGCGCTGGCGACGCGTTCGGCACTGGCGGACGTTTCCACACCTGTTGGCGGCTGGATGCTGCCGGTCGGACCGTATGTGTTGATTTTGGCGCATCCTCCATCGTGGCCTGGGCGCGAACGGGCCGCCCCACCACGGACATCGACGCAGTCGTAATCACGCACTTGCACGGCGATCATTTCGGCGGCCTGCCTTTTCTGCTGCTGGAGTCGCAATTCGTCCGGCGCCGCAGCAAGCCTCTGGTCATCGCGGGGCCGCCGGGGCTTACAGCGCGGCTGTGGATGCTTTGCGAGGCGATGTTTGTCGGCTCTTCGAAAATCGACTGGAGCTTTCCCCTCGAAATTCGTGAGATTCAGCCTGGCGAACCGCAACGCCTGGCTAACTTCGACGTGGCCACCACAGAGGTTCTGCATCCTTCGGGCGCGCCTTCGACCGCAGTGCGCCTCAGCGCCGCAAGCCGAACATTTGCTTACTCTGGCGATACGGCCTGGGTTGACGCGCTCCTGGACGTGGCGCGAGACGCCGATCTTTTCGTGTGCGAGTGTTATTCGGGCGAAGCGCCAACGCCCCATCATGTCGACTGGCCGACGTTGCGCAAAAATCTCCCGCGCCTGACTGCGCGATCGATTCTGGTGACACATCTTGGCGAAACGGCCTTCAGCAAAATCGACGACATCAGGGCAGCCGGAGTTGGAGTCGCAGAGGACGGATTCGTCTGCAATCTGTGAGAACGATGCTGTTCAAAGGCTTCTGAGCAGGATTTCGGCATGCCGCGTCTGTCTGGATGCGCAGCCGGCCTTGCCGCAGATTCCGCGGCCAGTGCTGCGCGTCTCCGCCACGGCGAAGCTTCTTGTGGCCAGCCAGGCGCCGGGTATTCGAGCGCACAATTCCGGGATGAGCTTCGACGATCCATCCGGCGACCGGCTTCGCGGGTGGATGGGCGTAGATCGCGACACGTTCTACGACACGGGTCGCATTGCTGTCGTTCCGATGGGTTTCTGTTTCCCGGGGCATGACGCGCGTAAGGGCGATCTACCGCCGCGCCGCGAGTGCCGCGCGACATGGCACGATGAGCTGTTCGCCGCCATGCCTCAACTGGAGACGGTTCTGGCGATTGGCGCTTATGCGCAGGATTATCATTTCACGCGCCTCGATATTGCGCGCGAGCGGGGCGCATCGCTCACGCAAATCGTCCGCAACTGGCGCAGCCTTTTTGCATTGTCGCCGCGGGTTATTCCTCTGCCGCACCCCTCCTGGCGCAACAGCGGCTGGTTAAAAAAGAATCCGTGGTTCGAGAGCGAGTTGCTGCCCGTGTTGCGTGCGGAGGTGTTGCGACTCATTTGAAAGAAATGTTCAGCAACGGTTCAGAAAAAACTGTGTTAAGGTTTCGTTTAGGGTTGGGATGCCGCGCCATGCGGGCGCATTGGAGATCGGAATGATCCACCGCTTGATACCTGCGCTCACTGTCCTTCTGGCAGTCGCAGCGTTCGGGCTGGCTGCTCATGCGCAGCAACCGCAATCGCAGGCGCGTTTCGCCTTCGTCATTGGCAACGATAGCTATGAAGGTGCTGAACTCCCCACCGCCGCCAACGACGCTGCGCTCATCGCTGAGCTGCTGAAGAGCGCCGGGTTTGATGTGACCGGAGCGCGTAACCTTGATCAGGAAACGCTGCGCGCCTCTTACCGCGAGTTTCTGGAGAAGGTGGCCGCGGGCGGCCCGGACTCAGTCGCTTTTGTTTATGTAAGCGGCTACGGCATGCAGGCGGATGGCGAGAATTATTTCATTCCGCCGGGCGCCCGCATCGCGCGTGCCGCTGACCTGACGCTCAACGGCGTGCGCCTCACCGATATCACCCGCTCGCTTGGCGGCCTTCCGGCCCAGGCGCGCATTATGGTTTTCGACCTTGCCTACCAAGGCCCCTTTGCGCGTGAAGGGCAGGCCCCGCCGCCGGGCCTTGCAATCATGGATGCTGGTCCGGGCGATCTTATTGCTTTCAACGCAGCGCCAGGCGCTTTCGCGCCAGCTGCGCAACCGCCCTATGGCGCGTTCGCCCAGGCGTTGGCGGAAATGGCCCGCGAACCGGGTTCGCCGATTGCGGACGTGTTCAATCGCGTTCGTGTGCGCGTGGCTGAACTTACCAAGGGCGCGCAGGTGCCATGGCGCGAGTCCAGAATTGAAACACCCTTTGTGCTGTTCGATCGCGCCGCCAATGCGCCTGCGCCTGCTGTGTCGCAGGCGGATATTGACGTGCGCCGCGCTCGTCCGATGCGTGATGCGGGCATGGCGGACGCTTACGCCATCGCGCTCGACCAGGATACGATCCGCGGCTACGAGGAGTTCATCGCCGCGTATCCGTCCAGCCCCTATGCGCGCAATGTTCGCAACATCATCGCTGCGCGTCGTGAAGCGTTGACATGGCGCCGGACCGTGCAGGTAAATTCAGCGCCTGCCTACTGGTCGTACCTTGATCGATATCCCAAGGGCCCGAATGCGTCGGCTGCCCGTGCGCGTCTTGGAAGATTGCAGGCGGCGACTGCGCCCCCGGCGCGCTTTGACGCGATCGAGTATGACGTCTTGCCTCCGTCGTTGGACGAGTCGTCTTATTTCGCGGGCGACGGTCCGGGCTATTTCGCCCCTGTCGAGGCGCCTATCGAGACGGTTTATCTCGCGCCGACGCCACGTTGGTGGAGCCCGCCGCCGCCGCCGGTTTACGTCGAGGATTCGCATTACTTCCTGCCCTTGCCGGAAGACGTCGCGCCCACACCAGACTGGATTGCGCCTCCTTCGTATGTGGTGCGGCCCCAGCGTCCCGTCGTCGTGCTGGAGCCCGATAGCGGCTACAGCATCAATCCTTATGTGGCTGCGCCCATCGCTCTTGCTGCTGGCATCGCCGCAGGGTCCATCATTTATCGCCGGGATCGTTTGGCTCGTCCGGGCGTCGGTCCCGGGCGCCCCTTCCTTCCGCCAGTCGCCATGCCGCCGCGCGGACGGCCGCTTCCGGCAGCTCTGCAGCAGCAGAACCTGCAGAACTTCCAGCAGCGCCCGCGCCCTATCAATAACCAGGTACAGGGCCGTCCGCCCGTGGGCCCCGGCGTTCAGCAGGGCCTGCGTCCGGGACAGCAACTTCCCCCGCAGCTCGGCCTGCGCCCCGGCCAGCAGGGCTTGCAGCCAGGCCAGCAGGGAATTCGCCCCGGTCAGCAAGGTTTGCAGCCAGGCCAGCAGGGAATTCGCCCCGGTCAGCAAGGCTTCCAACCAGGTCAGCAGGGGGTTCGCCCCGGGCAGCAGGGCTTGATGCCTGGCCAGCCCGGTGGTCAAGGCGTGCAACGTCCCCTGAACCCGCAGGAGCGGCAGCGCCAGCTGCTAATGGAACGGCAGCAGCAGCAGCAAATGCAGCGTCAGCAGCAGTTGCAGCAGCAGCAGACCCGCCAGCAACAGCAGCGGGATTTGCAAACGCAGCGCCAGCAGCAGCAGCGCGACGTGCAGCAACAACGTCAGCAGCAGATCCAGCAGCAGCGTCAGCAGCAACGCGATACGCAGCAGCAGCGCCAGCAACAGATCCAGCAGCAGCGTCAGGAGCAGTTGCAGCAACGCCAGCAACGGCAACCGCAGGTTCAACAACAGCAGCGTCAACAGCAGATCCAGCAGCAGCAGATCCAGCAGCAGCAACAGCAGCGCTCACAGCAGCAGCAACAGCAACAGCAACAACGTCAACAGCAGATGCAGCAGCAGCGTCAGCAGCAGCAGCAGCAAATCCAGCAGCAGCGCTCGCAGCAATTGCAGCAACAGCAGCAGCAGCGTCAGCAGCA
>CANMLK010000138.1 GCA_947498445.1 Beijerinckiaceae bacterium
CAGGAAGTTTACCGTCTCCAGGGCGTGAACATCAACGACAAGCACATTGAGGTCATCGTTCGCCAGATGCTGCAGAAGGTCGACATCGCCGACGTGGGCGACAGCGACTATCTGGCCAACGAGCAGGTCGATCGTTCCGATATGGATGAGGTCAACTTGCGTCTTGTCGCCGAAGGCAAGAAGCCTGCAACCGGCACGCCCGTGCTGCTCGGCATCACCAAGGCGAGCTTGCAGACGCGCTCGTTTATCTCCGCCGCCTCCTTCCAGGAGACGACGCGCGTCCTCACCGAGGCCGCCGTCAACGGCAAGGTCGATACGCTTGAAGGCCTCAAGGAGAACGTGATCGTCGGCCGCCTGATCCCCGCGGGTACGGGCGCTGCGATGACGAAATTGCGCAGCGTCGCCACCATGCGCGACGAGATGATTCTTGCGCAGAAGGCGCAAGCATCTGAAAGTGCTCAGACTACGCCGCGTTTACCCGCAGCCGAGTAAGCTCTCCGCACCGAACTTTTCTTCAGGGCCGTCCTTCGGGGCGGCCCTTTATTTTTAGCGCCTCATAAAAATGTTTCATTTGTGCGGTACGGCACATCGAACCGATTGGAAACCATAAACATTAAGTACTCAAGGCCGACGAAGTGCGGCCGCGTACAGGTGTGAGGCAGTCATGGCTACTCATTTTTCAACCGACGCGGGTTCGCCCGGATATGAGCAACCTCGCGAAGGGGTTTCGCCGACTGAGATGGCGGCGACCTCGACTTTGGGGCCCGTTATTGCGGGCGCCCGCGCGCGGGGTATCGCAGACGCGCTAGAAATGCTTGGGGAGGGCGCCATCCTCCTCGATTTCTCCGGCGCCGTTCTGCATGTCGGGCCGCTCGCCAAGCCGATGCTGGGTTGCGCGCTCGCCGTCGCGGGCGACCATGTCGTTGCGCTGTCCCGGAAGGGGGCGGGACCGCTGCAGAACCTCATTCAGGCAGGCTTGGGGGCGGATGCGCCGCGCATCCTGGAAGTGGATCTTCTCTGCGCGCAAGAAGGCATGCGCCAACGCGTGTGCATTTTGCGGGCGCCCGCAGGCGGAGATTACCAATTGCTGGCGTCGGTGCTTGTGCTGGAGCCGCCACGTCGCGTGCGGTGCACACCGGCCCGGCGCCGTGTTGCGGCAGGCGACCGAGGCGAGAGGGCGGCCTGAGCCGCCCTATCCTTACTGTTCCAGTTTGACGTTGGCGTCGTGAACAACCTTGCCCCAGCGGGCCACCTCGGAGGCGACGAACTTGCCAAAGTCCGCGCCATAAAGGTTGGGGATGGGCGAGCCGTTCCGCGTCCAGGCATCCTGTATCGTCTTCGTCGCCAGCGCCGTTTGAATTTCTTTCTGCATCCGCTCGACGACTGGGGCAGGCGCGCCCTTGGGCGCCCAGGCGGCGTACCACGTGGCGACCTCATAGCCCGGCAACCCAGCCTCGGCGGCGGTGGGCAAGTTGGGGAAAGCGTCGGCTCGCTTGGCGGATGCGACGGCGAGACCGCGTAGAGCGTTGCCGGCGATCTGTCCGGCTGATGAGCCGAACCCGTCGAACATGATCTGCACGTGCCCGGCGACCAGATCCTGCATGGCGGGGCCAGCGCCGCGATAGGGAACATGGGTCACCTTCGTGCCCGTCAGCAACAGAAACAACTCGCCGGCCAGATGGTGCGTGGTGCCATTGCCGGCAGACGCGAAGTTCAGCTTTCCGGGCTGCGCCTTGGCCAGTGCGATGAGCTCCTGCAGCGTGTTCGCAGGCACTTTCGGGTGAACGACGATCACCTGCGGCGGCTCGGATATGACGCCGACCGGAATGAGGTCTTTCAGAATATCGTAGTCGAGCCTGGGATAGAGCGCAGGCGCAATGGCGTGATGCGCCGCGCCGATGAAGAACGTGTAGCCGTCGCCCGGCTGTTTGGCCGCGTAGGAGGCTCCAACCGTCCCACCCGCGCCGCCGCGATTCTCGATGATGATGCGCTGGCCGATTTGCGTTTCCAGCTGCGCCGCAAGCGGCCGCGCGAACGCGTCAGTTCCGCCGCCAGCGGGAAACGGCACGACAAAGGTGATTGGCTTGGAGGGCCATGTCTGCGCGGTCGCCGCGCTGCATATGGCGAACAGGCCGGCTGCTGCGAGCAACAGGCTCCGCTTCATGGTGTGCATGAATTTCCCCCCTTGTTTGCCCCTCCGGGCTTGCCTCAACTTAAAGCCGCCGGGAGGATTGGCAAGCCTTCTCACGCGTTGTTGGCCCCTACTATCGGCCCGGTCGCCAGCGCCGCAGCGTCAGCGCATTGGTCACCACGCTGACCGATGACAACGCCATCGCCGCGCCCGCATACACGGGATCGAGCATGCCAAACGCCGCCAGCGGGATGCCGACCACATTGTAGATGAACGCCCAGAACAGCCCTTGCTGGATCTTCGCGTAGGTCGCGCGACTGATGCCGATGGCGTCGGCAATCAACATGGGGTCGCCGCGCATGAGCGTGACGCCTGCCGCGTTCATCGCAACGTCTGCGCCGGTGCCCATGGCGATGCCGATGTCTGCCGCCGCTAATGCAGGCGCATCGTTGACGCCGTCACCCACCATCCCGACGTGCTTGCCCGCCGCGCGCAATTCCTCCACTTGCGCCGCCTTGCCCTCCGGCAGGACGCCTGCGGCCACATCCTCGATCCCAACTTTCGCGGCGACAGCCCGCGCCGTGCGCTCATTATCACCTGTCACCAGCCGTGGCGTGACGCCAAGCGCTTTCAGCCGCGCGACGGCTTCTCGCGCATGGGGCTTGATGGGGTCGGCGACGCCGATGGCGCCAAGCAGGCGGGGCTCAGGCGAAAGGTCCGCGATCCACATGACCGTGCGGCCTTCGGTTTCCAGCGCCGCGACACGCTCTTCAAGAACGCTGGCGTCCACGCCGCTTTCTCTCATCAGGCGGCGGTTGCCGATGGCGAGCGAACGCCCCTCGACATTCGCCACAAGCCCGCGCCCCACATGCGCGGTGAAGGAGTCGAGATGGAGCAGGGGATTGCTGATCCCGTGACGCGCAAGAATGGCGTGGGCGAGTGGATGTTCGCTGCCCTGCTGCGCGCCTGCCGCCAGCCGCAAGAGGTCGCTTTCTGTAATCGGCGCCAGCGCGATAACGTCGGTGACGATCGGCTTTCCCTCGGTCAGCGTCCCTGTCTTGTCGAGAATGATGGCGTCGATGGAGCGGCCACGTTCCAGCGCCTCCGCATCGCGGATAAGGATGCCTGCGCGCGCCGCAACGCCCGTGCCCACCATAAAGGCAGTTGGCGTTGCAAGACCAAGCGCGCAGGGGCACGCGATCACCATGACGCTGACTGCAGCAATGAGGCCGCCGCTGACGTCGCCCTTGATGAGCCACCAGCCAAGAAAAGTCAGCGCCGCAATGATGAGAACGACCGGCACGAAGATTGCCGAAACCTTGTCGACCAGCTTCTGCACGGGCGCCTTCTTGGCCTGCGCGGATTCAACGAGAGCGATAATACGCGATAGCTTGGATTGCGCGCCCACCGCTTGCGTTTCGATGCGCAGAAAGCCCGAGCCGTTGATCGATCCTCCGATCACCTTCTCGCCTTCGCGCTTTTCAACGGGAAGACTTTCGCCCGTGATCAGGCTTTCATCGAGCGCGCTGACGCCAGACAATATGCGCCCGTCAATCGCCACGCGCTCGCCGGGCCGGATCACGACGATATCGCTTACGCCCACTGCTGCAACTGGGACTTCTACAACGACGCCGCCGCGCTCGACGCGCGCAGTGTCGGGGCGCAACGCCATCAGGCTGCGGATTGCAGCGCTCGTTGATCTGCGCGCGCGCCCTTCCAGCCACTTGCCAAGCAGAACGAGCGTGATGACAACGGCCGCCGCTTCAAAATACAGGTGATGCACGTGCGGCTGGAACATCAGCCAAAGCGAGAAGAAAAACGCTGTTGATGTGCCAAGCGCGACAAGCAAATCCATATTGCCCGCGCCGACGCGGACCGCCTTCCAGCCCGCAATATAAAAGCGCGCCCCGAGCCAGAATTGAACCGGCGTTGCAAGGACAAGTTGAACCCATGGCGATACCGCCACGCCAAACATCGGCGCCAGCAACGGCGTCGAAAGAATGATCGCCAGCACCAGATGCATTGTCTCGCGCTTGCGTCGCGCTGCATCGTGGGCGTCGGCCTCCAATTGCCTGTCGGCGTCTTCGCCAATCACGCGGGCTACATATCCAGCATCTTCAACAGCTGCGATCAGATCAAGCGGACGCGCGGCGCCGGGAACGTACGTGACAGTCGCCTTCTCGGTGGCGAGATTCACCTCCGCGCTTTCAACGCCCGGATTGTTGTTCAACGCCTTCTCGACACGCCCGACGCAGGTTGCGCAGGTCATGCCTTCAATCGACAGCTCGATGCGCTCGCGCGGAACGTTGTAACCCGCGTCTTCAATCGTCTCCGCAAGCTGTCGCGGGGACGCAAGCGCGGGATCGTAATCGATCCACGCTTCGTCATTGGCGAGGTTCACCTGCGCCTCGACTCCCGGCAGCTTTGCAAGGGCGGTCTCGATGCGCCCCGCGCAGGTCGCGCACGTCATGCCCTCGACGGGGAGCCGGAGCTTTGCGCGCCCTGTGGCGCTTTGGGTTGTCAGGTGTGCTGTTTCATCAGGCATGGCTTGCACATAGTAGCGCGGGACGCCTATCGCCAATGCGCCAAATCAACTGCGTCGCATTTGCGGAGCCACACGAGAAAGCGCCGCTGCGGCTTTAAAGGCTCAAGGCTTGCGCGCCACGAAGTTGATGACAGCGGACATGCCGCTATGCGCCGGGCCCTCGTGCATCTCCAGCTCCTCCTCGGCGATGCTCACATCTTTCCAGCCCGCAAACTCGCGCTCGATCATCGCGCGCGTGTACAGATGATCCAGCTCCTTGGGCCCACCGGTGCCGTAGTCCAGCTGCTTGGGCGTATAGCCCTGAATGATCATCAGCCCGCCGCTCTTGAGCGAGCGCTTCATGCCATCCCACTTCTGGCGGCGCTGGCCTGGATCGCTGAATTGCGTGAAGATTTCCGCGATCACATCAAACGCGCTGTCGGGATAGGCCCACGTATGCACATCGGCCTGTTCGGCGTTTAGCTTTACGCCGCGGCGCGCCGCCAGCTTTTGCGCCTTGGCTTGCCCATTTGGCGAGAAGTCGAGCGACAAAACGTTGAGGCCTTGCTCGGCGAGCCAGACCCCGTTGCGGCCTTCGCCATCGGCCACCGCAAGCGCACGCCCTGATGGCGGCAGAAGCGGCTTGCACGCAGCCAGAAAGTAATTCGGCGCTTCGCCAAAAATGTAGTCCGGCGCGCTGTAGCGGCCTTCCCAGCGTTCGAACTCGCCCATGGTCATCTCCCGTAAATTCGCGTTCACGTGTGTAAGCGCAGCAGGGGCGCCGGTCCATCCGCCGCCTTGACGCAAAAGCGCGATGCTTTACCTGTGCGCCGCAATGTGGCGCGACGCCGCAAGGAGGGTTACCCGATGAACGCTGAGACGCCTGCCAGCCCAACTGTCGCTCAATCGTACATGTCGGCGCTGAAGGCCTGCGGAATACGCCATGTGTTCGCCAACGGCGGAACCGACTTTGCACCCATTATCGAAGGCATTCTGCAGAACTGGCAGATCGGCGGCGAAATGCCGGAGTTTGTCACCGTTCCTCACGAGAACGTCGCCGTCGCCATGGCGCAGGGGTATTACAAGGCGAGCGGCGTGATGGCCGGCGTCATGGTTCACGTCAACGTTGGCACCGCCAACACGGTTTGCGCGCTGATGAACGCCGCGCGCGACAATGTTCCGCTTCTGCTCGCCGCAGGCCGCACGCCCCTCACTGAAACCGGACACGCTGGATCGCGCGATGTTCCCATTCACTGGGCGCAGGAAAACTTCGATCAGGGCGCCATCGTGCGCGAGCACGTGAAGTGGGACTACGAGCTGCGCGACGGCCAGCCTGTCAACACGCTTGTCGCGCGCGCCGTTGACATCGCCATGAGCGAACCTCGCGGCCCGGTCTATCTCACGCTGCCGCGCGAAGTGCTCGGCAATCCCTCGATCAATCCCGGCCCGCTGCCGCGTGATCGCGCCTTTGGCGCAGCGGCTGCCGTTCCCAGCATGGCGGCGCTTGAGCGCGCCGCCGACCTGATCGCTGCGGCCGAAAATCCGATGATCATCATCACGAGCGCCGCCAACCCCGCGACCTTCAAGGCGCTTGGCGATTTCGCACTGGCGCACGCTGTCGGCGTCCTCACGGGCCCCCACGCTGCGTTGTCCTCGTCAAACCCCATGAACCTTGGCCTTGTGAACGGTCCGGCCCTCAAGTCGGCCGACCTCATCGTCGTTCTCAACTCCGCCGTGCCGTGGGTGCCGCACAACATCCAGCCGGCCAAGGACGCAAAGTTCATCCACATCGCGACCGATCCCAACTTCACGGACTACCCGTTCCGCGGCTTCGAGATGGATCTCGCCATCGCGGGCGACCCTGCTGCGGCGCTGACCATGCTCAGCGACATGCTGCACGTGAAGCTGAAGGGCAGGGAGGTGGCGGTTGATCGTCGCCGCAAGGCCAACAGCGAAAAGCGGCAGGCGCTGCTCGACGGTCGCAAGGCGGCGCTTGCGGCGGCCTCCGGCCAGAGCCCCATCAGCTATGCCTGGGCCGCCCATTGCGTCAACGAAGTGAAGGGCTCCAGCGCGACCATCGTCGAAGAGTTGGGCGTGCCGTTCTCTTTCCTCGACATTGAGGATACGCGCGACTTCATGGCGACCTCGTCCGGGGCGCTCGGCATGGGGCTTGGCATGGGGCTGGGCGCCAAGTGCGCCGCGCCAGACCGCACCGTGATCACGACGGTGGGCGATGGCTCCTACATGTTCGGCTGCCCCACGGCGGCGCATTTTGTCAGCCAGGCGGAAAACCTGCCTGTGCTCACCATGGTTATGAACAATTCCCAATGGTTCGCCGTGCGCCGCGCAACTGTCTCGATGTATCCCGATGGTCTGGCCTCCAAGGCCAACAGCCTGCCTATCGTCGATCTCTCACCCTCGCCCGACTACCACAAGATCGCCGAGGCCTTTGGCGGCTACGGCGAGAAGGTGGATGACCCGGCAAAATTGAAGGGAGCCATCGGCCGCGCGCTTGAACATGTGGCCCAGGGGCGGCAGGCGACTCTCAATGTCACGGTGCGCACTCGTGCGGGCTGATTGATTCGGGTAAGTAACGATCCGAGAATCAAATAGATGGACGGCGCCGCTCATGGAGCCGTCCAAAATGGCCCCTTTGGTCCGTTTCATGTTCGCAACAGACTCATTTTTCAGCACATTCCCCTCTGATTCATGCCCCGGAAGCGCAAACAGGGGGTTGACGGGATAAGAGGTTGCGAATAGGTTCCGCTCACTTTCGACAGGCAGTAGTTCCTGCCGCTTCCGGGCGCCGCGCCTGGAACACATTGGAACTAAACGCTGTCGGCCTCAGCCGCGATGTGCAAGTCACAACCGCAAAACCCTGATTTTCAGGGGCTTTCGGTACTAGAGGCAAGACCGCGGTTCGCCGTGGTCCTCTGCGGAAGTGAGCGCCAGGGTTCTTATGGACCTCGGCGCCGATTTGTTTTGCGTATGGGTTCGCCCATGCGGAGGGCAGCGTCATCTCTTTGGCGGTGTCCGAATTAGGTACAACCGTTCGCTTGTCTGGAAGGGCGAAGAATGCCGACGATTAGCCAGTTGATCCGCAAGCCGCGGCAACCGAAGACATACCGCGAAAAGGCCCGCCATCTGGGTCAGTGCCCGCAGAAACGTGGCGTGTGCACGCGTGTCTATACGACGACGCCAAAGAAGCCCAACTCCGCGCTCCGCAAGGTGGCGAAGGTGCGCTTGACCAATGGCTTTGAAGTCATCGGCTACATTCCGGGCGAAGGCCATAACCTTCAGGAGCATTCCGTGGTGATGATCCGCGGCGGCCGCGTGAAGGATCTTCCCGGCGTTCGCTATCACATCCTGCGCGGCGTGCTCGACACGCAAGGCGTCAAGGATCGCAAGCAGCGTCGTTCGAAGTACGGCGCGAAGCGTCCGAAGTAATTTTAAAACATGTGCGGAGAGCCCTGCGCTTTTCGCTGAAGTACGACGGAGCTAATCGATGTCGCGTCGCCATAGGGCAGAAAAGCGTGAGGTCATCCCGGACGCCAAGTACGGGGATGTCATCCTTGCGAAGTTCATGAACTCGATCATGTACGAAGGCAAAAAGTCGGTCGCTGAGCAGATCGTCTACGGCGCTTTCGATGCGATCGAGACAAAGTCGAAGCAGGAGCCGCTACCGCTCTTCAAGCAGGCGCTTGAGAACGTCGCTCCGGCGATTGAAGTTCGCTCACGCCGTGTCGGCGGCGCCACGTATCAGGTGCCCGTCGAAGTGCGTCCCGAGCGTCGTCAGGCTCTCGCGATCCGCTGGATCATCATTGCCGCTCGCGGCCGCAACGACAAGACGATGGTTGACCGCTTGTCAGCCGAGCTGATGGACGCTGCAAACAATCGCGGCAACGCCGTCAAGAAGCGCGAAGACACGCACCGGATGGCTGAAGCCAACCGCGCCTTCGCGCATTATCGCTGGTAATTGGAAAATAGGCGCTCCGGCGCCGAGAGGACACTACGATGCCCCGCCAATATGCTCTAGAGGACTACCGCAACTTCGGCATCATGGCCCACATTGATGCGGGCAAGACGACGACGACCGAGCGGATTCTCTATTACACGGGCAAGAGCCACAAGATCGGCGAAGTGCACGAGGGCGCTGCGACCATGGATTTCATGGAGCAGGAGCAGGAGCGCGGCATTACCATTACGTCAGCTGCTACGACCGCATTCTGGAAGGGCATTCGTCTCAACATCATCGACACGCCCGGACACGTTGACTTCACCATCGAAGTCGAGCGTTCGCTGCGCGTGCTCGACGGCGCCGTGTGCGTTCTCGACTCCAACCAGGGCGTCGAGCCGCAGACCGAAACCGTTTGGCGCCAGGGCGACAAGTACAAAGTTCCGCGTATTGTCTTCTGCAACAAGATGGACAAGACCGGCGCTGACTTTTTCCGCTGCCTCGAAGACATCAAAGTGCGCCTCGGCGCGCGTCCGGTCGCCATTCAATTGCCGATCGGTTCCGAGAATAACTTCCAGGGCCTCATCGATCTCGTTCGCATGAAGGCGATCACCTGGTCCGGCGAAGCGCTTGGCGCCGATTTCAGCGAAGGCGAGATCCCGGCTGATCTTCTGGCTCAGGCGCAAGAATATCGCACGATGATGATTGAAGCGGCCGTCGAGCTCGACGACGATGCGATGGCCTTGTACCTCGACGGCACCGAGCCTGACGAAGCCACTCTCAAGGAGTGCCTGCGCCGCGCCGTGATCACCGCGACATTCTATCCCGTGCTGTGTGGCTCGGCCTTCAAGAACAAGGGCGTTCAGCCTCTCCTCGACGCCGTTGTCGCTTATCTTCCTTCGCCCATGGATCGTGGCGCGATCAAGGGCGTCGATTACAAGACCGGCGAAGACGTCGTACGCAAGCCCGGAGACAATGAGCCGCTTGCCGTTCTCGCGTTCAAAATCATGGATGACCCCTATGGCATCCTGACCTTCGCGCGCATCTATTCAGGCACGCTCGCCAAGGGGCAGGCGCTTCTCAATTCCAGCCGCGACAAGAACGAGCGCGTTGGCCGCATGGTTCTCATGCACGCCAACAACCGCGAAGAAATCGCCGAGGCTTATGCTGGCGACATCGTTGCGCTCGTCGGCATGAAGGACACGCGCACAGGCGAGACGCTTTGCGATCCGCTTAAGCCCGTCATCCTCGAAAAGATGGACTTCCCCGATCCGGTCATCGAACAGGCTGTTGAGCCCAAGACGAAGGCTGATCAGGAAAAGATGACGACCGCTCTCGTCAAGCTCGCGAACGAAGATCCTTCGTTCCACGTCTCGACGGATCAGGAATCGGGCCAGACGATCATTAAGGGCATGGGCGAGCTCCATCTCGAGATCAAGGTCGATATTCTCAAGCGTACCCACAAGGTCGAAGTGAACGTCGGCGCCCCGCAGGTCGCTTATCGCGAGAAGATCACGCGCGCTGTCGAAATCGACTACACGCACAAGAAGCAGACGGGCGGCACAGGCCAGTTTGCGCGCATTAAGATTCAGGTTCAGCCGAACGAGCCCGGCAAGGGTTTTGAGTTCGAGTCGAAAGTCATCGGCGGCGCTATTCCCAAAGAATATATCCCCGGCGTCAACAAGGGCCTTGAGTCCGTTTTGGGCGCGGGCGTTCTCGCCGGGTTCCCGGTCGTGGACGTGAAAGTTGCGCTGGTTGACGGCGCCTACCACGAAGTCGACTCGTCGGCTCTCGCATTCGAAATCGCATCTCGCGCTGCTTTGCGCGAGGCGCTGCAAAAGGGTGGATCTGTTCTTCTCGAGCCGGTCATGAAGGTCGAAGTCGTGACGCCGGAAGAATATACCGGCTCGGTGATCGGCGATCTCAACTCCCGCCGTGGTCAGATACAGGGTCAGGACATGCGCGGCAACGCGGTCGTCGTTAACGCGATGGTGCCGCTCGCCAACATGTTTGGCTACGTGAGCAACCTGCGTTCGTTCACGCAGGGCCGCGCCAGCTACACCATGCAATTCGATCACTACTCAGAAGTTCCGCGCAACGAAGCCGAGAAGATCCAGGCCAAGTACGCTTAAGGCATACAAGTACGCGTAAGGCTGCAAAGCCGAGCAACGAAACCGCAAGTTTGGAAAGTTTGAAGGAGCCTTGTCATGGCGAAGGAAAAATTCCAACGCAATAAGCCGCACTGCAACATCGGCACGATTGGCCACGTTGACCACGGCAAGACGTCACTGACGGCAGCGATCACGAAGATCCTTGCTGAGTCTGGCGGCGCGACGTATACGGCGTACGATCAGATCGACAAGGCGCCGGAAGA
>CANMLK010000139.1 GCA_947498445.1 Beijerinckiaceae bacterium
GCTGTCGCCGAGCATTTCAACGCGGGCATGAAAAGCGGCTATTTTCTCCAAAACTGATCGACGGGAGACTTTCCATGCGCAAGCCGACCAGCAGGAACAGGACTATCGGACTTCTTGCATTCGCCATCTGCGCGCTTCCAGGCGCCGCAGCCGGACAAACGGCCGAAGCGTTCTACGCTTCGAAACCTCAAATGAAGATGATCATCTCCAGTTCTGCTGGCGGCGGTTACGATTTCTTCGGCCGCACCGTCGCCCGTCACCTGCCCAATCATTTGCCCGGCAATCCGCAGATACTCGCCCAGAACATGCCCGGCGCAGGCGGCATGGTTGCGACCAATTTCCTCTACAACATCGCGCCAAAAGACGGCACGACGATTGGCATTATCGACCGGGGGATACCCACCGCAGAAATCCTCTACGGCAAGGATTCGAAATCGCTGTTCGACGCAACGAAGTTCAACTGGATCGGCAGTCTCGCCAAGGAGATCGGGGTCGGACTGATTTCCACGGGTTCCAGCGCCAAGAGCCTGGAGGACATGAAGGCGCGGGAAGTCCTGCTGGCGACCAACGGTCTCGAAACCGATTCCGCCATGTACGCGCGTCTTCTGAATGCGACGGTCGGCACGAAATTCCGGGCGATCGCCGGCTATCCCGGCTAGGTGGAATACTACATGTCGATGATCCGCGGCGAGACCGAGGGGCTTTTCATGAGTGGCTGGTCCGGCCCGAACCGGCTCACCGCGTTACGCGACCAAAAGGATGGCGCCATCCGCTATTTCGTCCAGATGTCCTCAAAGCGTCATCCTGACTTCGGCGACACGCCCACAATCTTTGAACTCGTGAAAGATGAAACCAACCGGCGTCTTATCGAAATCCTCATGTCGAGGCTGGAACTCGGGCGACCCATCCTCGCGCCTCCAGGAATCGCCGCCGATCGGGTGCGAATGTTGCGCACAGCGTTTGACAAAATGGTGGTGGATGAAGCCATGATCGCGGATGTTACGAAGGTTGGAAACACGCTTGAGCCGGTCTCGGGAGAGCAGGCGCAAGAGATGATTGCCCGGCTGTTCGCCTTGCCATCTGACGTCAAGGCCAAACTACAGAGCATCGTGCGCATTCCCAAGTAACGCGCGGCCCGATCCGCTCGTCACGCAATCAACTAAAAATAAAGCTTATCGAGGATTCTACGTCTTTTCAAAAGTTGACTTCAGGGGGAGCTGCATGATGAGGAAAGAGACCGTCTTTGCGCTAGCGTTGTTCGTATTCTGCGTGCCGTTCCAGGTTAGTGGACAGCCAGCTAGTTTCTACAGTAGTAAAACAGTGAATTTGATTATCAGTTCTGGCGAAGGCGGCACGAATGACGCCTATGCTCGTCTCATAGCGAGCCATATAGGCAAGCATATCCCAGGATCTCCAACTGTTGTTCCTCGCAACATGCCTGGCGCTGGCGGGATTCGGGCAGCCAATTTCCTGCATGATGTTGCACCGAAAGACGGAACGACACTTGGTGTCGTTCAAAGGGGGATCATTCTGCAGCCCCTCATTGATATCGCGTCTGTAACTTTCAAGCCGCAGAATTTTAATTGGATTGGCAGTACTGCTCGGGAAGTATCTGTGGGTGTAGTCTGGCTCGCGCATACTAATGTGCGTAACATCCAAGACGCTAAAAATAGTGAAGTCATCGTTGGATCAAGTGGCGTCGGAAACGATACCGGCGCGTTTCCCCTGGTCTTAAATCACTTCATTGGAACAAAGTTCAAGGCCATACAGGGTTACAAGAGCGGCTCGGAAATCACACTGGCGATGGAGCGCGGCGAGGTTCAGGGCCGGGTCGGTTGGTCATGGGGCAGCGTTAAAAGCAGGTCTCAGCAATGGCTGACCGATAGAAAGATATCTGTAATCGTACAGATGGGCCTTGAGCGTGCGCCCGATCTCCCCGGCGTACCGAGTATTCTTGACCTTGCCAATTCGGAAGAAGACAAGGCCGCGCTTAACTTGATTTTTGCGCCTACTTACATTGGGTGGCCAACGTTGATGCCTCCAAATGTTCCTCAAGATCGCGTTTCGCTTGTTCGAACTGCCTATAAGAATGCTCTCAATGATCCAGAACTTATTGCTGCCGCGAAGAAACAAGATCTGGAACTGGATCCTCTGGGTGGCGAAGAGATCCAGAAAATAGTGGAGAAAATTTATTCTTATCCCGCAGCGGTCGTCGAACGTGCGCGCGTTGGCATGACGAGCTCTCAATAGCTTCCAGCGTTCCAATCGGCTAACGCAAGTTGGAACGCTTCTACCGCCCCGTGCTGGCCCGCAACGTGCACTTTACAAAACATAACATGAGCTGTTTGCGAGCTAGGAACAGCATAAGATATCGAACATTTTAGGCCGCAGCTACGAAGTTATGGAGACTGACGTGGCAATTGCGCGGAAGCTTATTCAGTAGGCAACTTGCTTTGGGAAGATTTTTTTGCGTTTCGATTACGCAGGACATGTGTGTGCAGCCGCTTTTGATTTCTATGAGCCTAATTGGCGCTCACTCTCGGATGTGAATGACGAGCAATGAGTCAAACTCAGTCCGCAGCAGAATGAATGATCACAAAATAAGAGTTGCATTTCCAAACGTAATTTATTCAGATGCTGGCTGTCCTTGCCAGATAATCGAAGACAGGAAGAGTCATGCCAGTCGCTCAACTCGATACGGGGGTCGATCTCTATTATGAAAGTCATGGGCAAGGGGAGCCCCTGATCCTCATCCCGGGCACAGGTTTCTCGGGCGACGTCTGGGACCTTTACCAGACCGGGGCCCTGGCGAAGAAAGTAAACGTGATCACCTTCGACCAGCGTGGTTGCGGGCGCACCTCAGCGACGCCGGGCGTCTACACAATCGAAGACATGGCTTGCGACGTCGCGAGCTTGATGAACGTGATCGGGATTGAATCCGCTCATGTTCTTGGCCATTCGATGGGAGGACGCATGGCTATCGCGCTTGCTCTTTCTCATCCCCGCAAGGTGCGAAGCCTTTTTCTGGCGGCAGCGGGCTCGGGCACTGCGGCGCGGCCTGGTGAGGAATGCGTCGCAGGACTTCCTTACCGGATGGTGGACGAACTCGTTCGCATGGGGTTCGAGCAATACGTTCGGGCGGAATTCTTCGACACGACGACGTATTTCACCAACCCTTTCCTGCAAACGGAACCGGCGCGTGTGCAGAAATTTTATGATGTCGCGTGGGCTAGCCACGCGAAGTGGGAACCTTTTGTAAGGTTGGTCATGGCGCGTCATACCTGGGACGCCACCCACCGACTGGGCGACATCAAGGCGCCGACGCTTGTCGTCGTTGGCGATAACGATGACGTCGGCAGCAATCATGTCAAACAGGCGGTAGCGCTGTCGCAGAAAATTCCGAAGGCGGAAAATTTTGTCTTCAAAGGACAATCCCACGGTTTCTTCTGGCAGGCGCCCGAGGAAACGAATGCGATGATCCTCGAATGGGTCGCCAAAAACTCCCGTTAGAAACATTCATCGCTGATGAAGGAGACAGGTATGCGATCATCCTTTCCATGGCGGTCCGGCGCAGCAGCGCTGGCGCTGGCGTCATCTGGTACTTGTGGCTTTGCGCAAGCGGACTTTTATGAAGGACGGCAAATCGCAATGATTGTGTCTTCGGCGCCTGGCGGCGGCTACGACGCGGTTGCAAGGACAGTTGCTCGCCATATCCGCAAGCATATTCCCGGCGGCCCTGCGGTGGTCGTCCAGAACATGGGTGGCACGGGCGGTCTTGTCGCGGCCAATTACGTCTACAACATCAGTTCGCGTGACGGACTTTCGATTGCGCAATTACAGAACACTGTGCCGTTCGAGCCTTTGCTGGGAAACAAGCAGGCGCGCTACGATCCAACCAAGTTTCATCTGCTCGGAAGTCCTTCGCGCGAGACGGCGCTCATGATGGTCTGGCATGATTCCAAGATCATGACCCTGGAGGACACGCAGAAGAACGAAGTCATACTCGCCGCAACGGGCGCATCATCAACACCTGCATTCTATACACGATTGTTCGTCGATCTTTTTGGAATGAAGGTGAAGCTGATTTCCGGATACAAGGGTCAGAATGAACAATTTCTCGGCATGGAGCGCGGTGAAAACGAAGGTTGCGCCTCAACCTTCTGGTCAAGTCTCAAGCTGATCCGTCCGCAATGGATTTCCGAGAACAAGCTCCGCTACCTGTTCCAGTACGGCTACGAGCCTGACCCCGAACTTCCCAACGTTCCCTTTGCGCTTGATCTCCTGAAAAATCGGCCCGACGACGCCAAGCTCCTCGAACTCGCGTCTGCGCCGCTTTCCCTCGGCAGGCCGTTTGCGGCGCCTCCAGGCGTGCCTGAGGACAAGCTGGTGATCCTCAAGAAAGCCTTCATGGCGACGTTCGCTGACAAGGAGTTTCTCGCCGAATGCGGGAAGCAAGGCATCGACTGCAACTCCCCAGCCAGTGGCGATGATTTGCAGAAGATCGTCAACGATTCCTACGCTGCGCCAAAAGCGACGATCGAGCGACTTCAGAAGGTATTCTCGTCAAATCTTTGAACCACACTGGTCGCTGCATCCTGCTTGCAGCGAGAGTGTCGTCGTTGTGGCGCATCGACATTATCCGCAAAAAAAAATCGGCTAAGTCCTGCAGGTTGCGTAAGACTGAGGCGCACGGGCTTTGCAGAGCGGCGTGAAGCACTTGCGGCCGTCAGGCTGGTACGAAAACGCCTTTGCCGGTCTTCTGCTGGTCGAGGAGATGATATGCCTCGTCCGCCTGTTCCAGCGTCCATCGGTGCGTGAAGAGCTTGTCGACGTCGATCTTCCGCTCGGAAACGAAGCGAGCGCAATCAGCCTGGCCGTTCTTCGAAAATGTCCAGTGGCCGAAGACTGACCTTTGGCGGTGCGTGAGATCATGGTTGGCGTCGAGCGTAATCTGACCGCCGCCAGCAATCAGGCAGGTCGTCCCCCATGTCCGCGTCCCCCGCACAGCAGCAGCTCGCGCCGCCTCGTTGCCGGAGGTCTCGACGGCCTTGTGCGCACCTTCGCCATGGGTCAGATCGAGGACCGCCTTGACCGTGTCAACGGCGGCGGGATCGAGGGCCACGTCCGCCCCCAAATCGAGCGCCAGTTGTCGGCGCTCTGCCGACGTCTCGACGGCGATCACGCGTGCGCCCATTGCTACGGCGAATTGGGTTGCCGACAGCCCAACAGGCCCCTGGCCGAAAATGGTGACGGTCTCGTCGCCCTGAAGGCCAAGCCGCTTGAGCGCGGCGTATGCCGTGCCGGTGCCGCAGGAGATTGCCGCGCCCGTCGTGAAGGTGAGGTCGTCAGGCATGGGAAGCAGCGTATGGGCCGGAACCTTCATGTAGCGTGCGTGCCCGCCGTCCGCTTTTCCCGATCCGTAGGAAACTGAGCCGTCGTCGCAGATTTGCGTCCAGCCCGATCTGCAATGCTGGCAAACCCTGCAGCCGTCGTAATGGTGGACCATGACTCGGGCGCCAATTCTGGCCTGCCGCTCGGAGACGCCAGCGCCTATCGCCACAACGACGCCACACGGCTCGTGGCCGGCGATCGAGTAAACGCCGCCCGGTTTGCCTTTGCGGTAAGCCCGCAGATCTGTGCCGCACATGCCCGAGGCCTTGATCTCGAGGACGGCTTCATCGGGGCCCGGCGTGGGGTCAGGGAACTCGCGCAATTCGATCTTGCGATCGCCTAGAAAAACGATTCCGAGCATTTGGCGGCGCCTCCCTGACGCAGTGTTCTTGCAAGCTTAAGGGGACAATGCCGATAAGAAAAGCCACTGCCACAAATACCGCGCTTAGCGCGTCAATCGCTGAAAGTCGGGATCGCCGGACAACGATGCGAAAGTCTTGGAACGCGAAAGCTGGCCCTTCTGGGCGGGGTTGGACGCGATGGCCTGTTCGATAGCTTTCAGCGCTTCGGCCTTCAGTCCTTGTCTCAGACTGATATCGGCGATAGCCACGAACGCCATATCGGATTCTGGCGAGTGGACGAGGGCCGCCCGCGCCAGTTTCATGGCGCCGGCAAGGTCATTTTTCTGAATGAGGGGGCCGACTCGCCCCATTGTTTCCATCGCGCGCGTTACGCCCAGAATGCGCCGCAGTTCAACGAGCGGCTGCTTGTGATCGTCAACGCGGATGTCGAGCAGGGTGTCGTCGAAGTCTGCGCGCACCAGCGGCTTGACGACCTTCAGCATGGCGCCCTGCATGCCCCGGCGGTCGCCGCCAGCCGCCTCGCCCGCGTCCAGTGCGGCGAGCAGGCGTTCGGCCATGGGGCCTTTTGATGATTCATAAGCTTTCGCCATCGCCTCGATGACGCCTTCGCCAGCCAGGGTGTTGCCCTGCACACAATAGGTGTCGGTGCAGCGATGTCCCTTCCAGTCGGGAATGGTTTTGCTCGTCCACGACGCGGATTGGCCCTTGATGTCGATGACCGAGACCTGGCGGCGGTCCGGGTCCTTATCAGCGCGGAGAGCGAACTCGAGCGCTTGCTGCGGGGTCATCCCGCGCTCGATTCCGTCGATGATGAGCTTGCCGTACATCGGATTGGATGACGACTGATGCGCGACGATGGCGACGCCGCCCTTGGCGGTGACGACGCGGTTGCCGATTGACAGCGCGCGCGACTGAACGCCCAGCCCCAAAAGGCCCGTCTCACGATCGAGCGCAATGATTGAGTACGTGCTGTCCTTGGGCGCGTATTGCTCTGTCGGCGTTTCGTCGCTCATCACCATGGTTGGGCACGATAGAGTCAGGGCGAGCATTGGGGCAATCCACCTGTTTCTCACTTGGGCGTTCCTTGAGTGAGCCAAGCAGGGGTGCGACCGTGGCCGAACACTTTACCCGGCAGTTTTCATTAGGCTGCGAAGACAAGCGTAAACGTGCGCCAATGGCTGATTTTTGGCAAGCCGGTGCGATGCTGCGTGCGTGGGATCGACCAGACGTTTGCTTTGAATGTGTGCGGAAGCTGCGGATCGCGTCAGCTTCGCAGCCCGGTTGTGGCGGTGATCGCTTGTGTTACGCTTCTCACCAACGTCTTGCCGAGAGGGTTACATGTCAGCTCATTTGATGATCAAGCGTAATCTGGCTGCCGTCTGCGCTCTGGTTGGAAGCGTTGGACTTTCGTTCGCTCAGCAGGACGTTGGGGCCTTCTACAAGGACAAGACGCTCAGTCTCATTGTCGGCACAGGGGCAGGGGGCGGATATGACCTGCTCGCCCGCACGATTGCCCGTCACATGGTCCGCCATATACCCGGCAATCCGAACATTGTGGTGCAGAACATGCCCGGCGGCGGGGCGCTTCTGGCGACGAACCATCTCTTCAACATCGCCGCGAAGGATGGCTCAGTTTTCGCTAGTCTCTCCAACAACACGCCCTTCGAGCCGCTTTTTGGGACGAAAGAGGCGCGCTACAACGCGGCGCAGTTCAACTGGCTGGGCTCACCCAGCAGCGAAGTCGGTCTGGTGGCCGTATGGAGCGGCAATCCGGTTAAAACGCTCGCTGATGCGCGCCTGCGCGAGATAACAATCGGCTCCACGGGCGTAAACGGAACGCCAAGTTTTTACGCGCGTCTGCTCAACGAGACGCTGGGTACGAAGATCAGGATCATCGTCGGATACAAGGGCCAGAACGAGATGTTCCTCGCCATGGAACGCGGCGAACTCGACGCCAGCTCCAGTATTTTCTATAGTTCGCTTATCGCGACGCGGCCCGACTGGCTCAGCGATAAAAAAGTCAATTTGCTGGTTCAGTATGGGCTGGAACGGCAGCCGGAGCTCGAAAGCGTCCCCTTCGCCCCCGATCTTGTCAAGAATGATGACGACAAGGCCTTGATGACGGCTGCTTTCGCGCCGCTCGCAGTGGGACGGCCCTACGCCATGCCGCCCAATGTTCCGGTCGCGCGTGTCGAGGCCATGCGCAAGGCCCTTGAAGGCACATTCCGCGACAAAGCCTTTATTGACGATGCGACAACGCAAAAGTTGGACGTGACTCGGCCGCTGAGCGGGCAACGGATACTGGAGATCATCGCGAGCGCCTATGCGCTCCCGGAAGCCCAGGTAACGAGGCTTCGCAAGCTGTCGACGCAGTAAGGCGGAGCTGCGCGCAGCGGGCAGATCGTCGGACATATCTATCAACTGCAGGGACGAAAGGCAGATCGGCGCCCGCTCTGTTGCTCTTGCATTCAGCGTTTTAATACCGGCCGCCGGCGCCTACACGTGTTTGCTGGTGTGCACCATAAAAAAACGCAGCCGCGAAGGGCTGCGTCTTCGTTGTTGGCGCTGTCCCGCAGGCTCAGGCGAGATCGAAACGGTCTGCGTTCATCACCTTGGTCCATGCGGCGACAAAGTTGCGGACGAACTTCTCCTGTGCGTCGTCCTGGGCGTAAACTTCGGCTAGTGCGCGAAGCACCGAATTGGAGCCGAAGACGAGATCGAACCGCGTTGCTGTCCATTTCACCTTGCCGGTCGAGCGGTCGCGCCCCTCGAAGGCAAGTGCGTCTTCTGACGTCGGCTTCCAGACAACGCCCATGTCGAGCAGGTTGACGAAGAAGTCGTTTGTCAGTGCGCAAGGGCGTTTTGTGAAGACGCCATGCTGTGATTGCGCGTGGTTGATGTTCAACGCGCGCAATCCGCCGACGAGCACCGTCATCTCCGGCGCGCTGAGCATCAGTAATTGCGCGCGGTCGACTAACATTTCTTCCGGGGAGATCGAGAACGCCTTCTTCTGGTAATTGCGGAAGCCATCGGCTTCCGGCTCCATCACCGCGAAGGATTCGACGTCGGTGTCCTCCTGCGAGGCGTCGGTGCGGCCCGGCGTGAAGGGCGCTTCAACGTTGACGCCGGCGTCACGCGCCGCTTTTTCGACCGCAGCGCAACCTGCCAGCACGATCACATCCGCCAGAGAGACGCGCTTCTCGCCCGTGTGACTTGCGTTGAACGTCGTCTGCACGCCTTCCAGCGCAGCGAGCGCTTTGGCAAGTTGTGCGGGCTGATTGACCTCCCAGTCCTTCTGCGGACTGAGGCGGATGCGGGCGCCGTTGGCGCCGCCGCGCATGTCCGATCCGCGGAAGGTTGACGCAGAGGCCCAGGCCGTCGCCACAAGCTGCGAAACGCTGAGGCCCGTCGCGAGCGCTTTCGCCTTCAGGTCCGTGATGTCTTTCGCATCTATCAACCTGTGATCAACGGCTGGAACGGGGTCTTGCCATATCAACGTTTCGGATGGGACTTCGGGGCCAAGATAGCGAACGCGCGGGCCCATGTCGCGGTGGGTGAGTTTGAACCATGCGCGGGCGAAGGCGTCCGCGAATTGATCCGGGTTCTGGTGGAAGTGTCGCGAGATGGGCTCGTAGATCGGGTCAAACCGCAGCGAGAGGTCCGCCGTGGTCATCATCGGCGCGTGCTTGATTGCGGGATTGTGCGCGTCGGGAATCATGTGCTCGGGACGCACGTCTTTCGCGCGCCATTGGTGAGCGCCGGCGGGGCTCTTTACAAGCTCCCACTCGTAACCAAACAGCATGTCGAAATAGCCCATGTCCCACGTGGTCGGGTGGGGCTTCCACGCGCCTTCAATGCCGCTTGTGATCGCGTCGCCGCCTTTTCCGCTCTGGTAGGTGCTGAGCCAGCCGAAGCCCATCGCTTCGATGGTCGCGCCTTCCGGCTCCGCGCCGACATTGCTCGCCGGGCCCGCGCCGTGCGCCTTGCCGAATGTGTGGCCGCCAGCGACGAGCGCAACGGTTTCCTTGTCGTTCATCGCCATGCGCTCGAAGGTGTCGCGCACATCACGGCCGGACGCGACTGGATCAGGATTGCCGTTCGGGCCTTCGGGATTCACGTAGATGAGGCCCATCTGCACAGCCGCAAGCGGGTTGGCGAGTTCGCGGTCGCCTGAATAGCGCTTGTCGCCGAGCCATTCGCTTTCCGCACCCCAGAAGATGTCATTGCTTGGCGCCCACACGTCGGGCCTGCCCCCGCCGTATCCGAAGGTTTTGAACCCCATGGATTCAAGCGCGACGTTGCCCGCAAGAATCATCAGGTCGGCCCATGAGATGCGATTGCCGTGCTTCTTCTTGATCGGCCACAGGAGGCGGCGCGCTTTATCAAGGTTGTCATTGTCGGGCCATGAATTGAGAGGCGCGAACCGCTGCTCGCCGCGCCCGCCGCCGCCGCGCCCGTCGCTTGTGCGATAGGTTCCTGCACTGTGCCAAGCCATGCGGATGAACAGGCCTCCGTAATGACCCCAATCGGCAGGCCACCATTCCTGTGAGTCCGTCATCAGCGCGTGGAGATCCGCTTTCAGCGCAGCATAGTCGAGTTTTTCGAATTCTTCCGCGTAGTTGAATGTCTCGCCAAGAGGATTGGCCCTTGGGTTATGCTGATGAAGGATGCTCAGATCGATCTGGTTCGGCCACCAGTCCCTGTTGTTTGTGCCAGAGCCTCTGCGGCCCGCACCCGCTCCGTGCATCACCGGGCATTTACCTGAAGTGTCGCTCATGTCGCGTCCTCCTTCGCTTCGAGACGTAATTGCTATGCCATCATTCTAACAGGGCTTCGATCATTGTTAAAATCTATTATATCTATACTCTGACTCCCTGAAAATCCAGAATACTGGTTGCCATGAGGCTGGATTGGAATTCTTTGGGATGGATGATTCGTTCCGGCTTTTTGTCCCCCGTTGATCGCGCCGATCTGATTGCGCTTGCGAAGGACGGCTCTGCGACGCATCGTCTGGCGCGGCGCGCCAACGCGCTGGTGCTTCTCGACGCTGGCTATAATTTCAGGAAGGTCGCGGAAGTTCTGCTGCTGGACGACGGCACGAT
>CANMLK010000140.1 GCA_947498445.1 Beijerinckiaceae bacterium
CTGCGTCGCGGCCTGCGCCGTGCGCACGTTGGCCCGCACCGACACGTTCATGCCGATGAAGCCGGCCGCGCCCGAAAGCACCGCGCCGACGAGGAAGCCGATGGCGACCGTCCAGCCCAGCAGCAAGCCGAGGCCGATGAAAATCACCACGCCGACAGCGCCGATGGTGATGTACTGGCGGCGCAGATAAGCCTGTGCGCCTTCCGCGATCGCGCCCGCGATCTCCTGCATGCGCGCATTGCCGGCGTCAGCCTTCATGAGCGCGGCGTTTGTCACAACGCCGTAGACGACCGACAGCAGGCCGGCCAAAATGATTAGATACATCGCCATAGGTTTTCCGCCCTCACTCGATTTCCGAGATGTTCTACGTTTCGCCCGGACCCACGACGCTCAATTGTGTCAGCTTCTAGGCGATAGACCGCGTTCCTCTTGCCAGAATCTTTACCATCCCGCAATCGGGCGTTCTGCGGAGGGTATGCGGGAGGGCGCAGGACGAGTCGTCGAGGCGTGTGAGGAGGGTGCGCGAACGCTCTCTGGCGGCGCCCGAAGCGGCGACAAGGCTGGGGCGCTGGTCAGGGCGCCAGGGTCCAATCCAAAGATTGAGCCGGGCACCCTGCCTGATGTTCTGGTGACCGTTTTAGCTGCGAGCGCCGTTTACGGCTTCATATACTTCATAATCTGATCCATCTCTTGCGCGCAGCCCATCATCACGGCGACTCGCTGATGCAGGGTCGTGGGCTGGACGTCGAGCATAAGCTCATGGCCATCAAAGGCTTTTCCGCCAGCCTGCTCGACGATCATGCCGAGCGGATTGCCCTCGTACATCAGGCGCAGCTTGCCGGGACGATTGGGCTCGCGCTTGTCCCACGGATACAGGAAGACGCCGCCGCGGGTGAGGATGCGGTGGATGTCGGCCACCATCGAACCGGTCCAGCGCATGTTGAAATTGGCGCCGCGCGGTCCGTCTTTTCCCGCCAGGCAGTCGGCGATGTAGCGACGCACCTCCGGCGACCAATGGCGCTCGTTGGAGGCGTTGATGGCGAATTCCCTGTTCCCCGCCGGAATTTTCATGTCGCGATGGGTCAGCACCCAGGACCCGACTTCACGATCCAGCGTGAAGCCGTGCACGCCCGACCCGAAGGTGAGCACCAGCGTCGTCTGCGGCCCATAAAGGGCATAGCCGGCCGCCACCTGTTTGCGTCCCGGCTGCAGGAAATCTTCCTCGGTGACGTCGCGTTGAGCGGACCCTTCCGGCGCGGCCATGATGGAGAAGATCGTGCCGACGCTCAGGTTGACGTCGATATTGCTGGAGCCGTCGAGCGGATCATAGACCAGCAGATATTCACCGCGCGGATAGCGATGAGGAATGGGATGGATCGCTTCCATCTCCTCGGAGGCCAGCGCCGCGAGGGTGGCGCCCCATTCGTTCGCCTCGATGAGATAGTCGTTCGCCAGGACGTCGAGCTTTTTTTGCACCTCGCCCTGCACGTTTTCCTGCTCAAGGCTGCCGAGCACGCCGCCCAGTTCGCCTTTGTTGATCGTGTAGCTGATCGCCTTGCAGGCGCGCGCGATAACCTCGATCAGAAGGCGCAACTGCGGGGGAAGATTGCCGCACTCGCGCTGCTGTTCAATCAAGAAACGGGTTAATGAGACACGGGACACAATCTGGCTCCATCTTAAAACGCAGAAGCGGACCTTAAACTTCCCGCGCGGCGAAGGACAGTTCCCCCAGCGCTCCAACGCGCAGATATGTCAGGATAGCTTACGCCACCTAAACGCCTAGCGCGCCACGGGGCGCCCGGCGCAACGCGCCCGAGACCACAAGCGCGAGCAAGGCTGCAATGATGGGCGGAAATGCAACCCAGTTGACAAGATCCCACCCCGAATAGGCGAGAATCTGCCCCGACGAAAAGGACGCCACCGCCATCGTGCCAAAGACCAGAAAGTCGTTGAACGCCTGAATGCGGTTGCGCTCCTCAGGCCGGTGCGTCTCGACCACCATGGAGGATGCGCCGACGAAGCCGAAATTCCAGCCCACGCCCAGAAAAATCAGGCCTATCCAGAAGTGCCAGACGGTGATGCCCATCAAGCCGATGGCAGCTGCTATCGCCGTCAGGACCAGCCCGGCCGCCACGATTCGTCCCGCCCCGAATTTCTGGATCAGCGAGCCAGTCCAGAAACTCGGCAGGAACATCGCAACGACGTGCCACTGGATGCCCCAGTTTGCATCGCTCAGCGCGTGCCCGCACATGCGCATGGCGAGCGGCGCAGAAGTCATCACAAGGTTCATCAAGGCGTACGACACCATGGCGCACAAGGCTGCGGTGATGAACTTTGGCTGCGCGGCGATTTCCAGCAGCGGCCTGCCCTTGCCCGCAGCAGCCGTCGCTGCAGCAGAGGGCTTTGGCAGATTCGTGGTTGACAGAACCGCCATGCAAAGCATCGCGATTAGGCCCTGTACGAAGAAGCTGACCATGAAGAGATATGGCTGCCAAATGTCCATGGTCCAGTTGACCATCTGCGGGCCGAGCACGCCCGAGAACACGCCGCCCGCCATGACCCACGACAACGCCTTGGGGCGAAACGCGGGACTCGCCATGTCGGTGGCTGCGAAGCGGAATGTGTGCGCGACTGCCTGATAGAAACCGGCGATAAACGTCGCCACACAGAACAGTGCGAACGAGCCGATATAGATCGCCAGCGCGCCGATCAGGCCACCCGCAAAGCCGCAGGACGTGCCCACGTAAAAGGCGGCCTTGCGCCCCCTCGCCTGCGCGATCCAGCCGGCCGGAAACGTGCCCATCGCCGTGCCAATGACAAAGACGGTTACGGGAATGGTCGCGTATTGCGGCGCGGGCCCCATAATGGAGCCGACAATAGCGCCCGTGGTCATGATGACCGTTGAATTGGCGCCCGCCAGCGCCTGCGCAGCCGCAAGCTTCAGCACGTTGGCGCGTCCGCTTCGATCATCGTAAGCGGGCGCCTCGGCGGCGGTGGTCATTGCGGGCGGCTCCTGTATCCGGGGCCCCTGATATGCTGCGAACCCGCGCCTGTCACGCGCGCTGCCTTGTTCTGGATCAAGGCTCTGGCGCTGCAGACAGCCGATGAGTGACTTCATGGAGGAACGCCCATGACCGACACAACGACCGTTGAAGACGCTCAAAACACGACGGCGCAACAGGACGAAGAGGCCAAGGCGCGTCAGATTATCGAGGATTCTCTCGAGCCAGCCCTGCGCTGCTTTTACGCCAAGGTGAAGACCGACGAAATGATCGGCCCCGTGTTCGAGCACACCGTGCATGACTGGGATGCGCATATCCAGATCATGGTGGATTACTGGTCGCGAGCCTTGCTAGGTACGACGCGCTATCAGGGACAGCCGTTTGCGCCCCATGTGCCGCTCAAGATTGGTCAGGCGCATTTCGACCGCTGGCTTGCGCTGTGGAGCGAGGCGGCGCACGAGACCATGCCGCCCGGACTGGCCGATCACGTTTCGAAAATGGCCGGGAACATGAGCCATTGCTGGGGCCGCGCGCTGGAATCGATGCTCACCCAGCAAACGCCCTGAGCAATTCCATCTGTCCCCCCTGCGCGATTCGCCTTAAAGAATTGGCGGGGAACGGAGGACGGATGTGAATATCGACGCTAAAGCGTTGGCGACAATGGCGGGCGAGCTTCTTGACGAAGCGCGCGCACGTCGCCCGCTTGTCCAGAACATCACGAATTTTGTATCGATGGATATCGCCGCCAACGCGCTTCTCGCGCTGGGCGCCTCGCCTGCGATGATTCACGCGCCGGAGGAGACGGACGAGTTCATCGCCATCGCCGACGCGCTCGTTATCAATGTCGGCACGTTGTCGGCCCCTTCCGCGAACAGTATGGACAAGGCTGCGTCCGCCGCCCGCATGCATGGCAAGCCGTGGCTGCTTGATCCGGTGGCGGCGGGGCTTCTCACGTTTCGCGATGAGACAATCCGCAAACTTCTGCGTCATCGACCCTCGATCATTCGCGGCAATGCGTCGGAAATCATGGCGGTCGCGCGCATCGCGGGGCTCACATACGACGCAGCGACGCCCCATGGCGTCGACAACCGCCATCAAGCCAGCGAGGCCGAGGCCCTCGCCGTGAAGCTCGCGCGTCATTGTTTTTGCGCGGTCGTGGCGACGGGCGCGGTTGATGTCGTGACCGATGGGAAATCTGTCGTGCGGCTGGGCAACGGTTCGCCGCTGGCGCCGCGCGTCACAGCGCTTGGCTGCTCGATGTCGAGCGTCATGGCCGCTTATCTCGCTCTGGCAGAGCCGTTTGACGCGGCGATTGGCGCAACGATCCTCTACGGCGTGGTGGGCGACATCGCGGGCGAAAGCGCCCATGGCCCCGCCTCTTTCCGCACCGCTTTCCTCGACACGTTGTTTTCCATCCGCGCGAGCGACCTCGCGTCCCGCATCAAGGTGATTTCATGAACCGCGATCCGTCGATCTATCGCATCTGTCTCATAACCGATCGCGAGCTGTCCAAAGGCCGTTCGCTTGTCGACGTGGTGGGCGCCGCCGTGCAAGGCGGCGTGACGATGGTGCAATTGCGCGAGAAGACCGCGACGACACGCGAGTTTCTGGAAGAAGCGCGGGCGCTCAAAGCGTTGCTTGCGCCGCACGGCGTGCCGCTCATCATCAACGACCGCGTCGATATTGCGCTGGCTGTTGATGCAGAAGGCATACACGTGGGACAGAAAGATATGCCTGTGGCGCAGGTGCGCGCGCTGGCGCCCGGACGCATTGTTGGCCTCTCGATCACCAACGCGACGCAGATGGCGGGCGCCGATACGCATCTGTGTGACTATCTTGGCGTGGGGCCGCTCTATCTGCAGCAGACAAAGCCGGATGCATCAACGCCGCTTGGCGTTGAGGGATTTGCAAAGCTGCGCGCCATGACGGACAAACCCATCATTGCGATTGGCGGATTGAAGATCGACAATTCTGCGCCGGCGCTCGGCGCGGGCGCAAATGGTCTGGCCATCGTCACCGGAATCGTCTCGGCGGCGGACCCGAAAGCGGCTGCGGCGCAGTTCGCGGCGCTGTTTCAGAAGTGAGAATATGAGCCTCGCGCAAACTTTCTTTGCGCGCCATTCGCATCAAGGAAAACCGCGCCCAGTTGCGCGTGTTCGTTTACCTGCCCAATGCGCGCAACGGCGACGCCGGCGGCGCGCGCCGCTGCTTCAAATGCTGCGGCGTTGAGAGGCGGCACGGAGCAGAGAATTTCGTAATCATCGCCGCCCGTGATCCCCACATCAAAAAGGGAAGCATCAAGCCGCATTGCTGCGCGCACTGCGTCAGACAGCGGGACGCGGGACAATTCAACACGGGCGCCGACGCCAGACGCGCGGATCATCTTTGAAAGATCGCCAACCAGACCATCGGACACGTCCATCGCGCCCGACGCGTGATCGCGCACGACATGGTTGATCGCCAGACGTGGCTGCGGAAACATGAAACGGCCCAGAAGGTAGTCGTGTGACGCGTCACTCAGCCGTTCAATCCAAGGCGCCTGACGCTGCCTGACATAAAGGCCGAGCGCCGCATCGCCGATGAATCCTGACACGTAAAGGAGATCACCCAGGCGCGCGCCTGTGCGCGGCACAAGCTGGCCCGTGGGCACAGCGCCAAGCGCCGTAATGGAAATCGACAGCGGCCCCGGCGTGTGCACCGTGTCGCCGCCCAACAGGGGGCAGCGCCAACGCGCCGCATCGTCGCCAAGCGTCACCGCAAATGTTTCGATCCACTCACGCGTCACGTCGGCGGGCAGAGCCAGCGTCATCACGAAACCAAGCGGATCGGCGCCCTTTGCAGCCAGATCCGAGACATTCACGCGCAGCGCCTTGCGCGCAATCGCTTCGGGTCCGTCATCGGGCAGAAAATGAACGCCGGCGACAACTGCGTCAGTTGTAACGACCAGATCGCATCCCTCTGGCGGCGTGAAACACGCGACGTCATCCTTCAGGCCCAACGCGCCGGGCCCGGCAATCGGCGCGAACAACGTCGCAATCAGATCGTCTTCAGACATTGGGCCAGTCATGATGACGTCCCTTTCTGAGCCATGGCGCGTTACACGCGCGGCGTGAATTCATCCACCCGGATCTTGCGCCCGAGCTTGTCGAGAACAGCGTTGATCATGCCGACTTCGTCAGAACCAAGAAAAGCGGCTGCGACATCGACGTATTCCTTGATGACGACGCGGGCTGGCACGTCGCCCCTGCCCTTCAATTCGTACACGCCGGCGCGCATGACAGCGCGCATAACCGCTTCAACGCGGCGCAGCGGCCAGCCTTCCTGAAGCGTGGCGTCGGTGAGCCGGTCAATCGCGACCTGATCCGACAAAACGCCTTTCACGACATCGCGGAAGAGATCCATGTCGGCTTCTTCGTATTGCTCACCCTCGATCTCGTTGCCGATCCAGTGCGTCTCGAACTCGGCGAGAATTTCGTTGAGGCCCTTGCCTGCAACTTCCATCTGATAAAGCGCCTGCACGGCGGCAAGCCTTGCGGCGGAGCGGTTTCTCGCAGCCATCAGGAGAGTCCCGCCAGCTTGCGCAAATGATGCAGCGTGACGGCGGCGCGCGCCGCATCGCCGCCCTTGTCGCCTTGCGCGGGGTCAGCGCGCACAATGGCCTGTTCTTCGTTTTCGACGGTGAGGATGCCATTACCCACAGGCAGCATTTCGCGCACCGTCAAATCCATCAACGCGCGCGAGCTTTCGCCAGCGACGATTTCGAAGTGATACGTCTCGCCGCGAATGACGCAGCCCAGCGCAATCGCGCCCGCGTAATTGCCATGGGTGGTGAGTATTTTGATCGCGCCGGGGATTTCAAGCGCGCCCGGCACATTCACGACGTCCCAGGTTGCGCCCACCGCCTCCAGCGCGCGGGTGACGCCCTTGAGTAGCAAGTCGCCGATCCCATCGTAATAACGCGCCTCGATGACGAGGAATTTCGCGCCTTCCACAGATGGCAGAGCTTTGAGTTCCCGGCGCGCTTCGGCCATGATTTATCCTGGGGTCATTGTCGCACGGCGTGCGGCGACCTGACCGTTTCAATAAAGAGGCGGGCGATGGGGCGCAACCCTCAGAGCGACGCCGCCCCGGCCTCTTCGCGCGCCTCGACGAGCCGCGCAGCGTAACGCGCCATCAAATCGGCCTCGATGTTGAGTTTGTCGCCGGCCGAGCGCAGGCCCCACGTCGTCACCTTGAGTGTGTGGGGAATGAGGAGAATGGAAAAGTCGTCCTTGTCGACCGCGTTGACGGTCAGCGACGTCCCATCAAGGCAGATAGAGCCCTTGGCGGCGATGAAACGCGCGATGGCGTGGGGCGCCCGGATATCAAAGCGCGCCATGCCATCAAAGGCGCTCACTTCAAGGATTGTCGCCAGACCGTCGACATGGCCCGTGACAATATGCCCGCCAAGTTCGGCGCCAATCTTAAGCGAGCGCTCGAGATTGATCTGCGTTCCAGCGGCCCAGGTTCCAACCGTCGTCAACGCCAGCGTTTCAGCAGCGGCGTCGACATCGAACCAGTTACGGCCATTGGCGACGCCCTTGTCCACCACGGTGAGACACGGACCGCTGCAGGCGATGGAGGCGCCCAGATCAATCCCGTCGACGTCGTAGGAGCATGCGATGCGGATGCGATTGAGCCGTCCGCGTTGTTCGACGCTGGCTATCTCGCCCACGTCCGTGACGATGCCGGTGAACATCACTCAATCCTTTCGTAGCGGCGCATGCGGTCGGCGCCGAGGCGCGCGTCCTCGACAAGACGAAAGCCTTCACCGGCGTTGAGTTTCGCGCGCGCCGAATCGGTCAGCGATGGCGCTCCGGCGCGGCCCAGCGGCCGTTCGTTTGTAAACAGCACAACATCGTCGACAAGTCCGCTTTCGATAAGGCCGCTGCCGACCGATGGGCCGCCCTCGCTGAACACGCGCGTCAGTCCGCGCTCGGAGAGAAGCCGCAGCGCCGAAAGCAGATCCAGCTTCCCGTCGACGCCCACTCTGCAATGAACAACCTGCACGCCATGCGATTCAAGTTCCGCCTGCGCTGCAGCGGGCGCACGCGGCCCGCAGATGACGAGCACAGGCACGTCGCGCGCCGTGGCGGCCAGACGCGAGCGAGGCGAAATACGCAATTCGGTGTCGAGAACAACACGCAGCGGGCGGCGATTTTCAAAGCCCGGCAAGCGTACGGTCATCAGCGGATCATCGGTGCGCGCCGTGCCCGCGCCAACCATGATCGCATCATGCATCGCGCGCATCACGTGCACGGCGTTATTGGCGGCCAGTCCGGTAATGGCGAGGCGCGGGTCGTGCGGTCCGCCAGCGGCAAAACCATCGGCCGTTTCAGCGAGCTTGAGCGTCACCATCGGGCGCTTTTCAGAGACGCGCAGGATATGACCGAGATTGGCGCGACGCGCTTCTTGCGCACAGACGCCTTCCAGAACCTCGATACCCGCATCGCGCAGCATCTTGTGGCCGCGACCGGCAACACGCAGGTCAGGGTCCTGACACGCCGAGACAACGCGCGCGATGCCGGCCGAAATAATCGTCTGCGCGCACGGCGGCGTGCGGCCAAAATGGCTGCATGGCTCAAGGCTGACGTAAATCGTTGCGCCGCGCGCTTTCTCGCCCGCATCCATGATGGCGACGGTTTCCGCATGGGGTCGCCCGCCCGGCTTCGTGGAGCCGCGCCCCACGATCACGCCATCGCGAACCACAAGCGAGCCAACGGATGGATTGGGAGACGTCGAGCCCTGCCAGCGGCGACCAAGCGCGATCGCGGCGCGCATGAAGCGTTCGTCTTCGTCGAGGGCGTGCGCAGAGGGCGCAGGAAGCGTCATGGCTCGTCCACACGGGCGCCGTCGTTGGCGCTTTCCGGCGCATCTTCGTTCAACTGGTCGATCAGCGTTTCGAAATCGCGCGCTTCACGGAAGTTGCGATAGACGGAGGCAAACCGCACGTAGGCCACGCTGTCGAGGGAGCGCAGACCCTCCATCACAAGTTCGCCAATACGGTCGCTCTGGATTTCGCTTTCGCCCTGGCTTTCCAGTTGACGAACGATGCCCGTCACCATGCGCTCGATGCGATCAATATCGACGGGGCGCTTGCGCAACGCGATTTCGAACGAACGCGCGAGCTTGTCGCGGTCGAACGGCATGCGCCGACCGGATTTTTTCACGACGACGTGGTCGCGCAATTGCACGCGTTCGAACGTGGTGAAACGCCCTGCGCAGCCTGAGCATACGCGACGGCGGCGGATAGCGGACGAATCCTCCGTCGGCCGCGAATCCTTCACCTGCGTATCCAGACTGCCGCAATAGGGACAGCGCATTTCTTTCCTTCGTTATCCAACTGACCGGAAGCAAAAATCCGACAGCAACAAGTTAGCCGCAAGCCCCAGCCGCCCGCACGCGCGGCGCGAGGTAGGCTGCGAAAGTAGCGTGTCCCGCCGCCGAGAAATGCTGCCCATCGGGCAGGCGCGCGGACGGCGCCAAACGACTGAGCGATTCCAGCATGACGACCTTTATGCCCCGAGCCTGAGCAGCCTGCGAGATCGCGGTTACATTCTGGGAGCCGCCTGATTCCCCGCGTCGCGCATCGTTGCCGCCCGGCTGAAGGATCAAAACCTTTGTATCTTTCGCCAGAACACCGTTGAGACGTCGCAACATGCCTGACGTCGTGTCACCAGCGACGCCTGCATTCGACACGCGCACGCGACAGCCTTGTGACGCAAGGATCGCCTGGAGTTGAGCCGGATAGGCCTGCGCCCGCGGCACACCGTCCGGGAACCGGCCGTGGCCCTTCCCCTCCGTGTTGCTTGCGCCCAATGCAACGATCTCGGCTGCCTGCACACCGGCTATGCCAGCAGTAAACACCGCCGCGAAGAAGAACACAGGTCCTGACTTCATGCCCCTACCTCCACGTTCTGGCCGAGACCGCCGCGCTGCCCATTCAATAAATCGGAAAGCGCTTCGTCAGCTCGCCCACGCGGGCGCAAACCGATGCTTCGGCAGCCGCGTTGCCTGCGTCGCCGTTGGTCGCAAGACCGTCCAGCGTTTCGGCAACGAGGTCGCCCACCATGCGAAATTCCGCAACGCCAAAACCGCGCGAAGTCGCCGCTGGCGTGCCGAGGCGAACGCCCGACGTGACGAACGGCTTTTCCGGGTCGAACGGCACGCCGTTCTTGTTGCACGTGATGTGCGCGCGCCCGAGCGCGGCTTCCGCAGCCTTGCCCGTGATCTTCCTGGAACGCAGATCGACAAGCATCAGATGATTGTCGGTGCCGCCGGTGACGATGTCATATCCTTTGCCCGTCAGTGTATCGGAAAGCGCCTTGGCGTTCTCGACAATCGCGCGCGCATAGACCTTGAAGTCGGGACGCAGCGCCTCGCCGAAGGCCACTGCCTTGGCGGCGATGACGTGCATCAGCGGGCCGCCCTGCAGACCGGGGAAAATCGCGGAATTGATCTTCTTGGCGATGTCCTCATCGTTCGAGAGGATCAAGCCGCCGCGCGGGCCACGCAGTGTCTTATGCGTCGTGGACGTGACGATATGGGCGTGCGGAAACGGCGACGGGTGAGCGCCGCCCGCCACCAGACCGGCGAAATGCGCCATGTCCACGAGGAAGTAAGCGCCTACCGCGTCGGCGATGGCGCGGAAGCGCGCAAAATCCCAATGGCGCGCATAGGCCGAGCCGCCCGCGATGATGAGCTTGGGCTTGTGTTCGCGGGCAAGCGCCTCGACGGCGTCCATGTCGATGCGAAGCGTCTGGCGGTCCAC
>CANMLK010000141.1 GCA_947498445.1 Beijerinckiaceae bacterium
TTGGCTGGGATCGCTCATATTGATTGTGAAATCGCGTCCAATTGCGACCCCTCACAAGGCTGAGGCATCTCATTGATTGATTTTGTGAATTCACTTCCTGGGTGGGGTCACGGTTGGACGCCAAAGATGACCCCTTCAATTCCAATCTTACGCAACGAAATCAATGTACTGGAAGACTTTAGGGGTGGCGTCAAAGTTGCGCGAGATTTTGCACTCAGGTCGTCGGGTCGGCCACGGCCTACGAGGATTTCCGATCCAAATACGCTTTCGGCTCGGCAAACCAATCGATGCAAAGGCATCCGCTATTTGGCGCTTCCCGGCTTACTGCAGGAGATTGGGCACTAGGGCCACCGCCCTCTGGATGACGTGCTTGGGCGTTGCAAACAGATCCTTGACGAGTTCCTCCAGCTCGGCACCGCTCTTGACGCTCACCTCGAGCTTCTGCTTGCCTGTATCCTCAAGGAAGGCTGGGTCCTTAACCGTCGCATCGAAAGCGTTGCGCAATGCTTGGAGTCGGTCCGCCGGTACTACAGGCGGCGTGACAAACGGTCTGCCGAAATCGCTACTGGAGGTGAAGAAGTTCATCATCTGGCGATTTTCACTGTCTTTGATGAACTCGTAGACAGTCGGCACGTTCGGGAGATGAGGATTCCGCTGGCCCTCAGTGTTGAATAGCACCCGAACCGTTCCGTCGCGGAACCATTGCGCCCGCGAACCCATCAGCGACGAATAACTCTGACAAATGCCCTCTGTCTCTCCCTGCTCCATGGCGAGCAGCACGTCGCCTGCACCCCGGTAGCCGTGCAGAACTTTGAACTTTGTCCCGAGCAACTCATTAATGACCAATGGCAGGAAGGATGGCGCGCTGCCCAGACCAGTGCCACCCATGATCACCTCGCGTTTTTGCAGGTCCTCAATCGTGTGGACAGGGATTTTAGCGTTGACGATGCAGATGCGGCTTGAAATCTCCGGGCTCCCGATCCAGCCAAAATTGCGCGGATCGAACTTCGCAGTCCCAATGTCAACCAACGCCTGAGACGGTAGATTACGCGTGAACGTGCCTATCACAGAGCCGTCTTTTGCAGCGACATTATAGAGATAGTTCGCGACGTTCACGCTACCGGCGCCCGGCATGTTCTGCACAACAAAAATTGGGGCGCCGGGGATATGCCGTCCCATGTGCCGGCCGAGCAAGCGCGCCCATGTGTCGTAGCCGTCGCCGGCCTGGAAGCCGACCATTATGCGGATCATGTTGTTAGCCTTATAAAATTTTTCAATGCTCTGCGCCTGAGCGGTCCCAGCGGCTAGGATAACTCCTATAATAGCGCTTAGCGCTGACTTTTTGGCAAAGTAGGCCATTCTCCCCTCCCACTTCTTTCGGCGCAGTGCGCCTTTTTATCTATTCGGCCGGAAACGTTGTACGTGATCCCAATCTATTATTCGGTGAAATCCCAGATCGTCAGGCAAGTTGACTCCGCCATTTACAATGCGCAGCGGCGCACTCAAATATTTTGCGTCCAGATCACCTCGCGACCGCTCGCGCGAACGACCACCACGTTCCGCAGATTGAGCAGCACCAACCTGCTCAATGGCATCGCGCTCCGAAGCACTCGTGTCTGCCCCCTGGCGCCCGCGCGCAAGTGTCCGAGATGTTAATCAAACACCTTCACCGTCAACTACACGAGACCACAGTCAAGGTGCAGTCCAAATAAAAATTTGCGCGATTTCCCCGAATATAGCAAGTCTTTACCTTTATTCGCCGATAATATTGCTGTTCTGAACAGGGGGCGTTGCAAACTGTTAGGTGGCAAGTCGCGCGCATTTCGAGGTTAGGAAAGCCACGCATGGCGAGGGGATCGCGCTTGATGTGTGGCGTAAGCACTGCTAAGTGCCGCAGCGGAGCGTGCGACACTGGCGTTGCCGGGCGGATCGCCGAGCCGGTAGCCCGCACGGGATTTGAAGGCTGCCAACTTGCTACTTCACACGCTAGCTTCAGTCACGACGATCAATATCGCAAGAGGTGAAACCATGCGGATCATGTTCCTGAATAAAGCGCCCAAGAAGTCTGTGGCCTATGATCCACTGGAGATTGAGAAGCTACTCAACAGCTATGCGTCACCGGGAACCCGCATTGAAATCGGCTTTCCTGACGACTTTGAAGGGGCTAGGGTCGAACAAGTATTGGGCGAGCAGAAGATGCTCAATGGCCTGGACCACATGATGGAGCAGCCGGCGCTGATCCGCAAAATAGTTTGGGCCGCCGACAACGGGTACGACGCCGTCATCCAGAGCAACACCTTTGATCCGGGCGTCGACGGGGGGCGCCTTGCGGTCAACATTCCTATCCTCGGCCCCTTCCGAACCACGCTCCATATTGCAACCAATCTCGCCGACCGCATCGGCATCATCGTCCCGCTGGCCGCTCACGTGCCATACACTTGGCGACTGCTCCGCACCTACGGCATGGACCGATTTGTCACGAACATCCGTAGTCTCGGCGTCTACGGCACCGATCTAAAGTCGCAGAAAGAGGCTATCACCGCCAAGGCCGCTGGGCTCATTGAGGGGCTTGTGCACGAGACCGGTGCGGAATGCGTTATCCCGCTTGGCGGTGCGCTCATCCCTTATATCGTTGATCCGGCCGAGCTGCAGCGTCGCACCAACGTTCATGTTTATAATACAAAGGCGGTCACAATCCGGGTCGCAGAACTCTGTGTTGGGCTGGGCCTGACACAGAGCCCGCTCACCTATCCGCGAGGAAAACTGATCTACAGCGACTTTGTTCAACCCGCTTAAAGCAGCACAGGAGGCCGGCCTACTAGAGCCGAGTTAACCAGCGACGCGCCGCGGCCCTGCACTGGCCTTCGATTGCCGGGATCGCCGCTCCTATCTTGGGCCGCGATCACAAGGTACTGTTGAGCATGACACTGGTCGGCATGGTCGGCACACTCGATGTCAGCTATGATAGAGAACCGTCTAGGGCGCTGAAAGCTGCGACCACTAAGCTGTCGCGGGTATTTGGCGCCCTGCCGGGCAAATCAACTGACCCAGTCGAGCCGACGAACACCCTGCGCAACTGAACACCTTACGCCGCACACAGCGGCGCCGGACCACCTCTCGTCACGGCGGACCGCCATGCCTCTCATCCAAGACCTCTCGCGTTACGTGGCGAACTTCCCCAAGCAGCTTCCATCAGAAGTCCTTGACCGAGCACGTATAGTGCTGCTTGATTCCCTTGCTTGCGCCGTAGCGGCGCTCAATGAACCGGTCCCGCAGAGTATCCTCCGTATGGTGCGCGATACGGGCGGCAGTGCTCAATGTACGGTGATCGGCCAGCCGTGGCGCACCTCGTTGCCCCAGGCGACGTTCGCAAACGGCATGCTGATCCGCACGCTGGATTTCAACGACTTCACTGGCGGGCTGCGCATTACCGGCCACCCGAGCGACAACATAGCCGTCGCTCTTGCAGCAGGCGAAATGGCGGGACGGTCCAACGCAGAGGTGCTGACGGCAATCGTACTTGCCTACGAGCTCTATGGCTGGCTACAGAATGCAATCGCGCCGGACAGCCCGTGGGATCATGTCACGGTGTCCGGGCTGGTCGCGCCAGCGATCACCGCCCGAATGCTCGGATTCAACCTGCATACGACGGCTCATGCGCTGGCGTTGGGAGCGGCCCACGCGCCGGCAAGCGCGGGGCTGCGCGACGGCAACGTGTCGGGCGCCAAAATCCTGGCGAATGCCATCGTTGCGCAACAAGGCGCTCAGGCCGCACTGCTAGCTGCGGCAGGCGTTACGGGCCCGCTCGGCGTGCTGGAAAGCCGGCGCGGCCTCGGCCTCACGGTTTTCACCGAAGCCGCGACGCAGCAGCTCCGCGTGCCACAGGGTGGAGCCTGGCGGATCATGGAAAGCCACATAAAAGCCTATCCTTGCGTCGCAACGGCCCAAGCGCTCGTCGCCGCGGCGCAATCCCTGCGCGCGAATCATGCTTTCCTGCTATCCGACGTCACGCGAATCAGCGTCGTCATGGCCGATGTGCCAATGGTCCGGGCCCATCTCAACGACGATGAGAGGCGCAATCCTCATTCCCGTGAAGCTGCCGATCACAGCTTCAACTTCCTGCTCGCGGTCACACTGGCGGACGGCGTATTATCGGCAAGACAATTCGAAAGCGAGCGGTGGAAGGCCCCGGATATCTCCGGGGCCATGGCGCAAATCGAATACGACGTGAGCCGCGAGCTAGCCGACCGCGCGCCGAACAGCTTCGCTGCGGCACTAACAGTGGAGACCAGGGATGGCCGCCGCCTTGGCGCCGAGGTTCTTTTTGCCCCCGGACATGCGCGCAACCCGTTTACTTTCCATCAGGCAGCCGAAAAATTCCGCGCCTGCGCTGGCAACACCAGGATCGGCATGGTTCGAGAAGATGTGGTCAACGCGGTCGGGGAAATGAAACTTGCAGGAACGCTTGGTGGATTGATGAGCCTCCTTTCGCGCTCAACTAACTCCCTCTGAGACCTAGAGCGGTTTCCCCTAATTGAATCATACAGCTTACTCACCCATGATGGTGCCGTCGCGGGAGTGGTTGGAATTAGGTTGGCGTAGTCTCCGGGTTGTCCAATCCAATTAATTCTGGCGTTGAAGCGCCAGACTGCAGCTCATCGCCTGAGACATAATCGAGTTCGCGCTTCTGCTTTTCTGCCTCCGCGAGGAACACCGCGTCCTTGACCATCGCATCAAAAGCGTCGCGAAGCGCTTTGACTCGCGCAGGAGGCACTTCTGGAGCGACAAAATAGGGGCGACCTGCAAAGCCGGTAGAGATCACCAGGGTGAAGTAGGCCTTCGCCTGCTCCACGGTGAACTCTGGGCGGGCATATTCGGCCTTGATGAAATCGAAGATCATCGGGACGTTAAGCTTCGTCATCTCGGGGTCGGGACGGAGCGCCATTTGCACGATCGGCTTTATCTCGCCCTTCGACATTGTCGCCGAGGGCATTGTCAACTTGTTGAATGCAGAACGCGATAATCCCCTGCTTGTCCTGTATTCAGGCGATAGCGACCGCATCGCGCCGCTCGGCCATCGCCGAAGCCCGGAAGGCCTGGTGTCATCGGCGACACATTGAATTCACGCGACGACGCGCGTCGCGTGACGGAGGTGGCGATCGCGGTCAAATCGCTCAATCGCATGCGCGAACTTGGACAAGCCAGCTTCGTTCGCGTCACTTAGTCGAGACCGCGCAGGCGCCGGCCCGCGTCTCCGAGGCTCCGTGCAACAAAATAACGATGCCCCGTTCCGCCAACAAATCTTCCACGTCTCGGAAGCTGAGGCTAAACTGGAGGTAGAGCCAGGCAGCCTGATGGATGATCTCAGGCGGAAACCGGTTGCCACTGTAAATGATTTTCGTCATTTCACTTGGCTACCGGGCGGTCTCGAAGGGCGCAAGCCGCAAACGCTTTGACAATGCCCGCGAGATGAGCAAGCCGTCACTGGCGCCTGGTCCGATCAAAACACGCCGCTTGCGCGCTACGCGGACGTCGCTGTCACGTGATTGTCGCAGATTGGTCATACGGCTATTGGCGGAAGTCCTCCGCTGTCGTGTATCTACGTCATTAACGCATTTGCCAGCAGGTCCTTTTACAACGCGCGCCAAAAGCGCGCCTCGGAGTTTCGATAGGCCATGAGCTTCAAGCCTCTTTTCACCGCCATCTTACTGTTGCCGCTCACCGCGCAAGCACAGGAAGCTCCGACGTTCAACCGCATCGCGACCATCGAAGCGGTCCGCATGTTGCCGCCCGAGCGCGACAAGTCGAAGCGCTCAATCGCCGAAATTGTCACTGCAAGCGAAGATGGCAATACGCTGATCTACGTTGACGGCGAACAGAATGGGCTCGGTTTTGTCGATATCGCAGATCCTGCCGCGCCACGCCCTGCTGGCTTTCTGCCGCTGAAGGGGGAACTCACATCGGTCGCGGTGCGAGGTTCACGGGCCTATACGGTTGTCGACACGTCGCCCAATAAACGTGAGCCGTCCGGTTACGCCGCTGTTGTTGACGTTGCTTCGCGTCGCGAGTTGATGCGTTGCGAACTTGGTGGACAGCCAGACTCGACGGTTGTCAGCAAAGACGGTCAGTTTCTTGTCGTCGTTATTGAGAACGAACGCGACGAGCGCCTCAACCGTGGCGAGCTCCCGCAGCTCCCCCCAGGCAACCTGACGATCATTCCTCTTAACGATGGCGGCCTCGCCTGCGCGGGCCTGCAGCGTGTCGACCTTACGGGTCTTGCGGCAGTCGCGCCAGAAGATCCGGAGCCTGAGTTCGTTGACGTCAACTCTCGGGGTGAGGCTGTCGTCACACTTCAGGAGAACAATCATATAGTCATCGTCGATCTGGCGACCGCACGCGTGACCTCGCACTTTTCGGCGGGAACAGTGACGCTGGATAAGGTGGATGCGACCCGGGACGGAATAATCAGGCCCACACAGAAGCTTGAAAATGTGGTTCGCGAACCCGACGCTGTGAAGTGGCTCGACGACGACCGGTTCGTGACTGCAAACGAAGGCGACTACCGCAACGGATCGCGCGGCTTCACAATCTTCAAGCGCGACGGATCGGTTGAATGGGATTCCGGAAACTTCCTCGAACATCTGGCTATGTCGCTTGGGCATTATCCAGAATTGCGCTCAGGCAATCGCGGCAACGAGCCCGAGGGTGTCGAGGTCGCCACTTTTAACGGCGAACGTCTTATCTTCATTGGGTCCGAGCGTGCGTCTCTCGTCACCGTATGGCGTGATCAAGGCGCAGGCCGCGCCCCCACTTTCCTACAGGCGTTGCCCGCTGGCCCCGCGCCCGAGGGACTACTGGCGATCCCGGCGCGCGGCCTCTTGGTCGCCGCATCCGAAGCAGACAATCCGGAATCCGGCCTTCGTTCGACTCTGACGATCTATCGTCGTGGTGCGGAACCCGCCGCCTATCCGACTATCCGTGCGGAGAATGGTGCGGATGGCGTGCCGCTTCCATGGGGCGCGCTGTCGGGCTTTGCGGCTGATCCGCAAGTGGCTGGCCGGCTCTACGCGGTGACAGACTCCTTCTACCGCCTCGCGCAAATCCTGACGGTTGACGCCAAGCAGACGCCTGCTCGCATCGTTTCGGCCATGACGGTATCTCGCGACGGCAAGCCTGTTGAAGGACTGGATATCGAAGGCGTCGCAATGCGCTCAGGCGGCGGCTTCTGGCTTGCTTCGGAGGGCAATCCGGAACGCAAGGAAGGGGCGCTCCCCGATCGTCTGCTTGCTGTCTCGGCTTCCGGCGCCATTGAGGCGGAGTACCGTCTACCCGAGGCTATCGCGAAACACGCCGTTCGCTTTGGCTTCGAGGGCGTCACAGCGACGGGCTCTGGCGCAGATGAGGTGGTTTGGCTTGCCGTCCAGCGCGAATGGAAGGATGACGCCAAGGGGCGGGCCAAAATCATCCGCTTCCGCCCGTCAACGAACGAATGGGGCGTCTACCATTATCCGCTCGGCGAGACGCCCGTGGGTTGGATGGGGCTTTCTGAGATCACCGCTGTGGGGCCAGAAGAGTTTATCGTTATTGAGCGCAACAACCAGTGGGGCGATGCAGCGATTAAGCGCCTCTACGGGTTCTCCGTCGCTGGTCTCAAGGCAGCTGCGCCAGGCGATGCGAGTGTTCCAGTAGTAACGAAGATGCTGTTTCGTGACGTGGTCCCCGATCTCGCGCGCACCAAGGGCGTTATTCTTGAGAAGCTCGAGAGTTTCACCATTGACCGAGATGGCGACATGTACGCAGTCACCGACAATGACGGCGTCCAGGGAACCTCGGGTGAAACGCAGTTTCTGCGCTTGGGCCGCGCGCCCGGCCGTTAGCCGCCTCTACTTTGAAGGTTAGAGGCTGTTCAATAGAGGGGCAATGATTTTGGATGGCTGGTCGCCGCAACGTACGAACGCCAGTTATTTCGCCAACAAAATACGAGAAAGCACGCCGCAATGCGACCGGCGTCGAGCCCGAGCACGGCCTGCAGCTTGGCCTGCGGGCGGCCCCGATTGAACGCTACGCCGATCTTGGTGAGGCTCAGGCCCGACACCCGGCAGGAGAGCGAGAAGCGTACGCGAGGACGTCGCTCCGATCCCATCGGGATCATAACAGAGATAGCCGGACGATGTGTCGTACGCGAAGGTTGCAGTCTGCGCGACGGCCGAAGCATTGTACTTCGCCCCGATTAGTTCAAACTGAATACGCCGTCTTAATTAGGCCAGTGACTCACCATCAGAAGAGACCCTCGACCTGTCCTTGCGCATTCAGCCCGATGCGCTCGGCGGCGGGCTCTCGCGGCAATCCCGGCATGGTGCGGATATCGCCGCAGATGGCAACGACGAATCCCGCCCCCGCAGAAAGTCGCGCCTCGCGCACATTGATAACATGGCCTGTGGGTGCGCCACGCAGATTGGCGTCGGTCGAAAAAGAATACTGCGTCTTGGCGATGCACACCGGCAGATGGCCGAAGCCGCGCGCCGTGAAATCGGCCAGTTCGGCAGCGGCGCGCGCCTCCAGTGATATATCGGCAGCGCCGTAAGTTTTTTGCGCCACGGTTCTGATCTTGACCACGAGCGTAGCATCGTCGGGATACAGCAGCGCGAAGTCTTTCGCCCCCCCGGCGGGTCCGGCATCGGCAATCTTGGCGACCGCGTGCGCCAGAGATTCGATGCCCGCGGAACCATGCGCGAAATGCGTGCAGACATGCACATCAACCTTTTCGCGCGCGCAGAGCGCTTGAAGCTTTGCACGCTCGCCATCCGTATCCTGCGAAAAACTGTTGATCGCCACGACGACCGGCAAACCATAGCCGCGCAGATTGGCGAGATGGCGCTCGAGATTGGCGAATCCGCTTTCCAGCGCTGCGACATCTTCGCGCCCGAGCGCATCACGCGCCACGCCGCCGTGCATTTTCAATGCGCGGATCGAGGCGACGAGTACGACGGCCGAAGGCTTGAGGCCCGTCTGCCGGCACTTGATATCGAGAAATTTTTCCGCGCCGAGATCCGCGCCGAAACCCGCTTCGGTCACGACATAATCGGCGAGCTTCAGGCCGGCGCGCGTCGCGATGGCTGAATTGCATCCATGCGCGATATTGGCGAAAGGTCCGCCGTGGACAAGCGCGGGATTGCCTTCGAGCGTTTGCACGAGATTGGGCTGCAGCGCGTCCTTCAGCAAAACGGTCATAGCGCGGTGGGCTTTGAGATGGCGCGCCGTCACCGCCTCGCGCTTGCTTGTATAGGCGACGATGATGCGCCCGAGCCGGTCCTCGAGATCGGCGAGATCGCGCGCAAGGCAAAAGGCCGCCATGATTTCGGATGCGACTGTGATGTCGAACCCGTCCTCGCGCGGATAGCCGTTCGAGGGGCCGCCGAGCGAAGACACGATCGAGCGCAGCGCGCGGTCGTTCATGTCCAGTGCGCGCTTCCAGACGATGCGGCGTGTGTCGATATTGAGCGCGTTACCCCAGTAAATATGATTATCGAGCATGGCCGCGAGCAGATTGTGCGCGGCGCCGATGGCGTGAAAATCGCCGGTGAAATGCAGGTTGATCGCTTCCATCGGCACGATCTGCGCGTAGCCTCCTCCGGCCGCCCCGCCCTTCTGCCCGAAACAAGGCCCAAGCGACGGCTCGCGCAGGCAGATCATCGTCTTCTTGCCGATGCGGTTCAGCCCGTCGCCAAGGCCGACCGTCGTCGTGGTCTTGCCCTCGCCAGCAGGCGTCGGTGAAATCGCAGTGACGAGAATCATGCGGCCATTCGGACGCGGCTCGATCTCGCGCAGAAAGGCGCTGTCGATTTTTGCAATATGGCGGCCGTAGTGATGCAAAGCGCTGTCGGGAATGTTCAGGCCCGCCGCAACTTCGCCGATCGGTTTCATCCGCGCCGCCTGCGCAATTTCAATGTCCGGCTTCATCGACGTTTCCCCGAACCCGATGCTCTTTTGACCGACATTCTCGATATGGGCAACCGGTATGAGGCCAAGTCTGCTGCAACGACTGGATTTGAGCGAGCTTGGACCGATGCCACCTGCCTGCGCCCGCTGTGCGGACGCACTGCCGAGTTGCTGCGCATGAAAATTCCCGGACTTCCTGTCTTTCAGACGCACCTTTACCGTCGTTTTCAATCAGACGCGCGACACCCAAACGCACTACGCGGATCACTTGATGGGTAGCCGCCGAAGTTCCGCAATCATCGGCTGTCAACGCCGGAGAGATTTTGCATCGGTTATCCGCCTTCAACACGGCCGCCATCATCTTCGGCGGCGGGTTCTTCAAACCGTCGCTCGAAGGCGGCTTGCCGCTGTTGGAAGAGTTCAGGCCCAGACGCCATTCGAGTTTCGCGATACGAGCCATAAGCGCGGCGATTTGCGCCGCCTGCGCCTGGTTCAGCGCGATCAGTTCTTCACGGGACAGAACATCTGGCGATTCAGCGACCATCCCATTCTTGAATCGGAAACCGACTCTCGCGCCCAGAAAAATCCGCTAAAAATCACGGCGCCGGGAAACAACCTGGGCAGTTACGATTGAAGCTCCATGAGCCTCTTTTCTGCCTCACGCGCAGCCGCTTTTGATCTGGGTTCAAAGACGCTTATTGCTTCACCTGGAGAATTTCACGCGTCTTTGTTTTCACCTCAT
>CANMLK010000142.1 GCA_947498445.1 Beijerinckiaceae bacterium
ACCTGGATCGAAGGCAGGTTGCAAACACGCATTCTCCGCTTTCTGCTATCTGCCTCGGAAGCGGGTGATTACCGCGTCGATGAATTCGACATCTCGCTCCTCCCGCTTCCCGGCTTCAGTTTCACGAGCAAGCCTCTCGAGTTCTCGTATACCGTCGATACTATGCTCCTCATGCGACGCCTGAACGAGATGCGCATCAAACAGGAAGATGCCTCCCTTTCGAAGAAAAATTAATGGAGAGAAGCCATGAAAAAACTAGCATTAGCCCTCGCCGCAGCAGCCTGTCTCTCTGCTCCCGTTCAGGCCGTGGCGCAAAGCAAGCCCGCGCCGGCAATTGAATCCAAGAGCGCGAAAGCCGAAGGCTGGACCAGCGGCAAGATCCTCGCCGTCGCTGGCGGCGCCGTTGTCGGCATCCTCGCGGCGGACATCATCGTACCCGGGATCATGATGAAGAACGCCATCGGCCTGATTGGCGGCGCGGTGCTTGGTTATTATTGGTACACCAACGAGTTACCGCAGCCGATGAGCCACCGTGTCTCGGATGCTGACGGCTCAGCGAAGGTTGTGATGACCAACATGTAGAACGCGTCCCACAAGGCGCGCGTTTCGAGGGCCCGGCGCACCAGTGCGCCGGTTTTTTTTTATGGGCGGGTTTTAGAGGCCGCCATTGATATTATTGACGTCGAGCTGGCCCGATAGATTCTGGCGTACATAAGACCAGGAGGCTCCAACTGCGAGAACATTCGCGACAATGATCTGCAGGAAGACGAGAAATTGCGGCGCTGGCGTGTCGAAATCGATCGGATTAGGAAAGAATATGAATGTGGCCAGAGCCGACGCGACCGAAACCAGGATTAGCCCGGGCAAGCGCAAGGCGCGCCGGCTCGCGTTGAAGTAAAGCGCAAAAAAAACAAAGAGGATGATCCCCGCCACGATCTTGAAGCTCCAGAAGCGCAAATCTGTCGCGACGACCCAGTGATAATAAGAATATCCGGTCGGATTATAGATAGCGGCAAGCAGGAAAAAAGCGCCCGACCACCGGGCAGCTACGCCCGCGAGTGTGATATTCTCGGTCATAGACGGTCACAACGCGCTACGCTCGGCCTCACAGGCCGAGCGGCGCCGTGCAACATACGCATCCCGTGTCGCTCCATAATCGAAAACCTGCGCTTCGGGCTGGCTGGAATCCGGAGTGTGAACGGCGATGACTTCAAGAAAGCGATAGGGAATATAGGCCGATCCCGCAACGGCGTATTGAAGAAAGTTTGTGGCTACGATGGCTGCCGCATCACGCAGGTTCGCCGCCCCGAAGAACGGCAGAACAAAATAAGGGCCCTCGGGAACGTAGGCGCGGCACAGAACCTGGTCCAAGCGACGCGGCTTGAGCGGATAACCATAATCGGTCGCCACGTCATAAAAGCCAAGGACGCCCACGGTCGAATTAATCGTGAAACGCGAAGTTGCATTGTCAGCCCCTGCCCAGTCAAGCAACAGGACGTTGCTAAGCACTGTGAACGGCTCGCGCAGGTTGACGAAGGCAGTCGCCACCCCGCGACGCGTTTCGGGAGGCACATAATCGATATAGGCGCGCCCAACAGGGTCCAGCACGTTTGTCAACAGGTATGAATTGAGGGTGCTGAAAAGCCGGCTCCCTGGCTCTAACAGATCGACGCTGGCCCCACCGGCGTTGGGTGCTTGGGCAAGTGCTGGCGTCACGCTCAGGAGCGCCGCGACGAAGGGTGCAACCTCCCGTCCGCGGCCGCGCCGACGCCGGGGGACGTTCCTGATTAGCGTTTCAGACAAGCTCGACCTCGCGCGAAAAACATCTAGTGTTATAGGTGGTATAGACCCAAAAGAGATCATCAGCTATACGTCAGCATATGACAACCAGCAAGTTCTTCGCCCGCTATTTTCTGGTCCGGTGGCTGCTGTGCGCCTTCGTTGTTTTCGCGACCTATAATCCGTCAGGCTACTCGCTTTTTCATTGGCTGCAGTCGAGCGGAAGCGACTACCTGGCCATCAAGGCTGTCCTTTTTATCGCACTTTTTTGGATTTACCTTACGATCATATCGATCGCGCGGGTCGCTGTCGGCCCGCGGGGGCTCTACGCAGCCGTAATCGCGGTCGTCCTACTGTTCTACGGCCTTATGGACATCGACAATTCGTCCGAAACGATACTGAGCTTCCTGCGTTACATTCAGCTCGTCACATTGGCTACCGCGCTTGCCATTGGGGTGACTTGGTCGCAGATGAGAAGCACGCTAGTCGGACAAAAAACGGTTCGGAGACTCAATTGACCGCGCAGGAGAACCGCTCACCGCGAGTGTATAAGGCGCGAGGCCTTGGCGGGAGCATTGTGTATGATGGTACAAACGTCACACTCTACCGCGATTCGCTGACGGCCCTGGCGATGAGTATGCTCGGGATGAGCAACGCTTACGGAACCCAGGCGATATCGGCGGACGCCATTTCGTCGGTCGAAATCATTCGACAACTCGGATTTCTTAAGAAAATACTCCCGATTTATTTTATCCGTTTTGTGTACCCCGGTAGCTTGATTATCAACTCGCATTCAATCACGTCCGCCTTTGCGCATAACACGATCCTGATGGGCTTCTTCGACAATCGTGACTTTTTCCAGCTACGTGAAGCCCTGCTGGCCGATGCGCGAGGCGATGGTGCATCATTCACCGGCGAAGCGCCGGCAACCATCGCTCCCGCGCCCGCTGGCTCCCTCGGAAGAATCCCGCGCTTGGGTTTATTCTTCATCGCGCGATTGAGGCGCAGGCTTCGGATGATTGACTGGAGGAGGTCGACGGGAGTGCTCGCTTCCGCTGCTATCTCGATCGCGAGCGTCGGAGCCTTAGCTCTGTATGTATCGTGGCCTGGCTACCCGCAACTCGCGCGCCTCGGTATAGAGGTCTCAAGACCGCCATGGTCACGCTCCGTCGAAGTCAGTTGGATCGGTAAGGACGAGGCCAGATACCGCACCAGCATCTCACGTCCTGCCGCCGAGGCGCTCGAAGCTGAATCGCGAAACTTTATCGCGCATGCGCCGCCCCGCGCAGCTGAAACATTCCGCTCAGAGTTCGCCCCTCTGCTCGAGAGGATCGCCACCGACGCACGCGGCCGTATTGTCAACTACGGAAATTGGACGTTTGATTGGGGGACCAGTTACTGGCTTCTGCTCGACGGCCTGAAGGCTGCGGCAAGCGCGGGGGAGGGCACAGACCAGAAAACGATGGTTGCGCGCGTCGAATCCGGGATCCGGCAGAAAATCACCGCTCGATACAAGGAAAGCCTTTTTCCGGAAGAGCAGTTTGGAGTGCAACTCCGATCCGGCCTGGAGAAAGGCGTTTCACGCGCCGCGAGCGAAATCAATCGCTCCTGCCAATCGATCAATGACCTTTTCGAGGATGTCGTAAAGGCTCCTGTGCAACGCCTTTTCGATGGGCGCTGGATTGCCGATCCGACGTGGACAGATGGCGGGATCGCCATGCCGGCCTGTGTCGCTGCGCTGAACGGATTGCGCGCGTCGGAAGCGAGACTTCAGAACGCCGCCAGGCTGATCCTGACTGAGACGCATGTTCCGGAGATCGCCATCACACGTCTCGCGCGCCCCTTCATGACGGTCACCATCGGCATGCTTGGTTCAGCAACTGGCCTAACTCTCGCAGCTGTTCGCTTCGGCTTGCCGGGTGCGCTTCTGGTTTCGCCAATCGTCACCGCTGCGGGCGTCAAACTTGCGGTCACGGCAACCGACCTTGCGCTTACCAGCGTCGATGAAGCTGTGAATAGGGCGTCATTTGAAGCCGAAATATCGTCAGGCATTTCCACTGCGCAAGCAGAAGTGCTTCGCGCTAGCCTTAAAGATGTGGCTGAAACGATCGTGGCCGCACTGAGTGTGCGGCCACGATGATGGTGCAGAGGCCTCAAGAGGCCTAGTGTTACGGAAGCGCAGCGGCCGCTACCATGCCTGCGCCGGCCCCGGTGCCAGCTGCGACGTGAGCCGTCGCTGCTGCCGCAGTCCCGGCGCCAGCTGCTACATGAGCCGTCGCCGCCGCAGGCAAGAGATACCAGACAGTTGAAACGACGACAGCACCCAGCAACATGTAGCTGATAATGTCGCCGGTGGTGGCGGCCTTGTTGGTGACCTGCTGCGCCTGCGCAGGCGAACCACTCTGCAGCATCATCGCAACAGCCCCCGCAACCAAGAATTTCTTTATGATCATCTTATGAGCCCCACTAAAGTTTTCGTTCAAACGCCAAAACGAACCTGTACTTGCGGTTTACCTTTCGGCTTCAAGAGCATGATGATCTTGGCGCCTGGCTTAGCCATGAGATCCGAAACGCCCTTCATTTGGTTTCCGCCAGTGGCGATAAAACCAATTTTTTCACGCTCCTTACCGGCTTGTATCGTAGCAGAAACTTCGAATTGGTCAAGGCGAAGCGGTTTCATATTTTGATCGTAAAGATAAATATCAAGTTGCGACTTGTTAGCCACCATTTCCACATGAAAGGGTTCCGCATCGCCTATCTGACCGCCATGGGGCCCTGATCCATGATTGTGCCCTGATCCTTGAGCGAGTGCCGGTTGCGCGCCGGCCAACGTCACGCCGCCGTAGAGCGACAAAACCATCAAGAACGTGAGTGCGAGCCTCTTCATCTAACTGCCTCCTTGGTTTCCAGCTCACCGGCGCTGCGGAGCTGATCGTTTCGAATGAGATTTCGGATTGCCGTGGGTCCGAATGCCTTGAACAGGATTGGCGTCAGCAGGGCGTCGAGCAGCGTCGCGCTGATCAGGCCGCCGACGATCGTGACGGCGACGGGCGAAAGGATTTCCTTGCCCGGCTCGCCAACGCCAAACATGAGCGGGATCAGTGCACATCCCGCTGCAAGCGCCGTCAGGACAACCGGCGCAACACGATCGAGGCTGCCGCGGATGATAGTGTCGTCATTAAACGGAGCCCCACGTGCAATCATGGTGATGTAGTTGCTGACCTTCAGAATTCCGTTTCGCGAACTGATGCCAGTCAGCGTGATGAAGCCGACCATGCTCGATACGGAGAGTGGGAGACCGAATATCCAAAGCGCAGCAACGCTGCCAATCAGCGACAATGGCACATTCGCCATGATGATCAACGCGATGATAGACGAATTGTAACGTTGGTTTAGAAGAACAAAAATGAGCGCGAGAGAAATTGCTGATAAAATGGCTAACATAGCAGCGGATTCTTCCTGCGCTTTGAATGTACCTTCCAGTAAAAAGTAGTAACCTGGCGGAAGCTTCTGGGCTGCGATCACCTCGCGAAGCTCGCGTATGATAGTCGCCATATCCGACCCATCACTATTTGCAGCGATGATGATGCGGCGGCGCCCGTTCTCATGAGAAATCTGGTTGGCGCCATCGACCAGGTCGACGGTTGCGAAATTGGTCAGTGCCACAGGTCCTTTTGGGGTATCGATTAGTAAGCGGGACAGGCCTTCGATCGTGCGTTCTTCGTCGCGCAAGCGAATGACCAAATCAAACCAGCGCTCGCCTGTATAGAGCCTTGATACCATTTGCCCGATCGAAAGGCGTTCGAGCACGTCCGACACTTCGGATGGGCGAACGCCGTAGAGCGCTGCGCGGGAATAGTCGATTCGAACCTGTATCTGGGATACCCTGCCCTGCTTTTCCACGGCCAGATCCGTGATGCCCCGCACAGTGGCGGCCCCTTTTCTAAGTTCCTCCGCAAGGGACCTAAGGGTATCGATATCCTCTCCGAACAACTTCACGACAATCTGCGCTTGTACGCCGGACAGCGAATGTTCGAGCCGATGGCTGATCGGCTGTCCGATGCTGACGTTCGCCGGCAAGATAGACAGCTTCTTTCGAAGATCTGCTATCACTTCGGCCTGCGGCCGTTCTAACCTTTTCAACCTGACCACTATTTCGGAGGTGTTGACGCCCTCGGCATTTTCGTCGAGTTCTGCGCGCCCGGTGCGGCGAGCCACACTGAGAATTTCTGGAACTTCCATAATAAGCCGCTCAGCGACTGCACCTACCCGGTTTGATTCCGTCAGAGAAGCGCCCGGCTCAACAACCACGCTGACGAGATAGGTGCCCTCGTTTAAGAGGCCAAGGAAGGAACGTGGTAGATATTGAATAGAAACCACCGCCACCGTGAATGCAAAAGTCACGAGGGCGAGGAATGGGCCTGGCCGGCGTAAAACCTTACGGATACCAGCCTCATACGCACCTTTTATCTTGCGTGCGATTAGACCATCCTCGCGATGGAGATGAAGGGTGCCGGGAAGTAAATAATAGCTCAGAACAGGGGTCACCGTGATTGCGGTAACCAGGCTCGCCAGGATTGCAACGATGTAAGCGGTGATCAATGGCGTCATGAGACGCCCCTCGATTCCATCGAGCGCGAGCAGCGGCAGAAACACAAGAATGATTATCGCGGTGGCTAGGACAATACTGGAGCGCACTTCCTGAGACGCTAGCACAACGACTGACTGGACAGACAGGGGCTCTCCTTGCGCCTTGTTGATGCGTAGTCGCCGATAAATATTCTCGACGTCGACGATTGCGTCGTCCACCAACTCGCCGATGGCTATTGCGAGCCCGCCGAGCGTCATCGTGTTGATCGTCATGCCAAGGGTGTAGAACACCATGACTGTAACACACATGGAGATCGGAATGGCGACCAGCGTGATGATGGTGATCCGGGCGTTCATCAGGATCAGGAGCAAAACCACGCTCACAACAACACCAGCCTCGATGAGCGTCCGCACCACGTTCGATATTGCGAGGTCGGTAAAGTCTGCCTGTCGATAAACCAATTGGACGGTGATGCCATCCGGCGTCCGCGCGGACAGGTCCGAGACGACGGCCTCAATCTCCCGGGTCAACGGAAGAGTGTCGCCATGCGGCGCTTTCAGCACAGAGACAAGGATCCCAGGGGTCCCCATGATGGACGCATCGCCGCGTTTTGGGCGAGCGCCGAATGCTACATCCGCGACTTGGTCGAGTTCTACTGGGCCCTTATCGGCATAGCCGACAATCAGGCCCCGGATTACCTCTGGGCTCGCGGAAGCGGCGATGTTCCGGATAAGCAGCTCCGAGCCCTGCTGCTCGACAAAGCCGCCGCCCGTATTTGCGCCAAAGCGGGTCAAGGTCTGAGCGAGGGCATCGAGTGTCACGCCCAGTGTCCGCATTGCGGCAAGATCGGGCACCACACGAAGCTCGCGGGCTTCACCACCTAAGACGGTCACCAGGCTGATGCCTGGAATGCCCTGCACACGAGGACGCACGACCCAATCTGCGAAATCACGCCCTTCCATCGATGAGGCCTTTGGCCCACCTATCCCTATAATCGCCACTTCTCCCAAGATGGCGGAAATCGCGCCCAGCGAGGGACGCGCGGTTCGAGGAAGCATCGGCGCTGCGATGGACAGTCTCTCGGAAACCGTCTGACGCGCGCGATAAATATCGATGCTCCAGTCGAATTCAACATAAATGACCGACATGGTCACGCTCGAAGTTGAACGAATGCGCTGAACCCCGGGCGCGCCGCGAAGCGCATTCTCAATCGGTTGCGTCACGTTGCGCTCGATCTCTTCCGGCGCGAGGCCATCCGTCTCCGTCATTATGGTAACTGTTGGACGATTGAGATCGGGAAAAACGTCGATCGGAATCTTGGGCAGTAGCAGGCTACCGGCGACAATCAGCGCCAAGGCCGCTGCGATGACAAGCAGTCTGTTGCGGACAGCGAAACTGACAATTTTAAAGAAAACCATTCCGACAAACTCGCTAATCTAGGGATGCGTAACGGCGGTCTACGTGAAAAGGCTCACCGTATGTTGTTCTCGCTGTGCAGCAGAGGCCGATGCGAGTCGTCAATGCGCCAAGGCCCAAAATGTGTAAGGGTCGATCCCTGCGATGTTGCCAAGTCAACAAAGGCTCTCGTTCGAGCCCTCCAACAGTGCCGCTATTTCGGCGCAGAAAAGAAGGTCAAAGCAGGCGTCTTCCGCGATCCTGACCATCTCTGCGAAATGGCGGAAGCTCCCATCGGTATTTGCTTCATGGTGACGCCAAGAAGCAACGTGGCTTCAACTAAATGAAATAAGCGCAGCGGTCCCCTCCGTTCATGATACTGACGACCTATTCAGGGCAGTATCTTCAACTGGGCCTCCATGAGTTCTTTCTCGAAATCGCTGATCAAGACCTCTGCGTGTACTGTCCAGAGGCCAGCCGTCGTGAGAGGTATCATCGTCACCACCCAATCCCCGTCAGGAGTCTTCACCGCCTTCCTCTGAAACGGTTCTATTCCTGCCATGAGGTTGCTGAACAGGAAGACCACTTCCTTCGCGTCAATTGGGTGCGAAGTCGCCGACAAGATCATTGCCGACAGATTAACGAGCCCGGCTCGACTGGGGCTCAAGCCTACATGCGCCCAAGCCTTGATGCCGTGCATATGCAAGTGGATTGCGGAAACAGGCGTGGTGGATGTCGCCCGCGGAGGCGGCGTGAATCTCCAGCCTGTCACCACGGCGAGAAGCAGAAGCGCCAGAACCGATTCAACGCCGATCGAGCGGACGAGCCGATTACCGGCCTGCGGACCTGCAGCCATCGCCGGCGTGAGCACGAAGCGGTTCAGCGCCGCCAGCCCAAGCATCATCAATACTACGCTGAGTTTGGCGATCCAGAGTCGACCGTAATCGGTCAGCAGCAGCGCCGACCAGGTCTCGATCTGAATAATGCTGAGGATCGCGCCCGTCGCTGCGAGCGCAGCAACGGCGAGTGTAGCCACGGCGGAGAAGCGCAGCACAGCCGGCAGACTTTGAGTTGGCGCAGCGCGAACTGCTGCCGCCAGTGGAAGCAGGCCACCGACCCAGACCGCCGCCACCGCTCCGTGAAGAATGATCGCCGTCCGCATCAGCCATTGCGGCTCGGCGGAACTAGCGTGTCCCGTCAGGGAAAAGGCGGTTCCTACGGCGGCAAGCGCGACAATCGAAAGGCTTCGCGTCAAAATCTTCGGGGACGAGCGTAACGACAGGAACGCACCAACGCAAGCAAGCGCGACGACGAGAGCCGAGGTTCCCAGACTGCTCCTCCAGCCTTCCGCCCACGCACGCAAACTCAGCAGCGTCGAGAGGGGTGCGCCCAACATGTCGAGGCCTTGCAGGCCAACCGACAGCGCCGCAGAAACTACCCCGAGGGCGGCCGCCGCGCGGAGCCATGAGATCGTCCACGCTGGCGCTGGCGCAATCCAGTTTACAAAAAAAGCGCCGCCGACCGCGCCTAGCAGGCCTATATATAAGCCCCAGCGCGCCAGCCAGATTCCGCTGGTCACAACAAACGTTGAAACGGTTACCCCATTGATCTGTGTGGCTGCGCCAAGCGAATAGACGATTGATCCCGACACTGGATGCCCGTCGGCCGATATCACGCGATAGCTAATCACCTGCGATCCAGCTGGAAGTTGTGACGGCAGGGTGACAGTGATGTGATCTTGATGCGTGTCCGCCTGCAGACTATGCTGGACGCCATCCGAAGCGATCACGCTGATACTCGTGACCGAAACCGGTTCGTTGAATTGCAGGATGGCCAAGACCGGGTGGACGCTCACGGTCTCGCCATCCGATGGCGTCGACGAAATGAGCGAAGCATGCGGAAACGCCGGACTGCTACTCACGCCGAGAAGCATGAGTAGCAGACAAACAATCTGCATAAACCGCGAGGGCTTTGACATTTGTGGAAGGGAGAAGCTGGACGTCTGCAACATTAATTGGAAGACGGCAGCATAAGTTTCAGGCCAGGCGCGGGGAAGCGATAGTCCCGCGATGTTTTGCCTTCAGCCGGAATTTCGATCCAACGCTCTGATCCCTTCTCGCATTCCTGAATAACAGGGAAATAGAGCACCGTATCCGGCTTCAACGTGTCGGATAGATACCCCACGAATACGAACTCATCGTAATCGTCGTTGGAGAGCTTGCCAGTCCACTTGATTTCACGCACGCCTTCGGTGAGCGAGGCGCCGCGGCGATACTGATAGGCCTTGTCATAGCTCTTCTTCACAACATCAAGCTGCCAGCCGGGCTTCTGCATCGGCTTAACCGAAACCATGCCATCAGGAACCTGCACGCGCAGCCTTAACGTAGGCTCACTTCCGCACCCGTGTGGAACCTTGATGACAGCCTTGTAGGATGAGCCCACCGCAGCTTTCTGCTGCTCCAGCGTGGCGTGGGCAAGAACGGTTACTGGCGCTGCGACGCTCAAAAAAAAGACACCTAATCCAATGACTTTCTTGGTCTTTCTCATATTTTTAAACTCTCTAGAACATGGTTGAACTAATTACAAACCTCAGGCTCCCGCGTGGGGGCTACTTCTTTCTGCGGGCAAGCCACTCCTTCATCTCTGCGATTTCTTTTTCCTGCGCGACGATCACGTCTTGCGCTAGTTTCCGAACCTGCGGGTCGGATCCGTATTGCAGGGCGATCTTCGCCATGTCGATGGCGCCCTGATGATGCGGGATCATACCTTGCATGAAATCCCGGTCTGCGTCGCC
>CANMLK010000143.1 GCA_947498445.1 Beijerinckiaceae bacterium
ATAAGGTGGGCGGCGATATGCGCCGACCTTGTTGGTGACTTCCGCGCGACTAGATGGCACAAGAGCGCGGTCCGCGCCTGACACTATCGGGAAATTGCATGACCATCGCCGACAGCATCCGCCGCCAGATCACGCCCATCCATCCTGAGGGCTACATCTTCATCGCCGCTTTCGCGGTCGCAACTATCATCCTTTTCTGGATATGGAATCCACTGGGCTGGATCGGGCTGATCCTGACCGCCTGGTGCGCATACTTCTTTCGCGATCCGATTCGCGTCACTCCCATGGACGGAAGTCTGGTCATCTCGCCGGCCGATGGCGTGGTCTCGTCTGTAGGCGCCTATGTGCCACCGCCCGAGCTTGGGCTTGGCGATACCGCGATGACCCGCGTCTCGGTCTTCATGTCTGTGTTCGATTGCCACGTAAACCGGACCCCGGTGGACGGGCGCGTCGTGCGCGTGGCGTACAAGCCTGGGCTGTTCATCAACGCGGACCTCGACAAGGCGAGCGAGGATAACGAGCGCAACGGGTTCGTCATCGAATCGCCGCGCGGGACGTTCGGCGTTGTGCAGATCGCAGGTTTGATCGCGCGCCGCATTGTCGCCTTCGCCAAAGAAGGCGATGCATTGGCGGCTGGCGAGAGAATCGGCCTTATCCGCTTTGGTTCGCGCGTCGACGTCTACATGCCGGCAGGCTGCATTCCGCTTGTCGCCGTGGGATCGAAAGCGGTTGCGGGTGAAACCATCCTCGCGGAATTCAGTTTGAATGCGGTGCGTCGGGAATTCCGGAACCGTTGACCGAGGGCAAAATGAGCGAGCCGATAGAGCCCCAGATCAAGCCGTCGCCGCGTCCAAAGCGGTTTGCCCGCATTCCCATGCGCTACGTTCTGCCAAATCTGGTGACGCTCCTTGGGCTGGCGCTGGGGCTCACTTCAATTCGCTTCTCGATCGAGGGCCGCTACGAACTGGCGGTGCTCGCGATCGCCGCAGCTGGCGTGCTTGATGGTCTTGATGGCCGGCTTGCGCGGGCTCTGGATGGGCAGTCGCGTTTCGGAGCCGAACTCGACTCTCTCGCAGATTTCATCGATTTCGGCGTGGCTCCTGCGATGTTGCTCTATTTGTGGAGCCTTCAAGAGATCAAGAACGCCGGCTGGTTCGCCTGCATGGTGTACGTCGTCGCTTGCGCGCTGCGCCTGGCCCGCTTCAATGTGATGATCGACGACCCCAACAAGCCAAAATGGATGGGGCAGTTTTTTACCGGAATGCCTTCGCCAGCGGGCGCGATTGTCGTGTTGCTGCCAATCTATTTGCATCTGTCGGTGCTCCAGATTCCGCAGAACAGGGCGACGGTTCCAATCATCATCGCCTACGTGCTGCTTGTCGCTTTTCTCATGGTGAGCCGCATCCCGCATTTTTCCGGCAAGGAAATGGGGCGGGTGCCACGGGAGTATTTTCTGGCGGTCATGCTCGGCGTCATGGCGTTGATCCTGCTGCTCGCCAGCTATCCCGCCGAAGTGCTCGTCTTGGTGACGCTGCTCTATCTGGGCCTTATTCCGCTCGCCTGGAGGCGGTTTCAGGCTTATCAGGCGGCCGACGAACGCGCGGCGGCTGCGGTCGAGCGACCGTCGTCGGGGCAAACTTGAGAAGGCCTTGACGACTTTGTGCCCGCACAGTGAATGAAACGGTGACGAAAACGCCAGTTCGCCACTCGGCGGTTCACAAATCGCGGCGCTTACATTAGGGTCCGCCCGGAACTGACGGGGCGCCTCCCGCCGGCGCGCTCAACTCAATGGGATTACATGGCTAAAGAAGAGCTTCTCGAATTTCCGGGAACGGTAAGCGAGCTTCTCCCCAACGCGACCTTTCGCGTGAAGCTTGAAAACGATCACGAGATCATCGCCCACACCGCCGGCAAGATGCGCAAGAACCGTATCCGTGTGCTGACTGGCGATCGCGTCCTTGTTGAAATGACGCCTTATGATCTGACCAAGGGCCGCATCACCTACCGCTTCAAATAATCTGCCGCCTGTGATGATGCGAAGCGCGGGCGTGAGCGCAGAAAGGGATTTTGCGTGATCGGGTTTTTCAAAAAAACCGATGCCGCGCCGGAGTCCTGGCGACCACGGCTCGCGCTGGCGTCAGCATCGCCGCGACGCCTCGCGCTGCTTCAGCAGATCGGGATAGAGCCGGATGGGCTACTCCCGGCCGATCTGGATGAGACCCCTCAGCGAAACGAAACGCCGCGCGCGCTCGCCACTCGTCTTGCAAACGAGAAGGCCCGGGCGGGCGCAAAAGCTGCTGCGGCGCAGGATGATCTGCGCGGCGCTTATGTCGTTGCGGCTGATACTGTGGTTGCAGTGGGACGTAGAATTCTTCCCAAATGCGAACTCGCGGAAGAGGCGGGGGCCTGCATGCGCCTGCTCTCAGGGCGAAACCATCGCGTGTATACCGCTGTCACGGTCATTTCACCCAAGGGCGCCGAGCGCAGGCGCCTGGTCGACACACGGGTGCGCTTCAAGCGCCTGTCGACCGGAGAAATTGAGGGCTATCTGGCTTCTGGCGAGTGGCGCGGGAAGGCTGGCGGCTACGCCATTCAGGGGCTAGCGGGCGCTTTCGTCGTGAAGATCGTGGGATCCTATTCGGCGGTCGTCGGCTTGCCGCTTTACGAGACTGCACAATTGTTGTCAGGCGAGGGCTATCCGGTCCACCTGATGTGGCTTCAAGGCGCCTGAGATTCACGACAGATGTCCAGCTCCGCAAACGATAATGGCCCGGACGCGCAGCAGCCAGAGACTGAGCTGACGGGAGGGCCATGCCCGATCTGTCGCAAGCCGGGCATCCTCCATTATAAGCCGTTCTGTTCACGCCGCTGCGCAGACGTGGATCTTGGCCGCTGGCTTGTCGGCGCTTATGCCGTGCCCGCCGTCCCTGACGAGACGACGGACGACGACGATTTGGATAGCGATTCGCGCGAAAGCTGAGGCGGGTCAGGCGCCGGGCTGGGTCGCGTTCGGGAAGAAAAGCTGCTGTCCGCCGATTTTATAATCGGCGATGGCCTTCTGCCCTTCGGGGCCCGTCAGCCAGTCGATAAACGCTTGCCCATCGGCCTTCTTCACATGGGCATGTTTGGCGGGATTAACGAGAATGACGCCGTACTGGTTGAAGAGGCGCTGGTCGCCTTCAACCGCGATGTCGAGCTCCCCGCGATTTTTGAAGGACAGCCACGTGCCGCGGTCCGCAAGAACATAAGCGTTCATCGCCCCGGCTGTGTTGAGGGCGGCGCCCATCCCCTGGCCAATTTCGCGATACCAAGAGCCTTTCGACTTTTCGAGATCGACGCTGGCGGTTTTCCAGAGCGAGAGTTCAGCAGCATGCGTGCCGGACCGGTCGCCGCGCGAAACGAATGCGGATTGCTTCTGCTGGATCGTCTGCAACGCGTTGGTGATGTCTTTCGAGCCCTTCACGCCAGCCGGGTCAGACTTTGGCCCGATGAGGACGAAGTCGTTGTACATGACGGGCTTGCGTTCAACGCCGAACCCCTGCGCAACGAAGGTCACTTCTTGCGACCGTGCGTGAACGAACACCACGTCGGCATCGCCCCGGCGGCCGGTGTCGAGCGCCTGGCCGGTGCCTTGTGAGACGACGCGTACGTCGATTCCTGTATTCGCCTTGAACAGCGGCAGGATGTGGCCGAAGAGGCCAGAGTCTTGCGTCGATGTTGTCGACGACGCGACGATGAAGCGGGTGCCCTGTGCAGTTTGCGCCTGCGCCGCAGTGCAAACAGTAAGCGCAGCCGCGATGAAAAGCCGACGTGTGAATTGAGCGTTCATCGCTTTCCCTCTCGACTTCACCACAAAAGGTCGCCGGCCACGAAAGCCCGAGCCGTCGTCGTCGCGGGCTTTTTGAAAAATTCCGAGGTAGTCGAATCTTCGATGATCGCGCCCTTGTGCAGAAAGAGCACGCGGTCAGCGAGCCTGCGCGCTTGCGCGATATCGTGCGTGGACATGACCAGGGTCACGCCTTCGCGTTTCAACACTTCGATCATCTCCTCGATCTGGCGCGTGGCGCCCGGATCAAGTTGCGACGTTGGCTCATCGAGAAATAGTACTTGGGGTCGTAGCGACCAGGCGCGCGCCAGTGCGAGTCGTTGCTGTTCGCCGCCCGACAAAAGACGGGCAGGTTGCGCGGCAAGATGATTGAGGCCAAAACGCTCCAGCGTTTCATCGGCGCGCGCCTGAATTTGAGGTTCACCTGCGGCTCGCAACGCATGAATGAGATTGGCGCGCGCGGAGCGGCGCAGCATCACAGGTTTCTGAAACACCATCGCATGCCGTTTGCGGCCATTGATTGCGCCGCCCGATGCGCTCCATGTAATGGACCCCGTGCTTGGCGAGATAAGCCCGTGGCACAGGCGCAAGAATAGCGATTTTCCCGCGCCGTTGGGGCCCAGAATTGTAGTGAGCCGACCGGCCTGAATCGTGAAATTGGCCTGCTGTAGCAGCCATTTCTCGCCAACGCGATATCCAGCCGCATGTGCTGTCAGTGGCAATATCGTCGAAGCGTCATCTGGGAGCATCATGACGCGCCTGCTAACCGCGCGCCGATACGGCTTGCGCCGAAAGCTATTGCGTTGATCGCAAGCGTCAACGCCAGCAGCGTGATTCCAAGGCCTAGCGCCAAGGCGAGGTCACCCGTGGATGTTTCAAGCGCGATGGATGTCGTCATCACGCGCGTGTATCCGGCGATATTGCCGCCGACGATGAGAACGGCGCCGACCTCCGCGCTGGCGCGGCCAAAGCCGGCAAGCAGCACGGTGGCGAGCGAGAAGCGCGCATCCCACAACAATGTTGGAATGGCGCGCACACCCGTTTGGCCGAGCGAGGTGAGGTGCTCGCAATACTCAGCCCAGAGATCCTCAATGATCTGCCGCGTCAGGGCGATGACGATGGGCAGCACGAGGATCGACTGCGCGACAATCATCGCTTTCGGTGTGAACAGCCACCCCAGCGCGCCGAGGGGGCCGGAGCGTGAAAGAAGTAGAAAAATGACGAGGCCCGCGACCACCGGGGGCAGGCCCATGAGCGCATTGATCAGCACGATGATAGCCGAGCGGCCGGGGAAGCGCGCCAGCGCCAGCAGGGCGCCGAGCGGCAGGCCGATGACGGCCGCAATGAGAACCGCGGTCAGCGTCACGCTCAGGGACAGACCCACGATCTGCAGAAACTGCGGATCGAGCCCCAGGATGAGTTGCATGGCGGCCCGGAAGGGCGAGGCGGCGTCCAAGTTGTACAAATTCCAATTGACTACGTCTGATGTATGTTTTCTGTGGTCAAAGTTCAATATCGTAATTTTTGCATATAGGCGCATCAAAATGCAGGGTAGTCCCTATCTCACCAGCGACGAGGCGGCGGCCTATTTGCGCATCAAGGAGCGCAAACTTTACGAGATGGCGGCGAGCGGCTCCGTTCCCTGCTCGAAGGTTGGCGGGAAGTGGGTGTTTCCCCGCGCCACCCTCGACAGATGGATCGAGGCGAGCATGTCGCGGCCTGCAGGCGTCTCGCCCGCGCAGGCGCCTCCGATCATCGGCGGCAGCACGGACCCTCTGCTCGAATGGGCGGCGCGCCATTCCGGGTCTGGGCTGGCGCTTTTGCCTGAGGGGTCAGAGGCAGGCCTTGCGCGCCTTGCGGCCAACAGCGTGTGCATGGCCGCGGTCCATCTGCATGATCTGGACTTGGATGAACGCGCGAATGAGGATTCCGTCCGCGCTATGCCCGACCTCTTCGATGCCGTGGTGATAGGGTTTGTGCGTCGCGAGCAGGGGCTGCTCGTTGCGCCGGGCAATCCTAAGGGGCTAATCAGTCTTGAGTCCGCCATTGCGTCGAGCGCCAAGTTTGGCATGCGACAGGCCGGGGCGGGCGCGCAGCAATTGCTTGAGCGGATGTTGTTCAGGCTCGGCGCAAAAGCGACAGAGCTGAACGCCTCCGTCTTTGCGTATGCGACGGGCCATGATCTCGCGCAGGCTATCCGCAGCGGCGATGTTGACTGCGGACTTGCGACACGCGCGGTTGCGGCGGGGCTCGGCCTTGGTTTTGCGCCGCTCACGTGGGAGCGTTTCGATCTCGCCCTGCGGCGCCGGACTTATTTTGAGCCCGGGCCGCAGACGTTTTTCGCGTTACTGCGCAGCGACGAGTTCAAGCGGCAGGCGCAAGCGCTGACCGGCTATGATCTCGCTGAATGCGGTCTTGTGCGGCTTAACAGGTAGGGCGCCTAAAGGCCGCCCCATCCCGTCAGCTTCAGCTCTTCGATGGCGCGAACCTGCACGTCGCGGGGCACGGTGAAGGCTTTGTCGAGCGCCCCCATGACCTGTTCTGGCGACAGATAGTCGATGTCCATGCGGGCCTTTGCAGCCTCATCGAGCAACGTCTTGTCCTGGAGTGCGTCAGCGAAAGCCTTGCGCAACGCGGCGGTTCTGTCTGCTGGCGTGCCGGGCGGGGCGGCGAACGGACGGTTGTAGTATTGCGTCGACAAGATGAGATCGAGCGCCTGCTTGTTGGGGCCTTCCTTCATCAGGTCCATGACGAAGGGCACGCCGAGCTTCTTCAGATCGGGATGCTGTTCGTTGGCGATGTCGAGACCGATGCCGAAGGCCTTGCGCTCCAGCGCAGACATGGCCTGAACCTTGGCGCTGTCCCAGCCCCAGCCGCAAACGCCATCCACCTCGCCACGCTCCATGGCGACGAGAATGTTGCTGGTGGATTCGTAGCCCTTTACTTGCTTGAACCTGGTGCCGACAAGTGAGTTGAGGATAGCGGGTATCATCGACGTGGAACCCGCGGAGGCGCCGATGACGACCTCGCGCGTCACAACGTCTGAAAGCTTTGTTACGCCGGCCTTGCCGGTGAACGCGCATATCGTTGATGTGATGCTCATGCTGCCAAGCCATGCAAACTTGTGCATGTCATAAGAGACGCTGGCTGATCCCGCGATCTGGTTCAGCGTGAGCGTGTTGTGAAGGATAGCGATGGTCGCGCCGTCCTTGGGGGCTATCATGTAGAGGTTGTTCGCGCTCTTGAGGCCGCCAGCGCCGGGCATGTTCTGCACGACCATGCTCGGCGAGCCCGGCACGAAGCGGCCCATGTGACGCGCTAGCAGCCGCGCGTAAGCGTCATAGCCGCCGCCTGTGCCGGAGCCGACGATGACATTGATGTTCGTGCGCTTGTAAAAGTCGGCGACGGGAACCGATTGGGCCTGTGCTGCAGTCGTCACGCCCGCGAGCGCGAGTGAGGCGATAACGGTGGAGAGATTGAATTTCATCTGTGGCCTCTTTCAAATTCCGTGATGGAAGAAACCGCCGTGGATAGCGTCGTGCCAAAGTTTTGCGACACTCGGCGCAAGACCCAGCGGCAGACCGGGCTCGGGGCGATAATAGATATGTGTGCCAGCCTGCAATTGCGTGACGCGCACGCGCGGCGCGGGCTTCAGTTTCGCCAGCATGGGCAGGACGATCTCGCTGTAGGCTTCGGGCGAGTTGTCACGGCTGTAGGCGGAGTTGACGTAGAAGATCGGCGTGACGGGCTTGGCGCCGGGCTTCTCGTCATAAAGGCAATAGCCGAAAAATCGGTCGATCAACGCCTGCGTTTGCGCCTCGTCGAGCTTGAGGCGTTCCGCATTCACACGCGCTGCAGCTTCCAGCGAGGCGACGATGTTGTGGGTGATCGTGTATTCCGCCTTGAAGCTCGGGCGCGCGCGGTCCTTGCCCCAGGCATCGAAGACTTCCTCCATCAGCCAAGGCAGGCGCATGAGCCCTGCAGGTCCTTCTTTGCCCAGAGCTTCGGGCCCGAAATAGCGCGCCAGATCGCGCCATGTGCGGATGTAGAGTTCGTTGAACGGATCGCTGCGCCGCGCGGATTCAGTTGAAATGCGCTCGTAATTGCCGATTTTGCCCAGCGCGCCGGACCAGTCGTGCTTCACCTCGTTGATATAGCCTATGGGCGCCGTTTCGATCTCGGTCTGTCCCGCAATGTTCGGGACGCGCTGCACGATGTAGGCGGAGAAGGCGCCGCCGGTGGAATGGCCATGGGTGAAGATCGAGAATTCGCCTTCCGGGAAGTGCTTGCGGCAGGCCTCTATCATGCCGTCTTCAAACGCAGCCGGCCAGGCCGCCATGCGATGCCAGAAATTCGTGCCGGGTTTGGCCTGTGCGAGCGTGCGCGTGCCGTAGCGCATGCGGTTGATCGGCGTTGTGTCCTTGATGACGTCGTATTCGTCGCGCCCGATGGTCTCACCCGCCACCCAGATGGGCGTGCGCACCGAGCCGTCATCGTGGATCGTGTCGTCGAGCCAGTTGCGGTCAGCGTCTGCAAGGTACAGACGGCCGGGAAATGTCATCGACACCGTGCGCGAGCCGAACTTGCTCGCGATCTGCCGGGCGAGGATGGAGCAGGACTTGAAGTCGCCGTCGCCGCCGTGCAGCAGCAAAAAGCCGATTTTCTTGCCATCAGGTCCGCGCGCCGCCTTTGATGGGTCGGCGGGTTCGATGACGTAGGCGCCAATGTCCCATGACATTCCCAGCGCCTCGATGCGGAAGACGTCTTCGCGTTCGGTCAGTTCGATGTCCGGGCGCTGGCGGACCTCCTGATTCATCGCGAGGACTTCTTCATTCGTGTAGCTGGGCTTGGGCTCCCAAAATCCGCTCGCGGTCATGTTTCCTCCTGATGACTTGTTGGCGCTAGAATGAAGGATAGAGGCAGCGCTATCAAGCGCCGCCGCGTGTGCGGCCACCGAGGCAATCGGCGCCGACATCGCCATTTTGGGGGAGAGAAGCGATGTCTTTTAGTCAGAACAACGGCGTCAACATCTATTACGAGGTGGCCGGGCAGGGGCCGGCGCTGGTTTTCGTCCACGCCAATCCATTTGACCGGCGGCTGTGGACGTATCAGGTCGCGCGCTTTTCCCAACGCTTTACGACCATCAACGTGGATATTCGCGGCTACGGTTTTTCCGACAAGCCCACGACGCCTTTCAGCCTGGAGGATATGGCGGACGATGTCGCCAGCGTGATGAAGCGCGAAGGCGTGGACCGCGCCATCATCGCCGGGTGCAGCGTGGGGTCTGGAATAGGGCTGCTGTTTGGTCTTGATCGACCGGAGATGACTGAAGCTCTCGTGCTTGTGGGCGGCAGCAGCCGGGGCGGCGGCAACATCCAGAACCGCATTGATGGGTATACGTCGCCCGATCTTGCGGGCTATCGGCGCAAGCACATGCGCGAACTCTTCGCGCCGGGCTTTCCTGAAACGTCGCACGGGCGCTGGGTGATGAACCTGTTCGACGAGAACTCGCACACGCTATCGGGCGAAAGCATCGCGCAAATCTTTCGGGCGCGGGCGGGGTGCAACATGACCCCGCGTCTGTCGACCATCGGCGCGCCGACGCTGGTCATCAATGGCGCGCACGACGTATCGCTGGAGGCTGGACGCGAGACTGCGGCCGGAATTTCGGGAGCGCGGCAGGTTGTCATTCCGGGCACGGGGCACGCCTGTTCGATTGAAGATCCGTGGGCGTTCGACGACGCCCTGATCGGCTTTTTGCGCCGGCTGGGGCGATGGACCTGAACCGCGGTGGTGACTTCATCCCGGATGTGCGGCAACATGGACTTCGGCTCGAGGCCCAGTGCCAGTCATCAGGCTTGAGGACAGATTAGTGAGGGGGCGTACATGAGAGTATCCCGGATCATCGCCGCGTGCGGGCTTGTAGCGGCTCTTGGTGGGTGCAACGCGGCGTCCGATGTTGTGCTGGCGCCAACGCAAACGCAAACTGCCGCCCTTCCATCCGCCTATTCGATAGACAAAATGGTTGGTCAATGGGGCGTCGCCTCGTACCGCGACGATAAGGATCGGCCCCGCACCGAAGCGATGGCCAGAACCCATTGCCGCAATCCTTATGTCATCACCAAAGGCCCGTCAGACGGCGTGATGATGCACGTGGCCGACGATCCGAAGGTCTATGAGTTGACCTTCAAAGGCGCGCCAAACGGCAAGGTTTATCTTGGGTACAACGCGCCGCCAGGAGACCCGCAGGACCGAGAAGTGGTCTCCTTTTCGGACAACAACGTCGTGCTGCGTTTCGTCGATCCAGAAATCAACACGCGGTATGGCACCTACGTGTACGTGCGCTGCACGCAGCGAACGTGAGATCAGAAAAAGTTGAGGCTGTAAAAGCCGGAGCAATAATCCCTCACAGAAGCGGCCGATTTGTTTGGTCGCGCCGGACTAAAAGTACGGCAGATAAAGGCCCTTGATCATTGGATCGGGGGCTGGGGGATGAAGACAGTGGAGCTTTACGCAAGGGTTAGACACGCCGTTCAGATCGATGGGATGAGTGAGCGAGCGGCGGCGGACCATTTTGGTGTGAATGCGAGAACGGTCTCGAAGATGATGAAGTTCTCGGTA
>CANMLK010000144.1 GCA_947498445.1 Beijerinckiaceae bacterium
GCGTGTCTAACCCTTGCGTAAAGCTCCACTGTCTTCATCCCCCAGCCCCCGATCCAACGATCAAGGGCCTTTATCTGCCGTACTTTTAGTCCGGCGCGACCAAACAAATCGGCCGCTTCTGTGAGGGATTATTGCTCCGGCTTTTACACGCCGAGCACGGAATTTGTACGGACATTGGTGAGAATCATGAATTCAAGCATCCGGGCCGCAAGAGCATCGCGACGCTGAAGGGCGGACATAAATTCACTTATGCGCGAATAAGACAGCGACGGGTGATGACCGCGAGATAGCGCCCGAGGCGCCTTAAAGCCTTGAGCTTTTAGATTTTCCCATGACGCGGGATTGTCGAACATTAGAATATCGTAATCAGCTTTCAAGATAACACGCGCACGATCAAAGACGCGACGAATGGCCGGATAAAGCTTGCGAGCCACTTCAGGTTTAGCGTCCCAAACCGGGCGCAGAAGAGCCGCGACTTCTGTTGTCGTGATCTCGTCAACACGGCGACCCAAGAACGGGCCGCAAAAAACCGGTCCAAGGTGGCGGGCGGCCTGATAGCGAACCTTGGCGTTCTGGCTATCGCGTTCCATATCCGCGACCACCAGCGCCGCGATCTCACCAAACGTCGGGGTCGCCCCTCCAGATCGCCTAGAAGCTTCTCTGGCCTTTTTGGGACTCACCCCACGCGCCACCAATCGACGGGCGTCCTGAGCCTGCTCTCTGGCTTCCTTGAGGCTTACGGCGGGATAAGGACCAAGCCCCAAGTCATCGCGCTTCTTGTTTAGCTGATACCGAAAAATCCAAGAGCGACTGCCAGTCTTCTTCACTTTCAGGAAAAGATTATCGCCATCCATGTGGGTCCCCGCCGAAAGACCGGCGATACGACGCTCATTCAGACGACCCGCCATGTCGTAGACCCCACACCTGACCCCACACTTGGGCAAGGATTATGGCGAACCATTCCGAACATTGGCAATCCATTAATTTCATATAATGTTGTGCAAGAGAGATTATTTATCTGGTCAGCGCACCATCGTGAACTGACACGAACAATGGTTTGGTGCCCCTGGCCGGGATCGAACCAGCACTCCTTGCGGAACTCGATTTTGAGTCGAGCGCGTCTACCAATTCCACCACAGGGGCCCGCTTTTGCGGCGGGCGGATCATAGCCAGAACGTGGCGCCGGTCAACCGCAGATGGGCATTTCAGTAATTGTGCTTTGAGCCGAAATCGGGGCGACTCACCGAGAGGTAGGAGAGGATGATCGAGTCTCGCACGACGCTCGGTCCCACGATCAACTCCCGGCCATGCCAGCTCGTGCGGCCCGGCGTGTCGTTGACTGCGAAAACGCCAACGCTGTTGGGCAGATAGGGGAAACGACCGATCTCCTCAAACCGCTTGCCAATGAGGCGGCTCAGAAGCGTATTCTCGCGGTAGAGCGACGTGCCAAGGTCGGTCGGCGAACCCTCGTCGGCAAGGTAGAACATGACGGTCACCACACGAGGCTGCCCGTCCGGGTGCGGTTTGAGATAATAATCCTCAAAATCACGCACAAGCAGCACGGAAGCATAGGCGTCCTGTTTCAGGACATCCTCGACCGGGCGCCCAAGCCGCAGCGCAATATCCTTTTGCAGGACACTGTAGACCGCCTGCTGTACATCCCGGGACAGAAGCGCGGCGGTGATATCCTCCCAAAGGGAGCGAATGGTGTCCGGCACCCGGCTCATCTCGCCGTCGGACAAGGCGAGTCGATCACGGGTGGACTGGCCCGCTGCGTTCTTCCAGCGCTTGATGTTGATCGGCCGATAGCTTTCGCGCGGCGGCATGGAGCGGAGAATCTCTGCATAAACCTCGTCTGGAAACGCGCCGACGAGATGAAAATGCTGGTAGGGCGTGTCCGTCGTCACGCACGCGCGCACGCGCTCGGCCATATGGCGCGCAATACGCGTTGCCCGTTCCGTACGCAGTTCGAGAAGAAGTTCGCTCACTGGCAGGTCCTTTCAACGAGCGCACCCGTTTGATCAGGTAATTGGCGCGAACAGCGCATTGAACGCAATTTCATTCAAGGAAGCCCCCTGCTCCAGCTTGCGCTTCCATTTCCCGACCGGGTGTTTCTCCTGCACACTATAGCCGCAACTGGTCATGAACTCGACCTGCGGCTCGTACTCGCCTTCCTGGATCTCAATCAGCAGACACCGCGGCCGTTGCGCCGAGCGCAATAGTCTTTCCATGCCGCGCGTGATGGGGATCTCGATTCCGTCGGTGTCAATCTTGATCAAGTTGGGCGGACGGATGACGCCGCGCTCAACCATAGAGTCAATTGTCAGCGCGGCCTTGAGCTCGGCTCCCACGCTTTGCGACATACCGGGCCCGCCCTCGATGGCCAGCTGGCTCCCGGACGCCCCTTGTCGCCAGCGCTTGTAGAGGAACGGCGCGAAACCATCTGCACCAGAAGCCGCGATCGACAGAACAGAAACCCGGTCGCCGAGCTGGTTAGCGCTGATGTTTTGCAAAAGCTGGGTGGCTGTCGGCAGGTGCGGCTCGCAGGCGTACACATGACCCTCCGGGCCGATGTGCTTTCCAGCGAAAATCGAGAAAATGCCGATATTGGCTCCAATATCGAGGAAAACGTCGGACGCACGCAGCGAGGAGCGCAGCCAGGATATCGTCTCAGGCTCCTTTTGCAGAAAAAGCCGCCCGCGCTGATAGGCCTCAAACGAATCTGCCTCGAATCGATAGTCGACGTCATCGGCAGGGTCGCGAACCCTCGCCGTGAGCCGCATGAGGTTGCGCAAGTCATACCAGTGGCGAACCGGCAGCCAGCGTAGCTTCGGGATTTTGTGCAGGATCTCCAACGCGCCGTCCTCGTCCGCCGCAAATGTTGGCGGCAACGACTGCTTAACAAGCGCTGGCGGCCATCCACAAGACGATTCTGTGCGGCAACCGCCCGACGATGAAGGATTACGGGCCGGACGCTCTTGATACGTCACGCCCCCCCATGATATTGCGCCTTGGACCATCGGGCCTCGCGGCGCGATCCCTCGCGGAGAGGTGGCAGAGTGGTCGAATGCGTCGCACTCGAAATGCGAAGTACGGGCAACCGTACCGGGGGTTCGAATCCCTCCCTCTCCGCCAGTTAAGAATCTCCCACACCCAGTCCGGCTTTTGTGTTCACAGGCGCGGCATGTGCGCGTGGTTTCAATAGCTTGTACGCGGGCGTCGTTTTGACCTTAAGACAGAGACGCTTACGTGGCCTCTTTCGCACCAATTTGCCCCGACTTTCTCAGGGGCTATTTTTGGCAGTACGGAAGTCTCTGCCTGCACCCTAGGCAGTCGCGCATTTTGTCGGGTTTTGAGCGTTCCAGTACGCACCGGAAACTCAAGCTGGACCGAATTGTTCTGAGTTGATGGATTCAGGCCTGAGCAAAGCCCAAGGCGATGCGCTGTTCGCGCCAGCCAAGTGGATAGCGGGTGTCCTTCATCAGCTTGTTAGCTGAGAGTTCGGCTGGCTGCCGGCCGGTGAAGATGGCTTCGACAATATCCGGCGCCAGAAAATTGAGACGCATCAGCCGCGTTACATAAGAGGACGTCATGTTTTGTGACGCCGCAATCTCTTCGATGGATGCGCTTCTCGATTGTTCAATGGCAGATTGGAGAGCACGCGCGCGCTGCAGCAGCCGGATCAGAGCCTGGTCAGGGGTTGCGTGATCTGCTGCCCCCGGAATGACGAACCTCAGCTCCTTGCCCGTCCGCTTCAGAATCGCTTTGACGGTTAGTCTGATGTTGTTGTCTTCAGCATCATCGTCATTGCTTGCCGATGCAGCTTTGTCGCCGAAGATGGCTTGGGCGATTGCATCCCCGCTGATGTGAATCTCGACATGTTCGCGATGGATCTGAACGCGCGTCAAAAAAGTCAGGATGAGATCATCCCAGCATGTCGCCATGTTTTGTTCGATCCTGCCGAGAAGATTTTTTGACCCCGCGTCCAGACGCAATTGGAAAGCGGCATTTTTGTAGTGTGCGGGCAGGTAATTTATGAGTTCTGTCGGCTCACTTAAAAACGCCGTGATGCGTTTGATGACCAGTTGTTCAAGCCGGACAGCTGGAATACGCTGCGCCTCGGGGTGTTCGTGTTTGCAATTCTTAGTCAGCGATCTGGAAATGTAATAGCGATAGCGGACCCCCTTCTTGCTGGCATGGGACGGGGTCATCGCCTCGCCCGATGCATCAAAGACGATGCCGGTCAGTCTTTTTGAGCCGCCCTTTTCAAGGCCGCGCCGGTCGACCCTATTGGCGCCCAGAAGGTTTTGGACTTTTTCCCAGAGGTCCCGATCAAGAATTGCTGGATGCTCTCCCCGATAGGCCTCTCCCCTATGTGTTGTCAGGCCGATGTAGATCTTGTTCTGCAGGAGGTGGTAGAGGGCGCCTCGCGAAAAAGGCTTGCCGCCATAGCAGCTGCCATCGGCTGCTCTTCGCGCTTTGCTGACAATCTTGCCGATCTCCAGTTCTTTGCGCAGTTCGCGCACGCAGCCCAGAGCACAATAGCGCCCGAATATGTGGCGGACGGTTTTGGCTTCCCCTTCATTCACAACGAGCTTGCGGTCCTGAACATCCAACCCCAAAGGCGGCAGGCCGCCCATCCACATGCCCTTCTTTTTGGAAGCTGCAATCTTGTCGCGGATACGCTCGCCCGTGACCTCCCGTTCAAATTGCGCAAAGGACAGGAGCACATTGAGGGTTAGCCGGCCCATGCTGGTTGTCGTGTTGAAGGCCTGGGTGACGGAGACGAATGAGACCCCCTGCGCATCGAAGGCCTCAACGATCTTGGCAAAGTCAGCCAGGGCCCGGGTCAGGCGATCGACCTTATAGACAACGACCGTATCGATGAGCCCCGCATCTATGTCGGCCAAGAGCCGCTTCAGGGCGGGACGGTCGATATTGCCGCCGGAATAGGCCGGATCATCATAAAGGGTGGCGATGACGATCCAGCCCTCATGTCTTTGGCTCTTGATATAGGCCTCACAAGCTTCCCGCTGCGCATCGAGGGAGTTGAACTCCTGCTCAAGCCCCTCTTCGGATGATTTGCGGGTGTAGATGGCGCAGCGGATTTTGCGCCGGGTGGCAGAGGTAGACTTGTCAGAGCCAGACATGGCGGCCTTCACTTTCTTTTCTTGACCAGCCCGAAGAAGCGGGGGCCGGACCAGTGCGAGCCCGTGATGCGCCGAGCGATTTCTGACAGGGAGCGGTAGGTCCTGCGCTCGAAGAGGAACCCTTCCTGCAAGACATCGACGCTGTGGGTGCGTCCATGCCATTCGCGCACCAGGCGCGCGCCGGCAGAAAGACGGGTTCGGGGGGAATCGGAATTTGGCGCGACTTCCCCATTACGGTCGTGGGAAGTCCCAAGCATTTTGACATTATTCGATGGTAGTTCCCCGAAAGCCTCGACCTGCAGGGCATAGGCCACGGACCGCAGCATCAGGTTGCGACTGAGGCGGGGAGGCTCGGACCCCTTCAGCTTGCGCCATTCGGCACGCAGCGCGATCAGATCGAGTGACTGAAGCGCTTCGAGCTGTTCCGCAATTGCAACGGATCGATCTTGCTTCTGCTGAAGATCGGAACCTGCGACAGGTGACATAACCTGCCCGATCTCTTTCCGCGCCGGCGTCAAACGAGCCATGGCCTCAAGCTGCCTGTCTGGTCTCGGGGGATGGCTCGATCCGGTAGGATGAGCTGCGCTCCCCTTCCCGCGTCAGCCGGATGATGTGAACGCCCCGTTTGCGCAGGCCCGTCAAAGTCGCGCGGGTTGTGTGCGGCAACCAGCCCATTGCCTTTGAAATCTCCTGAACTGTGACGCCGCTCTCTTGCGAGAGCATGAGCATTACCTGTGAGAGCTTGGAGCTTTCCCTTGGCGAAAGTGATGCAGGCCTGGGGCTTTTGTTTGCAGGGCGCTCAACTGACCTTGGCTCTTCTGCAACGATCCTGATGCCCAACGCAGTCAGCTTCAGGCTGTACTCTTGGCTCGTATCCTGATCACGCCGCCAAACAGGCAGCCCGTCCTTTGTTCGCATCTCGCGTGCAAGACCGGCATCAATCAGTTTTGCAGCAAATACCCGCGCGGCGCTTCCTCGCAAACCCGGGGAGAGTTCAATGCAGCGATCTCCGCGTTGCACAGCAACAGAAAGCATGTTGCGCTGCGTGGTCGTAAGTTTGAGATTGAATTTGAAATTCATGGCGATCTCCTGTGTCAAAGGAGGCGCGTTTTCTTAGCGCCTCATTGAGACAAGCCCCGGATCAGGGGCTTAAAGAAATCACTCGCAACTCAATGCGTTGCGACACAAACACACATGCGTGGTTGTGGGGCGAAGTCCAGTAAGGAAATGGCCCTGAGTTTATTTCCCAGAACTTGCGCGACGAGCTCTGCGCCGCAGGCGCCAAGACCGCTTAAACCACCCGCATCATTGGCAATGCCACGAACAGTTCGTTAAGTATGGATCATCTGAGTTTCACAAAGTGCTTACGCAACATTTGTTATTCAGCCCTTTCCTGAAATAGCGGCGTCAACAAACTTGTTGGTGTAGAGCGCCTCGGGATCACCAGGATTTGCGACGCCGTTTTCACGCAACGCATCGACGCCAGACTTCCAGAGTTTTGGGACATTGCGCAACAAATTATCAGGACCTTCCGACAGCCAAAGCTTCTCAGCCGTCACTTTTTCGACTTCGACAAGATCCTGCATGTTTCTTATATTTGGAATCTCGAAATCCTTCGCGGCGCGCTCAAAAACAGGCTGGAGCGGCTTGGTCATGATTTCTTGCGCCGAGGCATGCATCGCCTTCATCGCGCGAACGAAAACATCCGGTTTCCCCTCGATCATCTGCTTGCTGGAAATGTAGCATTGCCCGGGCATGGGCGCATAGCGATCTGTCGACCAGATTTCAACTTCTTCCTTCATCCGCTGTAACGCGACCACCACCTGAATGGAGGCGATGAAGCAATCGACGCGACCCTGCTTCATAAATTGCACTGCGCCCGGCGAATTACCCGTAACCTCGCGTTTCACCGCGCTCTTGGGCAGTCCGCCTTTCGCAAGGATCAAATCAAGGTACACATCCGTCGTTCCGCCAACGGACACGATGCCGACCGTCTTGCCTGCAAGATCTTCGGCCTTGAGGATCGGAGCCTTTTTGAGGCTGACCATATGGAAGGTCGATCCCTGATAAATCGTCGCGATGGAAATCAGCGGAGCCTTTGTGGTCGATATCGCACGCATGACGTCGATGCCCGATGCGCGGATCATCTGCGCCTGCGATGTTATGAGCTGCTGAATAGGCTGCGCCGTACCTTGCCCACCCAACAGCTTCGCATCCAAACCTTGAGCAGCCATGTGGCCACCAGAAATGGCGTTCATCATTTCAATGAAATCCGCAATAAACCCAAACGGCGTCATCATGACGAACGGTTCGCGGGTTTGGGCGCGAAGGATGGCCGGCGCGCTCAGGAACGTCGCCGCAGCGCCAGCATATTTCAGAACATTTCGACGATTTTGCATGACAACCCCCTTCGCACAAGCGCAAGCCCAGTTTGGTACAAGATTGCTACAAGAGTGAGCCAGCAACGACCAAAGCTTTTTGACCTTTGTCGTGAGGTTGTATTAGAAGTCAGACAAGGTCAATCCATGAAGCCGAGTTGAAGCAGCCTTTAAGCTTTGATGACGTTGTCGTGAGCTGTAAGGAATGGTCATGACGAGCCCCCGCAGTGAAAGCGAAGTCATCATTTCAGGTGGTGGGCCGGTGGGGCTTTGCCTCGCTTTGTTACTGGCGCGATCGGGTGTTTCAGTTCAGGTTTTCGAGGCTGAACCGGCGATTTCAGAAGACTTGCGAGCGTCAACCTTTCATCCGCCTACCCTCGACATGCTGGAGCCGCTGGGGGTCAGCGCCGAACTCGTCAGCCGTGGCCTGATCTGTCCTGATTGGCAAATACGGTTACATCCAAGCGGAGAGCGCGCCGTTTTTGATCTTTCCGTTCTGGAGCGGGATACAAAACATCCCTATCGCCTGCAATGTGAACAATGGAAGCTTTCGCAAAGCCTGTTCGCGCGTCTTGAACAAGAGCCGCTGGCGCAAGTTCATTTCAGCTCCCCCGTTACAAGCGTTGAGCAAAACGAACGCGGCGTAACAATACTGGTGGAGACCCAGCAGGGCCTCGTGGCGCATCGAGCCAAATATTTGGTGGGCGCGGACGGCGCGCGCAGTTTTGTGCGCAAGGCCGCTGGGATGTCGTTTGAGGGGGAAACTTATCCTGAGACGACGTTGCTGGTCACCACTTTGTTTCCCTTTGAAGACCACCTCGAAGGTTTGTCGAACGTCACCTATTGCTGGAAAGATGATGGCAATTTCAGCCTTCTGAAAGTGCCGGGCCGCTGGCGCGTCTCGATCTATCCGCGCGAAGACCTCTCCATTGAGGAGCAATTATCGGAAGCGCTGATCGAGGCCTCGTTGCAGATCGTCGCGCCAAATCCCGCCAGATATGAAATCATCGAGAAACGGCCCTACCGGGTGCATCAGCGCATCGTCAACCAATATCATTGTGGCCGTGTGGCGCTTGCGGGCGACGCCGCGCACCTTAACTCACCCTCCGGCGGAATGGGCTTGAACGGCGGCATTCATGACGCGTTTGAACTCGCCTCGGCCCTGAACGACATTCTGCACAACGGGGCGTCAGAAAAGCGCCTCGATCTTTATGATCGCCGACGCCGGCCAGTCGCGCGCGATCAAATCATCGCGCAGGCTGATCGTAATCGCGCCCGCATGCGCGAGAAGGATCCGGCGCGGCGCCGTGAAATGCTGACGGAACTACAAGCGATCACAAATGACCGGCAGCGCCTTTATGACTATCTGCTGAAATCCTCAATGATCGAAGGTATCCGGCAGGCGGAAGCCGTCACCTGATATGTACTGATTGGTGCCATGGGATCAGCAAACGCCGCAGTGCGCCCGTGAGGAAATAAAAGAAAAAGCCCAGCAGCGTCATCTGGACGATTACGGCAAAGAGCCCATCGGTCTCGTAGCCGTTCATCTTCGAGACAAGCATGAAGCCAAGCCCTGCATTGCCGCCCAGATATTCTCCAACAATGGCGCCGATGATGGCGAGCACAATGCCTATTTCCATTCCTGTGAGAATGTAGGGCAGCGCCGAGGGCAATTCGAGACGGCGAAAGACCTGCCAGCGCGTGGCATTCAGGCTGGTCATCACGTCGCTATGTCCAGAATCGATCGATTTTACGCCAAGCACGGTATTCGTCAGGATTGGAAAGAAGGCGAGAATAGCGGCTACGATCACCTTGGACGTATTTCCAAAGCCAAACCAGACAACAAAAAGCGGCAATAGTGCGACCTTGGGAATAACCTGCGTGGCGATAATAAATGGGTTCAGGGTCAATTCCAGCCAGCGTGTCCGTCCAAGCATGACGCCCAGCCCGACGCCGATCACAAGCGCCCATCCAAAACCCGTGAGCGTGACATAAACAGTCAACCACGTGTGACGCCATGCGCGCGACGATGACAACATATCCATCCACGCATCCCAGACCTTGATCGGCGCAGGAAGAATGAAAGCCGAAACGCCGGCGATGGAGACGTAAAAATGCCAAACTGACAGAAGCGCAATCAGAAGAACCGGCGTCGTGATCCAGGGCAACAATGTATCGCGCGCAGCGCCTTTCCTTAAGGAAGCCGATGCAGGCGGAGCGGACACGTCTGTTGGCGAATTGGTCATGGATGAGCTCATGAAATTTCCGCCAGCCGATGACGCAGCGTCTTGGCGATGGTCTGGAATTCAAGTGTCGCCTGAATATCAAGCGAACGCGGCCGCGCCATAGGCACGTCAACAATTGTGTCGATCCGTCCCGGGCGCGGCGACAGGAGAACGATGCGATCAGCCAGGAAGACGGCTTCGGAAATTGAGTGGGTCACAAGCACAATGGTCTTGCGCGTCTGCGTCCATATGCGCTGAAGCTCAAGATTCATGGCGTCGCGTGTCATGGCGTCAAGGGCGCCGAAAGGCTCGTCCATCAGCAGGATTTTAGGATCATAGGACAAGGCGCGCGCAATGGCGGCGCGTTGCTTCATACCGCCTGACAATTCTCGCGGCCAGCGCTTTTCAAACCCGCTGATGCCCACAAGCTGCATCAACTCACGAACGCGCGCCAGCCGCTCGGCGCGCACTATCCCCTTAAGCTCAAGCGGTAGACCAATGTTTTCCTCAATCGTTAGCCATGGGAAAAGGTGGGCGTCTTGAAACACCATGCCCAATTCGCTCAGGGCGTCGTCCTGCCGCTGGCCATCCTTCCAAAGATTGCGCCCTTCAATACGCAATGTTCCCGAGGTTGGTTCCAGCAGGCCGCCAATCATGCGTAGCAATGTCGTTTTTCCG
>CANMLK010000145.1 GCA_947498445.1 Beijerinckiaceae bacterium
GCCTTTCACGTCGACGCCAAGGTCGCGCAGGCGCGCGGCGGCGGGCACGTTGATGAGTTGGTCGTCATCGCCGAACAGGCCGTTCTCGCCCGCGTGCGGATTGATGCCAAACAGACCTATTTTAGGCTTCGCGACGCCCATGCGTTGCAGGGCATGATTGGCGGCCATCGCAGCGGCGACCACGAGGTCGGTCGATAGCCGCGCAAGTCCGTCGGCCAGCCGCTCATGCAGCGTTGCGTGCACGATGCGCAGGCCGCCGCCGATGAACATCATGAACACGCTGTCCTCGGGCACGTTCGACAGGCGCGCGATAAGGCTGGGGTAGCCGGAAAATGGAATTCCGGCCTGATGCACTGCGGTCTCATGATGCGGGCAGCCGACGATTGCGTAGGCCTTGCCATCGTGAACGAGGCGCATGGCGGCTGCGACGTATTCCGTCATCGCCTTGCCTGCTGCAGCGTCAATGCTGCCGGGGACAAACCGGTCGCGCGGCATGTTCTCGACTGCGTAGTAAGTTAGTGCGCCGCCCTGTGGGCTATCCGCTTCTTTAAGCGGTAAAGAGGGGGCGACCATCGCCGCATAATGGCGGATCACATGTGGGTCGCCGACGAGAAGCGCACGCGGCCAATCGTCAGTTAATAGCTGTGCCGCAGCCTTAACGGCGATTTCTGGCCCGATTCCGTTGGGGTCGCCAATCGCGACTGCGATAATCTTGTCCGATTTGCTCATAGGGGGATCGCCATCAATGTATCGATACGGGATGAATCGCAGACAACGATACGCTCTTTGATGCGCAGTGCGTCACCTTCATCACGTCATATGTCAAGATAGCGTCCCGTCGCAAAGAGCAAGGTCGTTCCGTCGCGCATGATGCGCGCCACCATGAATGCGGCTTCGCCGCGCAGGTCATCGTCGCCCGAACTGAGGATTGAGGGCGGGCCGATCAGATGCCGGTAGCATTGTCGTTCGTAGATATTGGCTTGTCGCAGGGCTGAAATGCGATCGCTCAACATGCCCCGCGAATTTGCGAAGATGACGCCGGCCTCAAGCCCTTCGCAATGATTGTCGGCTGTCGTCACCTTGTAAAGGCAATTTTCGACGAAAAACGAGGGCCATTCTTCGAGCCGGTCATCGTCGATGCAGCGCGCGTAATCTGCGAGCGCGCGCGACATTTTGAAATAAAGCGCCTGCATGTCGCCGGTCATGGCGCGGCCTGCGTTGGATTGGCGATGCCCATGTGGGTGCGCCACGCTTTCCGGAAGCCGCGTATGGAGGCTTCAGTCACGCGGCTCTCGCTGCTTTGCGCCATGTCGCCGCCCATTTCGATGACCGCGCTTTTGTCTAGCGCGCCTGCGATTCCGCGTTGCACGAAGCCGCCCACGCAGCCGTCTTCCATCGAGATGAAGCCTGCGGGTCCCACGAGATTGGCCTGTTTCAGGCGGGCAAGCCGTTGCTCTGGCGTGTCGGTTTCAAAGCCAAGAATGGTCCAGTGCAGATCGCTTTCGTTCACGCCGCGCGGCGCCAACTGACGGATGGCGACGCAATTTTGAATCTGCTGCAAAACGAATGTCGGGAAGACGGTGAGGATTTGCAGCGTCACGTCGTCGCCAAATTCTTCAAAGCCTGAGAGCAGGGACGGATCGGCAAGACGATACTGGCTTTCCGAGCGTATGTTTTGTTGCGCGTATTCTTTGCCCGCCGTCCGCTCCTTGCGGTCGATCGCGGAATAGCTGACATGGTGGCCGCCGCTTTCGTCAACGATGATGGCGCCCTTCTGCGAAAGACGGTTTAGCTCGAACGTGGTGAAGAAGAGATGCAGGATGCTCGCGTGATACGAGTCCTTCACGTTCTCGACGTAGAGCTTCCAGTTGTTGGGCAGCGCTTGCGTGTAGCGCGCAAGAACAACTGGTTTGCGGCCTTCAAGAACGCGCGCGATGCGGCTGGTGATTTCATCGCCAAGATAGTCGTCCAGTTGCGGGCCATCGTGCGTGAATGTGCCGAACACAAGACCGTGCAGCGTCGCCACGCGCAGTTTGCGCGGTCCGTGGTCTGACAATTTGAAGTCGGGCGCCATGCCGCCCTTGCCTTTGACGCCTTTTTGAAAGGCGACGCCTGTCAGCGTTCCTTCAAGGTCATAGGTCCATGCGTGATAGACGCAGGAAAAACCCTTGTTGCCTTTGCCCTTCTCGTCGAGACAGATTAGTGCGCCGCGGTGCGAACAGCGATTTTCAAACGCGCGTATTTCGCCCTTCGCGTTGCGCGTGACGACAACCGACGCGTCGCCGACGAACGTCGTGCGCCAGTCGCCGGGCTCTGGCGTATCGGCTTCAAGGCAGAGGTAATGCCAGGCGGGGCCGCGGAAGATGCGCTCCTGCTCCGCTGCGTAAACGTCCTGCCGCTGAAAGGCCCAGTAGGGCACACGGGTGAGTTGTTCCGGCCAGTGCGCGAGCCAACCGGGCTGCGTCGCCGTAGGAGTCGGGCTCGTGTCGGAGCCTTCTGTATCCATGGTTTTTCCGACCTGTCTGTTGCCGCGCGGCGGGGAGGCGCCCATGGGTATCATCTGGCTCGGAATAAACGTCGGTCGTGCGCTGCAGTCAATGCAGTGCGCGCCACGGCGCCGCTGTTGACAATTGTCTGGCGAACCGGCTCATTTGCCGAAGCAATTTGTTCGCAGGGCGCATGGAAGCGGCCGCGCCGGGAGGCTCGCAAGGCATGAAGCTCGCCAGTTACGTCCACGCGGGCAAGGAGAGTTTCGGCCTCGTGCTGCCGGATGGTCTTCTCGATCTCAAGCAGCGGTTGGGCGGCGCTGACATTGTGAGCGCGCTCGCAGGCGTGGCGCACGCACAGACGCGGGCTCTGTCGCAAGACGCCCGCGCGGAGATTGCCTTCGACGACGTGCGTTTTCTGCAGCCGATCCAGAGGCCTGGCAAGATCATCTGCGTGGGCATCAATTACGCATCTCGCCCGGGCGAGCATGACGTTGGCAGGCCTGCCTATCCCAGCCTGTTCATGCGCACGCCGCTTGGCCAGTCAGCGCATGGCGAGGCGCTGATGCGGCCGCCTGAATCCGAACAGTTCGACTATGAAGGCGAGATCGCCATCATCGTAGGCAAGCGTGGCCGCCGCATTCCAAAGGCGGAGGGCTTGAGCTACATCGCTGGTTATTCCTGCTTCAACGAAGGCTCGGTGCGCGACTGGATGAAGCACGGCGTTTACAACGTCACTGCGGGCAAAAACTTCGAGCGCTCCGGCGCCTTCGGGCCATGGATTACAACGCCTGACGACATTCGCGACCCGCATGACATGCGCATCACCACGCGCGTCAATGGCGAAGTGCGGCAGGACGACACGACGGCGAACATGATTTTCCCGTTCGAGGAATTGATTGCCTACATCTCCACCTACACGACCATCGAGCAAGGCGACGTGATCGTCACAGGCACGCCAACGGGCGCAGGCATTCGCTTCACGCCGCCCAGATGGCTGAAGGCTGGCGACGTTGTGGAAATCGAAGTCGAAGGAGTTGGCGTGTTGCGCAATGTCGTCGAAGACGAGGCTTGAGGAAACGCTGATGACGCAAGCTCCCGCACACGCCCGCGCGCCGCTCGCCTCCGCAGCGCGTGAAATGATGGAAGCGCTGAACGTGGAAGCGGCGCCGCTCAACATCTGGCTGCGCACGCAGGCGAACGCGCCCGCGCAGAGGCCTTGGTTCAAGGAAACGGAGCTTTCAGCGACTGGCGCCATGGCGGCGGGCCGTGTCGCCGCCGCGCAGATGAAGGCGAAGCCGCATCTTTGGAAGTGGCGCGAGATTTCGCCCTATCTCCACAAGATTGCAGGCATCGCCGCCAACGCCGACGTGCCGCCCATCGAGTTCGCAGACCGGCAGCAGTTTCTGCTCACCAATCCCGGGCTCGGCGGGCGCCTGCAAATTGCAGCTGCGTTGCGCTGCGCGGTGTCGATCTACAATCCCGGCGATGTCGCGCCCGCGCATCTGCACAGCCCGAACGCGAGCCGCACAATTCTGTCGCCCCACGGCGGCTACACAAATGTCGAGGGCGAGCGTTGTCCCGCAGCGCGCGGCGACGTCATTCTCACGCCTAATGGCACCTGGCACGATCACGGCAACAATGGCAGCGAACCCGTGATGTGGATAGATACGCTTGACTGGCCGGTGCTGGAGTTTCTCGATTTGATCTGGCTCGATGAGGATATGCCCGGCGCAACCGGCAACGTGCGGCGCCAGTGCGAGAGCCACGCGGAGGGCTATACGCAGGCGCTTTACTCACGCGGCGGCATCAAGCCGCGTTTTGTAAACCATACGCGCGGCATTGGCGTGAACACGACGCCGCACATTCACTTTCGTGGCGCCGATATCATGGACGCGCTCAACGCGCTGCGGCGTGAGACGGGTGATCCGCACGAAGGCGTGACAGTGGATCTCGTCAATCCTGTCGATGGCTCTGCGGTGTTTTCCACCATCGGCTTTGGCGCGCAGATGCTCCGCGCCGGTGAAGAAACGCTGCACAAGCGCGAGACCGCGAGCACGGTGTTCGTCGTGATGAAGGGCAGGGGCCAGACGGAACTGGCCGACACGACATTTGACTGGGAAGAAAACGACATCTTCGTCGTGCCGAACTTCTTGTGGCGGCGTCACGTTAACCGCAGCTCCAGTGACGCGGTGCTCTACACGATGACCGATGCGCCGCTGATCGAGAAAATTGGCCAGTATCGGGCGCAGGGTCGCACAAAGGCTGGCGAGCTTACTCAACTTGTCTAGTTTGTATTGTACAAAGAACCTGTAAATCAGGTCGCAGGAGGGAATATGGACAGACGCACATTCACCATCGGCCTTGGCGCCGTCGCTGGCTCCCCTCTCCTGGCGTCGTTAAGCGCTGCGGCGCAGGGCGCGTGGCCGCAGCAGGCGGTCCGCATCATCGTGCCATTTCCAGCTGGCGGGTCCGCCGATGTATTGCCGCGCATTGTCGCCGAAGTGCTGGGTACGATCTGGAAGCAGCCTATCATCATCGAAAATCGCACCGGCGCGGGTGGCAACATCGGCGCCGAGCATGTGGCGCTGGCCAAGCCCGACGGTTATACGCTCATGTCTTCGCCGCCGCCGCCACTGGCCGTGAACCAGAACCTTTACCCCAAGCTTGGTTTTGATCCGACGAAGTTCAAGCCCATCACGGTATTGGCGACGTCTCCGAATGTGGTCGGCGTCAGCAACAAGCTGGGCGTGAACAACGTGAAGGAGCTGATCGCGAAAGCGAAGGCAAACCCGGGCAAGCTAAACGTCGCCAACCAGGGTAACGGTTCGACCTCGCATCTCACCGCCGCGATGTTTGAATCGCGCGCGGGCGTGGAGCTGAACCATGTGCCGTATCGCGGCACCGCGCCGGCCTTGAACGATCTTGTCGCAGGACATGTGGATTTATTTTTCGACAACATCTCGTCGTCGTTGCCGCAGCATCTGGGCGGCAACATGAAAATTCTTGCTGTCGCGCAAAAAGAACGCGCGTCGCAGCTTCCAGACGTTCCGACCGTGTCGGAAGCAGGCCTGCCGGGTTTTTCGGCGATTGCGTGGTTCGCGGTCGTTGCGCCTGAAGGGACGCCAGACGATATTATTGCAAAAATCAACAAGGACATTGTCGCCGCGCTCAACAATCCCGAGGTGCGGCGCAAATATCTTGAGCAGGCGGCAACGCCTGTCGCCAACTCTCCTGCCGAGGCGCTGACATTCATTCAGAATGAAACAAAGCTCTGGGGCGAAGTCATCCGCGTTGCGAACGTGAAGCTCGCGAACTAACATCGCGAAGCCTTCTTCTGCGGCGCAGCGCAGAAGAAGGCGGCGTTGGCGTTATTTCTTGTAGGGGCCAAGTTCTTTCAGCGCCGCGTCGAGAAATGACATGTCGATCCCTTTCATCGGATCGACGTTGCTGGTGATAAAACCGGCGGCCTTGAAGGCTGCAAAATCCTGCTTGATGCTCTCGATGTTCACCGTCCCGTCGGGATTGCAGAAGGCCAGCGGGAAGCTGCGATAAAACGCCGGGTTTTTGATCGACGTATACTCGTTCAGGATCGCGATGATGGCCTCGCCCTTGTCTCCCTTGAACATGCCCTTCTCGTCGAGGCCGTCGTTGTGGTCGCGCACGCCGCGCAGGAAGGCTTTCATGAACTTGCGTGCAAGAGGCGCGCGTTCATTCGCGAATTTTCCCGAATAGAAGATCACCGCAATCTGGTGGTTGGGGAACACTTCATCATCGGTGATGATCTTGACCCCGTAGCCTTTGGCGACAGCTTCTGTCGTCATCGGCTCGGCCGGCAAAGCCACGTCGATGGCGCCGTTGGCCAGCGCTATCACTTGTTGGGGAAAGCTGAGCGAGACGAGGTCAACATCGGACGGCTTGAGATCCGCGCGTTCGAGAATGCGGTACATCGTTCCCCATGCGGCGGTGCCGGGCGCGGTGTTTGCGAACTTGAGACCCTTGAGGTCCGCCAGCGTCTTGAAGCGACCTGAATCGACGAGCGCCTTGCGCACGACAAGCGTCTGGCTCGGCCTGCCCGGTGGGGTCGACACCTTGTCGGCGACGATACGCATGTCGATGCCGCGGCCAACTGCGTTGAAGAATCCGGCCGATGGGGCGCCAGCTGATACATCCAGTTCGCCGGATGCGAAGGGCGCCATCATGCGTGCGGCGGAGTCAAACGTCGTGAACTGAACGTCGAGGCCTTCATCGCGGAAATAGCCGCGCTTGTCGGCGACGAAGAGGCCAATGTCGGTCGCGACATTCGTGAGGCCAACTTTCACAATTTCGAGCTTTTGTGCGCGGGCGCTTGACGCCGCCGTGACGGCGAGACCTCCCACCAATGCGCCAAAGGCGCGGCGGCTTACGTGACCTGACATTTCCTCTCCCTTCATCAATTCTTTTTACGAGCGCGTTAGTCCTGCGCAATTCACAAACCTCCCGGCCGATTGCGCACAGTTTGTCTGCCAGCAGCGCGCGGCGCAAACGAAATGTGAACGAAATAGTTTGGCGCCGCCTGTTTCCGCTTTATGCTGATGCGAATATTGCGCGGCCCAAAGGAGATGATGGGAAGGATGACCGAGGCGGCAGTCAAACAACCAGGATCAGCGGCGCCTGCCGAACCCAAGATCCCCGTCACCTATACAGCTGTCTACAGCGTCTTTTTCTGGATTGGCCTCTTCAGCTTTGGCGGCGGTCTCATGCCGTGGATCCAGCGCGAGATTGTCATCAAGCGTGGCTGGATGCGGGATGAGGATTTTCTCCCCGGCGTCGCCATGGCGCAAATTCTGCCGGGCGTGAACTCCACCAATATGGCGGTGTATGTCGGGCGCCACCTTCTGGGCGTATCTGGGGCCGCCGCTGCGATTATAGGCATCCTGACGGGGCCTTTTGTTATCATGCTGGTCGCTGCCTATTCCTACAAGGCCATCCTGGGCGTGCCGGCGCTGCATGCGGCGATGGCGGGCGTTGCGGCCGCCGCAATCGGCATGCTTTTGCGCATGGGCGTGCTCGCCGTGGGAACGACTGGAAAGGGCGTGTTGCCCATCGTCGTGATGATCAGCGTTTTCCTCGCCATCGGCGTGATGAAATGGCCACTGGTGCCTGTCGTGCTGGTTGCCGTGCCGTTAAGCGTGCTGATTGCGTGGCCCTGGGGCCGTAAGAGCGGGGGCGACGTCGATGCGTGAGGAAACCTCCCTCGCCCTCCTTATTTCCATCGCGGTCATTCTGGCGCCGTTATCGATTGCGTCGATCGGCGGCGCGACCGCGATTTATGCGCCGCTTCAACACGAGGTTGTCGATCTGCGCCAGTGGATCACGGGGCGCGAATTTCTCGATCTTTTCGCCATTTGCCGCTTCACGCCGGGGCCGAGTTCGTTGCTTGGCGCGCTCATCGCCTTCAAGGTTGCGGGCCTGCTGGGCGCGCTTGTCGCAATGGTCGCGCTCTACCTGCCATCATCAATGTTGTGTTACAGCGTCAGCCGTGTGTGGGCCACGCACAAGGGCAAGCCCTGGCATACGGCGGTGGAGCGCGGGCTGACGCCTGTCGCCGCGGGCCTCATCCTGGCGGGCGTGTTGGCGCTGTTTCAACTGAGCGGCGGAGATCTTCTTACCGGCGCGGTGATGGTTGCCGTTGCGGGCATGCTGACGTGGAAGCGGAAAATGCATCCATTCCCGCTGCTGATCGGCGGCGCGATTGCTTATGAAGCGTCGTATCTGCTGGGCTATCTTAATTACGCAGCAACCTGACGCGTCGCCGCGTGCTTCAGCAGTGATGTCGCGACGTGACGCAGACGTAACTCACGGCGTCCCGCTCGACGCCTTCACGCTGGCGGCGGTCTGGCCAAAGAGCACTTTCTTGTCCTCTTCTGACATCTTGTAGTTTGCCGAGCGATAGGCCTCGCCCTTCGCGTAGGACGCCATGACGGCCGGGCGCGCTTTTATCGCGCTTTGCCAGCGCAGTACATTGGGAAAGTCTTCCGGATTCTGTCCCTGCCGGTCGAAGGACAATGTCCACGGATACGTGGCCATGTCGGCGATGGAATACTCGCCAGCAATGAAATCCTTGCCGGCAAGCTGACGATCCAGCACGCCATAAAGACGGTTTGTCTCGTTGACGAAACGCGAGATCGCGTAGGGGATTTTCTCATCGATATAGGCGTTGAAGTGGTGCGTCTGTCCTGCGATGGGTCCGAGCCCGCCGACCTGCCAGAACAGCCATTCCAGCGTTTTCATCCGCCCGCGAATATCGGCGGGAATATACTGGCCGCTTTTCTCCGCGAGGTAAAGCAGGATGGCGCCCGACTCGAATACGCTAACAGGCGCGCCGCCATCTTTGGGGGCGTAGTCGATGATCGCTGGCATCCGGTTGTTTGGCGCGATTTTGAGAAAGTCCGGCTTGAACTGGTCGCCCTTGGCGATGTTCACCGGCACGACGCGATAATCGATGCCGGCCTCTTCGAGGAAGATCGTGATCTTGTGCCCGTTGGGCGTGGGCCAGAAGTAAACTTCGATCATGGCGGCGCCTCGTTCGTGTGTTGTAATCTAAGAATGGCGCGCGCCCATCCGCGCGGCAAGCCGCATTCGTTGTTAGTGTTGCGCCTACGGCCAAGCCGTCATAGTCAGCAAAGTCCGACCATCCACGAATGGCAAATACTCAGCTTAGCGCTGCTGGCGCTGAACGCTTGTAACGGCTTCCGCCCGTGGCTTGTCTTGGAAACTCCGCCTTGGCGGAGCATGACGGCGCGGGGGCGTTTCCCTCTTGCTCAAACGTTGACCGCCGCAAGGGGATCGCGGCCGCGGATAATGTCGGAGGCCTTGTCCGCCATCATGATCACACAGGCGTTGATGTGCGCGCCCACCATGTCGGGCATCGCGGACGCGTCCACCACGCGCAGGCCTTCGACGCCGCGCACGCGCAATTGCGTGTCGAGGACCGACTGGTTGTCCGTGCCCATCTTGCAGGTGCCTGCCGGATGGTGCGCGGTGATGGCGGCGCGCTTGAGGTAGGCCTCGATTTCCGCGTCGGTTTTCGCCTTGGCGGTGTTTGCGGTTTCCTCGCCACGGAAGGGGTCCATCGCCTTCTGGTGCGCAACGTCGCGGGCAATCTTGAAGCCCTCGCGCAGGCGCGGCAGATCATTTGGCGAGGAGAAGAAATTGTAGACGATGCGCGGCGCGTCTGCAGGATCGGATGAACGCAGCAACACCTGACCGCGGCTTTCGGGATGAAGCAGGCAGGGGCGGATGCCGAAGCCGTCGGCATAGGCCTTCTTAATGCCCGGGAACCACATGCCTGCGCTCGCGGGCAGGCCGCGGAACATGAACTCGATGTCCGGCACGTCGAGACCGGGGTTCGACTTGATGAAAGCGTGTAAGCCGCCCGGCACCACGGTGCCCGCGCCCTTGCCGAAGAAATAGGCCTGCACCATCGCCCAGATAATGCGGTCGGCGCGCAGCGTGTCGCGGAAGGGCGAGGGGTTGTTGGGCCGCGTAAACATGATCATCGCAGCCAGATGATCCTGCAGGTTCTTGCCCACGGGCAGATCGACGAGCGGGTTGACGCCGACTTCCTTCAGATGATCGGCGGGCCCGATGCCCGAAAGCATCAGCAATTGGGGTGAGTTGAACGTGCCGCCTGCGAGGATCACCTCGCTGTCGGCGCTCGCCTGCCCCTGCGTGCCATGGTGTGAATAGGCGACGCCGCGCGCGCGTTTGCCTTCCATGATGACGCGGGACACAAGCGCACGGGTTTCAACACGCAGGTTTGGGCGTTTTTCGGCCGGCCGCAAGAATGCGTTGGATGTCGATGAGCGGTGGCCGTTGCGGATTGTGTACTGGCTGCGGCCGAAGCCTTCGCCCTCCGCGCCAT
>CANMLK010000146.1 GCA_947498445.1 Beijerinckiaceae bacterium
AGCCATCCGCTCCCATTGATCGTCCCGAAGAGACAGGCGAACCGCCGACATTCAACGCTCCTATCCGAAAAGGAGCTTGAATCAGATTTGAGAGTCCTGGGGAATCTTGAATGTCAACGCGCTCTAGGGCGGGCCGCCTACCATACCGGAATCGACTTTCGTGAATCTCCCGGCGCGCCGGTTTTCGCGACTGCGCCAGGAAAAGTTGTCTCGGCTGGCTCGAACGGAGGCTACGGGATGATGGTCGAAATCGACCATGGCAACGGCATTACGACGCGCTATGCGCATCTCTCGGCGATCATTGTTCAGAAAGGCGAGTCCGTCCCGGCCAAGAAAGCGATCGGTCGCGTTGGAAGCACGGGACGCTCCACCGGACCCCACCTCCATTATGAAGTGCGAATCGATGACGACGCTGTCGATCCGACTCGCTTCCTCAGAGTTGGCGTTCAATTGGCGTCTGGTAACGAAGCGGGCGCGCTCTAAACGTAAAGCCAAAGGTTGCCTTGCTTGCCATTCCGGCGCATCCAGAAGTGGAAAGCGACGGTGCAATGGATAGTCGGTCTGACGAGAGTACAAGCGCCCCCCGGAGCGTGCTGGCAGGCGTTTTCCTCAATCCGTGGGTCATGCTCGCGCTGGCCGGGCTCTTCTGGAGCGGAAATCATATCGCGGCGCGGGCGGGCGCAGGACATGTCCATCCGCTGGGTCTTGGTTCGTTGCGATGGCTCATTGCAGCAGCAATCATGTGGCCGTTCGTGCGCGATCACGTCCGTCGAGACATGCCGGCCATCTTGCGCGGATGGAAACCCATTCTGGCCCTGAGCGTCCTTGGCGGCGCTATTTTCTCCGCCCTGCAATACACGGCGCTGCAATACACAACGGCGCTCAACGGTTCGATTTTCAACTCGTTCGCGCCGGCAATCATTGTTCTGGTGGGCGCGCTTTTGTTTGGCGAGAGATTGCGGCCGCTGAACCTCGCCGGAATTGCGGTGTCATTTGCTGGCGTCATCGTGATCGTCAGCCGCGGCGACCTCGCGCTCCTGCAGACCATATCGTTCAACTATGGCGACGTGCTGCTGCTCGTGAACATGGCGGTCTGGGCGATCTATTCAACCTGCCTGCGTCTGCGGCCACCTGTGCATCCGCTCACCTTCACCTGGCTTCTTGCTGTGATCGCAGGCGTCACGCTCATTCCGTTCTGGATCTGGGAACACGTCAGCGGCTTCCACATGCAGGCGAGCGGGCTCACCTTCGCCGTGCTCGCGTATGTCACGATCTTTCCGGGAATTCTGGCTTACATCTCCTGGAACCGCGGCATCGAGGCTGTTGGCGCAGCGCGCGGCGGCGTGTTCCTGCACCTCATTCCGTTCTACGGCGCTGTGCTGGCGACGCTGCTGTTAGGCGAGAAGCTGATGGGCTTTCACATCGCGGGCTGCGCTTTGATTTTCGCGGGCGTCTGGTTCGCCGCGAAAAAATGAAAACGGGCCTGCAACGCTGCGCATGCGCGCGTCGCGAGCCCGTCGTTCGTCAGTGAGGATGCACGCGCTCCGAACGCCCGCCGCGCGCAACGCGCTCAATCTCGGTCCGCACAAGGCGTTCGACAATTGTCGGCAAATTGTTATCGAGCCAATCTTTCAGCATCGGCCGAAGCATGTCGCGCACTGCGTCCTCAACCATGCTTGAATTTTGCACCGTCATCGAAACTGTGAGTGCGTCAAAGGCGGACGTTACGCTGGCGCGCGTCAATGGAGACAGCAGCGCCTCGACGCCAACGGACGCGGCTTTCTCTTCTGATATATCCGCCATGTCGTGCGAAGCCGGGGGCGAATCTGCCGCGACCTCCATCGCCGCTTCGGCCGGCGGTTCAAACATGTGACGCAGCACGGGACGCGAGCGGAGCGGTTCTGATTCAAGTCGGGCGACGCGTTCACCAAGGACGCCGCCTTCGCCGAACGCACGCACCGGCGGTTCAATGACGGCCATGGGTTCGCGCAATTTCGCCGTAGCGAATGGATCATGAGACGGGCGCAACCGCGGCGGCTCCATACGCGACAGGGCAGCAGGTTGAGCAGCTGGTTGAGCAGGAGGTTGAGCAGGAGGTGGAGCAAGAGGTTGCAGAACCGCACTTGCCGGCGCCGTGATTTCCACCACAGGCGTTGGTGTTGAGCGAGAGGGGCGCGGCGTGAGCGGCGCGCCCTGATCGTCGGCAATGATGCGGCGAATGGACGCCAGAATCTCTTCCATGGAAGGATCGGCGGCGCTGGCGTCCTGCTGATTTTGCGACGGAGACGGAAGTGCGGTCATGGCCTTGGACCACCTCACCTGGGGCGCTATGAAAGCGCTGGTCGATTGAAAACACAAACGCTGAATCGTCACGAATACGCTTGGCGCACTGGCGAATCACACGCATCCTACATTGGACGCGACAGCGCGGCAGAGCAAGCCGGACCATCGTCAACGCTGTGGAAGGACAACACCTGGCTGGAAGACGGTGTGCTTAACGCCCGTCCGGCGTGCGCGTGCCGATCCATTTTCCCTTCACCTGCTCGAAGTGAATGGTTGGATCGTAGTTTTGCACACCGAGTCCGAGCCTGCGCGCATTGAGATCGCCGACCGACGACATCAGGGAATAGGAACTGACCACGCGGTCGCGCTGCACGGAGACGATTTCCGAGCGTGCAGCGAGCAGCCGCTGCTGCGCATTGAGGACGTCGAGAGTTGTGCGTTGTCCGACACGCGCTTCTTCACGCACGCCATTGAGCGCGATTTCCTCGGCGCGCACGCGGGCCTGCGCTGACGCGAGCAATGGACCGACGTTCTGCCAGACACCCCAGGCATTCACCACCTGAGCGCGCACCTGTTCGCGCGCAAGATCGGCTTGCAACCGCGCTTGCCCCATTTGCTCCTTGCTCTGTCGCACAACGGCGTAAACGGCGCCGCCTTCGTAGATCGGGATGTTGAGGCTGGCCACCAGGGAGGCGGTATTGGTGTTCAGGCCTGGCGTCTGGGCGTCCCAGCGTTGTGCGTAGGAACCTGTCAGATTGACGGTCGGATAAAGCTGGCCTTCCGCGATACGCACAGCAAGCGCGGCGGAGTCGACATTGTGCAGGGCAGCTTGAATCTGCGGATGATCCTTCTGGGAGTTCGCAATCGCCACGTTGAGCGATGCCGGGACAAGCTTGAAGAGCGGCTGAGCTGGCGAAAGACTGCGCGGCTGCTCGCCTATGAATTGACGGTAGTTCCCGAGGCGCGATTGCAAATTCGACTGCGCGACAATGACTTGCGAATTGCCTTCAGCAAGCGCCGCTTCGGATTGCGCGACGTCCGTGCGCGTAACTTCACCGACGTTGAAGCGTTCTCGCGTCTGGCGCAATTGCTGCTCGAGAACTTCGACGTTGTTGCGGCGCAAGTTGAGGATCGCGGTGTCGCGCAGCACGTCCATGTATGCAGCCGCGGCATTGTTGAGCAGCGTCTGCTCTGACAAACGCATCTGCTCGCGGGACTGGAGCACCTGCGAATCCGCCTGCCGCACGCTATTGACCGTGCGATTGCCGTTCCAGAGGTTCTGCTGAACCTGCAAGCCGTAGCCGCGTGGCGTGGTGCTCAACGAAGTTGCCGGGGTCCGTCCGAGGGAATCGCGCTCCTGACGAGACACGCCGACGTCCGCCGTAGCTGTGATGGTGGGGCGATAGCCCGACATCGCGCGTGCGATGTTCTCGTCAATGACGCGCGTGGACGCACGAGCGGCGTTCAGATCGGGGCTAAATACGTAAGCTTTTGCAAGCGCGCCGGAAATCGTCTCCGCCTGAACTGCAAAGGATGCGCAAACCGTAGCGACGAGGGTAACCAAGGCCACATGCGCGAGTTCGGACAAGGCAGTCTGGCGCAATCGCTTCTCCGCCGCCGCCAAACTAGGTTCACGCACGCAAACATCTCCCAGGCTCGTGCCGACAATAACGGCCGTAATTCCTTCACTTTGTAACGTACTGATGGGCGCTGCGCACCAGTGAATAAAACGTTTATACAGGTCCTGACGCAAAAATGCGACAGGGCGACGAGGGTGGAAAATATAGAAACTGTAACAAAATCAGTCAAATAACTGTGTTTGGGGACTTCAGAACACAAACTCGGGCTTGGCGGCGAAGGCCGGCAGGACGTCGGCTACGGCTCCAAAAAGCGGGCGCTTTCCAAACGAGACGCCTGATCGGGTGAAAAGCACGAATCGCGAGCTAGCTCGTGCCCGCGTCTCGCCCGCCTCAATGGCGAGCAAGCGGCCACCCTCGGCAAGACGCGCCAGCAACGCGTCGGGACGCGTTTCGATCGCGCCGTTGATGAGAATCACGTCGAACACCGCATCGCCTTCCGGGCCAGCGGCGATGCTTCCGCGCACAGAACGCGCATTTGCAAGACCCAGGTCCTGGAATGCCTCGCCGGAGCGCGCCACGAAGGCGTCATCGTCCTCAAGCGCGACGAGCGACTGACACAGGCGAGCCGCTATCGCCGCCGAGTAACCGTAGGCGCCGGCCACGTCCAGAAGCCTGTCACTGGAAGCGACTTCAGCCAATTGAAGGGCCCGGGCGACGAACATGGGCGCCAGAAGAGGACGCGCCGTATGCGCGCTTTTCACAACAAGGCTGGCGTCGCTGTAAACAAGGGAATCTGGCTCGGAGTTGACGAAAGGCTCGCGGGGTGTGCGAAGCACAGCGTCAAGCACGTCGACGTCCGTGATATCGAACGTCCGCAATTGGCGATCCACCATATTCCGGCGCAGTTCGACGGACCGGGGAGAAGTCAAATAATCGGAGGCGCGGGGCATGTGTCGTGTCCGTCTCTGCGGCGGACAAGCAGCACCGCCAGCCCGGCTTATAAAGCCAACGTCCCTGCTCTGTCCACGCGCCGAAAGACGATCAGGCGCGCGTTTGCTTGAGATACGCGTTGCAGCGGCTCCAGTAACCGCCGCCCTTTTCAATCCACTTCAAGCCGCCATTGGATCCGGCGGACTTGTTCGCCTTGAACTGATCCGCGCAGGTGCGCTGGCGTCCCAGCGCGGGGCGCTCCGAGGCATGGCGCGCGGCCACATCCTGCGGGAAGATCGGGGCGCCGCCCAGCGCGGCCTGGCGCGGGGACTTTGCAGGCGTGTCCTTGCTCGAATCCTTGCTCGAATCCTTGCTTGCTTCCTTCTTCGCGTCGCCGGTTGCGGGCGGGACCCGCGCTCCGCTCGCCTGGGCGCGGCAGGTTGCAAGAAACTGCGGCCACGTCACGCCTTTGGTCTTCTCGGCGTCGCGGACAGTGCGCCACTTGTCGCCGCACACCTTCATCAAGTTCTCACGCGGGGCGACGGATTCTTGCGCCGCAACGACATTTGCAAGGAGAGCACCGGCAGTCAGCGCCAGAGAGACGACAATCGCATTTTTTTGACCAAGCCCATCACTCCACACCCGTCCACGACATTCCAGTGAACAGAACATGAACCTGCGTAAGGTCGAGGTCAAGTCAGAAAGTGCGCTGCCCAAAGACGCCGACGGATTAGCGCGAAACGATCGCCGGTGAGGAGCCGCCGCCGTTCAGCGACACCCATTCGGTTGAGACGAAGCTGGATTGGCGTTTAACGAAACTGTAGGGCGTTGCTCGCCACAGCTTCATTTCGTCGACCATGTTATCTAGGATGAAATCGCCCGCATCGGTGCGCACCGTGAGGACCGCGTGCCCATCTCCAGCAAGGTCAGTGACCACCGTCACGAGGACTGCGTCCCGATGCAGCCCGGCGGACACCAGCCATCGCTGTTTTAGCAGCACGTAGTCTTCGCAATCGCCGAGGCCGGTTTCGGCAAAATCCCAGCGTTCGGCCGCCCCCCACTGGAGACGATCGGTGATCGGCTTGATGGCCGCGTTCACGCCGACGTTGACCCGCTGCAACAGATCAAGCGTGGCGGCGTCCAGCACGATGGTTTGTCCGGTAAGGTTTTCCCGTCGGCATTCGCGCGGATAGCGGAAGCAGAAATCCGTCCACCCGAGCGGCGCCTTGACGAGCCCGCCACCCAAGATGTGCACCGGCGCCATCCTCATGGCGTCCGAAGGAAGGCTCGCTGAGCCCGCTTCATGTGGCCGCCTGTTTATATCGCCAGCGGCGCCAGCGCCGACGAGTGCAAACGCGATAAACGTCGAAAGGGCCGCAGCCCCTGCCATTCGAACCAACATGAGCGCGCCCGCTGACTTGGTTCGTCAAGTGAACGCGCATAGCAAAGCGAGAGCAAGGCTCCAATAGCCATGCTCTCGCCTGAAATAGTCCCTATTTTGGAAGATGTTGCAGAAAGATGACGCTTACGCTTGCTTATCGGGCGGCGACGCGTGGTCCAGTCGCAAAGTCGCCGATGTCAACCCAGACATTCTGGTCTTGCTGCGACTGGCGCTTGACGAAACGGTAGGGTGATTCGGACCAAGGCTTCACGCCATCGCGCAAATTATCCAGGACAAATTCGCCCTTGTTCGTCTTGACTGTCAGCACCGCATGGCCGTCGCCGCGCTCGTCGCGGACGACCGTGATGAGAAGCGATGAGCGCGGGAAACCTTCTTCCATCAGCAGGCGGCGCTTCATCATCACGTAATCTTCGCAATCGCCCTGCCCGGTGGAGGGGTGATCCCAGCGATCAACCACGCCCCATTGCTCCTGATCGGATCTTGCGACGATGGCCAAGTTCACCCGGCGGTTGACCTGCGAGATGCGACGATAATTGGCGGGGGTGAGATCAATATCCGCTGCTGTCCCGGCGCCGACGCACTCGCCCTGATAGCGATTGCAGAACTCCAGCCAGCCGTAGGGCACGAGCGTCCGGTCGCCGACGTTGATATAGGTCGCCTTCAAGGCCTGCGCCTGAGCGGGCGCCTGAAGCGTGACGGTGACGCTGGCGATGGCGATGGCGGTGGTGATGAAGCGTGCGACTTTTGCGAACATGACGGCCCCGTGTTTTCAGTAACGCCAACTTCGCAGGGCCGCTTTGCTGTCGATATAATGTAATCCGTCAGATTTGATGCAAATACATTCATATATTCATTGCGACGCAATCAAGTATAACGGGGCGTTTCTTGAATCCGCGCAATTTGATGCAATTTACGCAACGTGCTGACTTTACGTCACTTTACTCACGCGGATCGCCTGGCGGGAGGACGCGAAAAAGTAGATCTCCGCCACATTCGTTTATAATTGAAGGCGAAAAGGCGCCGAAAGACGGTTAACGGGGCGTCCAAAACCCGTTAACAGGCGAATTTTACCTCTCTCCTTGTACCCAAAGCCGGGTGGGGCCACATCTCGTACGGGCTGTCGTTTCCGGTTTCAGGTGAGGCGTGATGGACTTTCCCGTAGTGCGCAAAACGCTTGATGGAATAACCGGTGAGCCGGTCGCTCTTGTTGAGTCCGCGAACTTTTCGCCGGAGGAAAAAGCTGTGCTTTCGGAAGCTGTCCGGCTGCTTGAGTACGAGAGCTTCACGGCCCGCGTCACGTATGCGCTTGGGCGCGGCGCATCGGGCGTTGGCGCCTTCATGCCTGAAACTGCGCGCAAGCTCGCGTCGAGGGCCGCTGCTGCGGCGCTGAGACGCGCGATGGTCATCGCTATCGGCTCGCTCGATGCGGGAAAAGCCGAGCCAGCGCGCACGCGGCTTCATAAATCAATGCTCACGGCGTCAGGCGCAGCGGGCGGCGCATTTGGCCTCGCCGCGTTGCCGATGGAATTGCCGTTCTCGACAATACTCGTGTTGCGCGCCATTGCAGATGTTGCGCGCGCAGAGGGTGAAGATCTGTCACAGCCGGAAGCGGCCATCGCGTGCATGGAAGTCTTTGCGATGAGCGGGCGCGCGTCCGACGACGACCAGATGGACAGCGCCTATTTCGCGCTGCGCGCGGTGCTTGCGTCGAGCGTTTCAGAAGCGGCCAAGCACGTTGCTCGCTTCGGGCTCTCGGGCGCTGGCGCGCCTGTGATGGTGCGTCTGCTCTCGCAGATCGCGGGACGCTTTGGCATCGTCGTGTCACAGAAGATTGCGGCGCAGAGCATACCCGTCATCGGCGCGATTGGCGGAGGCGCGATAAATTACGCATTTGCCGAACACTTCACCGGCCTGGCGCGCGGCCATTTTACCGTCCGCAGGCTTGAACGCGCCCATGGAATTGAGGCCGTACGGGCTGAGTATGAGCGGCTTGCCGCCATCTGGCGCACGAATCGGGGCGATGTGCGGAAAGCCTGAAGCCTCGCCTCGCATCCCTGTATCGCCTGCCCTGCCCTGCTGGTCTATGTTCGCGTCTCCGTAGAGGACACGAACAAGGAAACGAAAATGGCTGGCAGGCCCTTCCCCGTTATCGCGCTTGAAGAACATTATTGGGACGCGGAGCTCGTATCTCAACTCACCGGAGCCGAAGGAACCCGCTCGAAGCCGCTGCTTGATCGGCTCTACGATCTGGGCGAGCTGCGTCTGCGCGAGATGGATGAGGCGGGCGTCGATATTCAGGTGCTCTCACACGGCGCGCCGTCTGGCCAAAAATTGCCGGCCGACACCGGGCCCCGCCTTGTGCGCGGCGTCAACGACAGGCTGGCCGCAGCCATCGCCAAACACCCCACGCGCTTTCGCGGGTTCGCCGCCCTGCCCACCGCTGCGCCGGAAGCTGCGGCGGACGAACTCGAACGCAGCGTGAAAGATCTCAATTTCGTCGGCGCCATGGTGCACGGACTGACCAACGGCGAGTTTCTCGACCTGCCAAAATACTGGCCGATCTTTGCGCGCGCCGAAGCGCTCGACGTGCCGATCTATCTTCATCCGTCGTTCCCGCACCCGGACGTCACCGCCGCCTATTACGAAGACTATATTGACGCCTTCCCGATGGTGATCCGCGCCGCGTGGGGCTATACCGTCGAGACGGCGACGCAGGCGATCCGGCTTATTCTCTCAGGCGTCTTCGACAAGCACCCGAACCTGAAGATCGTCATCGGCCACATGGGCGAGACGTTGCCCTTTCTGCTGTGGCGCATCAATCAGGCGCTGTCGCGGCCCGGCCATGATCCGCTCGACTTCAAGGGCAAGTTCAAGAAGCACTTCTGGATTACGACGAGCGGTAATTTCTCGACACCGGCCCTGCAATGCTCGATTGCGGAACTGGGGCTCGATCGCATCATGTTCTCGATCGATTATCCGTTCGTCGCCAACAAGCCGGGCGTTGACTGGATCGACAGCCTAGATATGGGCGAAGCCGACAAGGCGTCTCTGGCCAGCGGCAACGCCAGGAGGCTGCTGAAGATCTGACCGCGCTGTCGGCAAATTACGGAACCGTCTCGCTCCATAAGCATTGCCTCAACGAGCCCGCAGCGGCGCGGCGCGATGAGTTCGCTCGTCGCCAGCGCGGGCCTGCGGGACCAGCTCCCGACGTTTCACCAAAATGGAGACTTCCGATGGATTGGGATCGTGTCGAAGGCAATTGGAAGCAGGTCAAGGGCAAGATCAAGGAGCAGTGGGGCAAGCTCACTGACAACGATCTGGACCGTATGGTCGGCAAGCGCGACCAGCTCGAGGGCGCTCTGCAGGAGCGTTACGGCTATGAGAAGGACAAGGCGCGCGATGAGGTCGACGGCTGGTTCAAGAACTCGAAGTGGTAATAAACTGAGAGTTTTGTCGGCGGCTTGAATCGAGCCGTCGGCAGCTTGGAAGCGTCGGCTGTCGGAATGAAATCTGAAAAGACTTGGAGGCCTCGCCCGGAATCGAACCGGGGTGCAAGGATTTGCAGTGCTACGTCTAAGTGTGATAAGTTATTCTGCTGCAAGTGTTACTGATATATCACGTAGCAAAGGGTTCGCATTTCGCGGTAATTCTGAGGTAGACTTTAATACATTTATATGCCATTAGGCGCTTGTATGTTTTGGGGCTCTTCGCGGAAAAAGGTGGACAAATTTAGCCACCTCGCCGCATAGAACTTCATTATAATCAATCTGTTAATGCGGTTTTCAGCGGGTCGGAAACGTGTCACGTTTTGCGGCATGGAAAAACCGTCTGGAAAGCAGCCGATCAAAAACCTGCGCGACGCCTACAAACTCGCCGGCTTTCGCGCGCAGGCGAAGATCGACAGCTACGAACATGAGCCGTCCGCGCTGGTCCTGACTTTTGATCGGCGCTCAAAAAAACGATTTGCAGCGGCTGCGAAAAACCGTGCGGCCATCTCTACGACAAACGTTGGCGCCGGGCGCGTGATCTCAGTTGCGGCGACCGCGAAGTCTATCTCGATTTCCAGATGC
>CANMLK010000147.1 GCA_947498445.1 Beijerinckiaceae bacterium
CGTTGTCTGCACCGGCGATGTTCGCCACGCGACGACGGCGGCGACTTCGGGCGCGAGGTTGCCGATCCAGCCGAATTTTTCCAGCTCGAAGCGCACGCCCCCGGGGCTCGTCAATTTCGCAGTCAGCACGCCACGCTGCACCACGCCGATCAGCGAGCCATCCTTGGGCGCGATCGTGTAGATGTGATTGGCTGCTGTCAGTCCGCCTGCGCCGGGCATGTTCTGCACGATCATCGTCGGCTTACCGGGCAAGTGTTCGCCCATATGGCGCGCAAAGAGCCTGCCCTGCAGGTCGTAGCCGCCGCCTGCGCTCGACGCGACGACGATGGTGACCTGCCGCCCTTTGTAGAAATCAGCGACAGGTTGTGCAGAAGCAGGCGCGACAACACCGGCCAGAACGCTGGCCAGACTGAACGCGGAAACCGGCAAGAACCGACTGCAGATAAATTTACCCATCGAACAACCCTCTCTGCGGAAGAGCGATGTTCCATCGTGACCGTCTCAAAAGCAAATGGCGGCCACATGGGCCGCCATTGGTTTGTTCGTCCGTCAGTCAGCTTCAGCCCGGTTCGTGACCCGTCGCCACGGGCCGATCAGGGTCAGCGCTCCACGCGGACCATGAGCCGACATAGAGCGCAGCGTCGATGCCAGCAGCATGAAGCGCGGCGATCTTGTGCGCGGCGGCGTTGCCGCTGCCGCAATAGACGCCGACCTGCCGCGTGCCATCTGCGCCAAGCCGGGCGAGCCCATCGCACAATTCCTCATGCGGCTTGAAGCGGGCGTCAGCGCCAATATTGCCAGCCGAAGGAGCTAGAACCGCGCCCGGGATATGCCCCGTCGCAGGCTTGCCCGGCTCTGCCGGAGCGCCAACGTAGGCAGCCTTGCCACGCGCATCCAACAGGACGCCTTCGCGCGCCAGCGTCTGGGCCTCGTCCGCTTCAATCGTCGGCAAGTGACCAGCGCTCAAAGCGACGGTCCCGCCGCCCGGCGCCGATGCGGGCTGCTCCGCAAGCGACTTGCCTGCCGCTTTCCACGCGATGATGCCGCCATCGAGGATGCGCACATTGGCGAAACCAGCCCAGCGGAACGTCCACCAGGCGCGCGAGGCCTGGGCGCCGGACGTGTCGTCATAGACCACGACAAAACTGTCCGGCTTCACGCCCCAAGTGCGCGCATTGGCTTCAAACGCGGCGACATCCGGCAGCGGGCGTTTGCCACCCGCCTTGGTTGGCGCCCCGGAGAATTCACTCGCCAGATACACATCGAGCGCGCCGGGAATGACGCCGCCCTCGATGGGCCTGCCGGTGCTCTCGTCACGCACATGGAGGAGTATGACCCCCGAGCCAGCGCCAAGCCGACTCGCAAGATCGTCGACGCTGATGAGCGTCCGGGCTCTCGCCTCGCTCACGATGGCCTCAGGCCGTCATGGTGGCGCGGTAAAGGATACGACGACCGCCGCCGTAATCCTTGATGCCCTTGTGCTGCACGACGCGATTGTCCCAGATCGCCAGCGCGCCCGCCTGCCACTCGTGGCGCACGGTCGCTTCGGCTGACTTGATCGAGTCGAACAGGATGCCGAGCAGGTTCTGGCTCATGATGCGGCTGACGCCCTGGATGTAGGCGGCGTAGGATTCGTTCACCGCCACCCACTTGCGACCCGTCACCGGATGCACGCGGATCAGCGGCATTTCGAAGGGAGGCATCCGCATGCGGGCCTGCTTGGCCTCTTCCGCATCAAGATAACGGTCCGTGATGTGGCCCGTTGCGTCCGCAGACTGGATGACCGTGAGGGTTTCCATATAGGCCGCCAACAGCGGGGGAAGGTTCTCGTAGACCCAGTTCGCGTTGCTGAACATCGTGTCGCCGCCCGCTTCCGGGCATTGCTTGGCGAACAGCGCGGTGAAGGCCGGCGCATCGGCGCGGAAGCCGCCGTCGGCGTGCCAGATGTGATTGCGAAGGTTCTTGTCCTTCAACGAATCGATCATCGTGGCCTCGGGGTTTTCCGGCGCGCGGGGCGTGTGCGGGCCCGCGTAATGGAAGAACTCGCCAAGGATACCCGCGAACTGCGTAAAGTTTTCGGCCGTCACAGTGCCCGGCTCGAATACGACGAGACCGCGATTGTGCAACACGTCGCGCAGCGCGGCGCGGAACGAATCGTTGATCGGCTTGCCGTCGAAACGGAAGCCCGAGATGCGCGCGCCAACGGCCGGCTTGAGGAGCGTTACACGAACGCCAGCCGGCATTCCGGCCTCGGCGTCTGCAGCAACACGTAGCGACGGATTGGCTGACATGGATTCCCTACCTTTCTTAACGCGTTTCCAACTCGGGGCGCGGGCCCTCGAACGCTTGGTCCCGTCATATCATTTCGCGGTGCGGGCCGCCTGAGCACGGGCGACGACCTCGGGTGGTGTAGAATACAAACGTTTAACACGCTCTGCTAGTTCAGCGCCATGGGTGGGGCTGATTTCCAGCTTCTGCTTCTCCGCCTCTGCGAGAAACAGCGGATCCTTGAGCGTTGCAATAAACGCCGCACGCAGGGCGTCAAGCCTGTCTGCGGGCACGTCTGGCGGCCCCATCACAGGACGGCCTACGACGAGCGTGCCAACGAGAAAGTCCAGAACGTCCTTGGCTTCCTGGGTCTTGGCATAGTCGAAAACCGAAGGCGCGTCGAAATCGGGATGCTTGCCATGCCCAAGGTGCGCGATAATCTTCCAGTTACCGGCCTTGTAATCATCCCATTCCTGCGTCTGCAACGCGCCCCAACTCCAGCCGATGAGACCAACTGTTTCGCCGCGCCGCACGGAAAGCCGCTCCTCGGCCTTGCCGTTGTAACCGGCAATGATTTTGAACTTGGTGCCAAGCACGCTGTTCATCACAGCAGGCCACGTATAGTCGTCTGAGGCTGGGCCGTCAGCGGCGACGGGGAATTCCGTGTTGATTGCGTCTTGGATGCTGTCGATGCCCCGGCCCTTCCAGGTGACGGCGATGTAGGCCTCATCGTTGACGCTGGCGACCCACGAAAACTTTGTCGGATCGAACACCGCTTCCTTGGTTCCGTAGAGCGGCTCCACAATAACGGACCGCTGCGTCATGCCGATGGTCGCCCCATCGCGCGGGGCGATCGTGTACAGCCAGTTCGTCGCGCGCATTCCAGCCGCACCCGTCATGTTCTGCACAACGATCGTCGGCCTGCCAGGCATATGCCGGTCAAGATGACGCGCAATCGTGCGGGCGTACTGGTCGTAGCCTCCGCCTGCGGCAAGCCCCACAACGAAGTTCAGCGACTTGCCCTTGTAAAACGCTTCTGTCGATGGGCCCGCAGGCTGTTGCGCCTGAGCCTGCGCTTGAGCGCAGAGGGCCAGCGCCGCCACACTCGCCAGCAACGCGCTGCGCCCTACCGTGTGAGTATTAAACATGTCCATCTTGTTTATATATCCCATAACCAAAATCCTAGTGTGATATAGGAAGCGCTCTTCAGTCTGTCAACGATCCGGCTGGCGTCCGCGTGGCGCAAAGGCGCCAGAAAATGCTGGAATTTAGCGCCCGCGCCGTTACCTTGCCCGCGAGCGTAATTGGGGCGGCCAAGAGGCCCATGCGCTCATTCATGGGAGGGTTTCGCGCAGTGAGGCTGGTGCAGCATGGCTCTTGAAGCCGGCGCCAATGTCGTGGAATTTGGTCGCGCGCCCTTCTGCGCAGCCCGTTCTGCTGATAGGCAAATTCATCGCGCCTTGCCCTCCCGGTCGCGCTGTCCCTGATCCTTATGGATGGGACGCTTCGTGCGCGGCACACATTAGACACGGTTGAAAGAAAGACAATCATGAGTAACGCCGGACAAACGACTGCCCCGCGCGACCTGCGCGAGCACCTCGCTCTTCTCAAGGAGCGCGGACTGTTGGTGACGATTGACGAGCCGATCAACAAGGACACGCAGCTTCATCCGCTCGTGCGTTGGCAATTCACCGGCGGCCTGCCCGACAGCGCGCGCCGCGCTTTCCTGTTCACCAATGTTGTGGGCGCAGACGGGCGCAAATTTGACACGCCGGTTCTCGTCGGTGGTCTCGCGGCCTCCCCCGCCATTTACGCAACCGGCCTTGGCGTGAACGTCGAAGATATCGGCGATGTCTGGACGCGCGGCATCGACAAGCCCATTCCCCCAATCAAGGTTGAGAACGGCGTTTGCCAGGAAGTCGTCATCACGGGCGACGATTTGCGCAAGCCCGGCGGCGGACTTGCCGCCCTCCCCATCCCGATCTCGACCCCCGGCTTCGACTCCGCGCCCTATTTCACCGCAACATTGTGCGTGACCAAGGACCCCGAAAGCGGCATCCGCAACATGGGCACCTATCGGGGCGGCCTGAAGGCGACCGATCGCGTCGGCGTGCGCATGGCCACGCGTCTCACCGGCGCCGGCGGCTACCAGCACTGGCTGAAGTACAAGGAGCTTGGCCAGCCCATGCCCATCGCCATCGTGATCGGCGCAGCGCCCGTGGTGCAATACACCGGCCCGCAAAAGCTCGCCGTCGACGACGATGAAATGGCGGTCGCTGGCGGTCTGGCCGGAGCAGCGTTGCGCGTGTGCAATTGCAAAACTGTCGATCTGGAAATTCCCGCCGACGCTGAATTCGTGATCGAGGGTCTGATTGACACGACATATGTCGAGCCCGAAGGCCCGTTCGGCGAGAGCCACGGCTATATCGCGCTGGAAGAGTTCAATATGTCCATGCAGGTGACGGCGATCACGCATCGGCGCAATCCGATCTTCGTGTCCGTCGTCAGCCAGGTCACGCCCAGCGAGTCGAGCGTCATGAAGAAAGTAGCTTACGAGCCGCTTTACTTCCAGCACCTGAAGAAGGCGCTCAACGTGAAGGGCATCAGCGGAGTCGTCATGCACGAGCCGTTGTCGAACCTTCGCCCCATCATCTTCCTGCAGTTCAAGCGCGGCGCCGTTCAGTCGGAAGTCTGGCGCGGCTTGCAGGGCGCAGCAACCCTTCAGGCGCAGTGCGGAAAGATCGTCATCGCCGTCACCGACGACGTCGATCCGCGCAACGCCGACGCAGTTTTCTGGTCGATGGCCTACCGTTCGAACCCCATCGACGATCTGCTCGTCGTGCCATACCGCTCGCGCAGCCATGGGCCCAAAACCGCCGGTGGATCGGCAAACTCGACGCTGCTGATCGACGCAACGGCGAAAGACCTGATGCCGCCGCTCGCGCTGCCCGCCAAACAATACATGGAAGAAGCCAAGGAGATCTGGGATCGCCTCGGCCTTCCTGCCCTGCGCCCGCAAGCGCCGTGGCATGGCGTGCATCTGGGCGACTGGGATGACCGCTGGGAACGTTTCGCGCAAGCGGCCGTCGTGGGCGACTGGGAGCGCAACGGCGAAAATTCGTTCCAGCGTCGCCGCTCCGATGTGGAGCCAGAAACGCCGGTGCGCCGCGTCGAAAAGTAAGCGCAAAACAAAAGCGGCGGGCCTCTGCCCGCCGCTTGATCATCAAGACCAGAATTCTCAGCTTTCGCCAAGCGCCTGCGCGGCTTTCTGAATTCGCTCGGACGAAGCCTTGTAGAGCCCGCCGACGATGTCCTGCACACGTGCGCCGCCGATGGGCCCGTTGACTTCGAGCCTGAGCTTGTCAGCCTCGGCTAAGAACTCTTTGTCCCGAATGACCGCATCAAACGCCTTGCGATGGACCTCGGTCGACTTGGCAGAAGTTTTCGGCGGGGCGAACAGAACGCGCCCGATCAAGCTCTGCGTGAAGATCAGTTTCAATACTTCACGCTGCTCATCATCTTTCGCGAGTTCGAGGATGGTCGGCACCTTTTGCAGGTCGACATGGCGCTCAAGGGACATCTGCGCGAGAACATGAATGCGTCCTTCCGCGATCCACGTTGGGCGCATGCTTGTGATGGACGAATAATTCCACCCGGCAATTCCCTGCACTTCCCCGCGCTCCAGCGCCAGGACGTTCGCAGCACTGCCATTGTAGCCCGTGACGAGCTTGAGTTTCGCGCCCATCATATTGTTGAGGATGTTCGCGTAAACAACGCTGTTGTCCGATGGGCCGGCGCCGCCGACGATCAGTTCCTTGCTGAAAACGTCCTCAATGGTCTTGATGCCGGAATCCGACCTTGCGACCGCAACGGAAACATCGCTGTTGATGCTGCCGACCCAGACGAGTTCGCGCGAGTCATAGCGTGCGCTTTTTGGCTTGAAGATCGCGGCTGTCGCCATCGAGCCCGGCCCGAGCGCGATGGTGGACCCGTCCTGCGGCCCCTGCGCGGCCATAAAATTCGCCATGACGACGCCTGCCGCCCCTGGCATGTTCTTGACTGTCGCTGTGACCAGGCCCGGGATGTGCTTGGGCAAATGGCGCGCATAAAGACGCGCATAGGCGTCATATCCGCCGCCCGGCGCATGACTTGCCAAAACAGTCAGCCCTTTGGCAGGATCGTCCATCGCTTGGGCCGCGCCATAGGCCGCTCCGAATCCAAGAGCCGAGACGCCTATCCCGAGAAGCCCGCGCCGAAGCGCGCGGCTGCGCGCCGACGCAGAAACGCGAATTCGAAGCATATTCCACTCTCCAAAAATGTTGATACCAAAAAAATCATATTTTTGACGTGAATTTTGACTACCACACGAGTCGGCTGCTTGCCAACAAGGTACGTGAGAAATCGCGGCCACGAACTCGGGCGCCATAAAACATCAATCGCCGCCTCGCCGTTGGGGTTCACACCCGGCGCACGGGGCCTGTATCCGCGCCTATTCGACGCCGCCCATAATTTCCTTCGCGACGACGATGGCGGCCTGTGGCGCATTGACCGTGCCGCTGACGATTTGCGCCACCTCCTCGGCAGTCTGCGGATCAATCTCGTGATCAAGTTTTTTGGCTTCTTCGAGGAAGCCTGGGTCGCGAAGCGTCGCCATGAACGCCTTGCGCAAGGTGGCGAGCCGCACCTCGGGAATGCCGGGAGGCGCGAGATAAGGGCGACCGAGCGAAATCGGCGACGAGATGAGCTTCAGGATTTCGCGATCCGCCTCGCTGCGCGCCAGCTCGTGGAGCATCGGCACATTGGGCAGCTCAGGGTCACGCTTGCCGCCAATCTGCAAGATAATGTCGACCTTCTTTTGCGCTATCCAGTCAGGATGATCGGACCGCAATCCCGTGTAACTGCCGGTGCGCGCCTCGACCTCGCCGCGCTCCATCGCCATATCGATTTCGTGGGTAGACTTGTAGCCCAGCACGAACTTGAATTTAGACCCGAGAAGCTTGTTCATCGCAGCCGGATAAATAACAATGCTTGAGCCCGGCCCCGTGCCGCCGAGCAACACTTCCTTCTTCTCGAGATCCTTGACGCTGCGAATGCCCGCCGTATGCCAGACGTAGGCGACTGAATTGTAGGTTCCGGTGGAGCCCAGCCAGTTGAACTTGGTCGCGTCGTACTGCACGCCGCGCCCGTTGATGACCTGATGCAGCGGGATGGAATTGTTGATTGTAGCGATGTGCGTGCCGTCTTTGGGCGCGGCGTTGTACATGAAGTTTGTCGCCAGCACGTTTCCTGCGCCGGGCATGCTCTTCACAATCATCGCAGGCGCGCCATCAATGTACTTCGGCATATAGCGCGAAACAGATTGCGCAATATTGAAATAGCTTCCGCCGTTCCCGGTGGAATTGACGATCGTGACTGTCTTGCCACGGAAGAAGCCGTCATCGGCGACGGCTCCCAACGCGGATGCAATTAGGACAACGCTTGCGGCTGCGATGCGCTTCATGAACTTCCTCCCTGGGAGCTTGCGGAGCTTTTCGCCCTCTGCGAAGTGATTATCTCATGTTGAAAAGTCGTAGCCTTCCTTGACGATAAATTCGAGCAGGAACGGCTTGCCGGTCTTGGTGTGGGCGACAGCGTCCTTGATGGCGCCGCGGATGTGCTCGATCTTGTCCACGCGCATCGCCGAAACATTCAGCGCCTCGGCAAGTTTGGCGTAATTTCCGCCGACATCGATCGCGCCGTATTTGGCCGTCGACGTCTCCATCACATGGCGTTCCGCCGCCATCACCGAATTGTTGAAAACAATGGTGAGCGAGGCGATGCCGTTGCGCGCGGCGGTTTCGAGGTCCATGCCGGTCATGCCTATGGCTGCGTCGCCCATGATGTTGATGCACACCTTATCTGGCGCCGCAAGCTTGGCGCCCATCGTGATGCCAAGGCCGTAACCCAGTTGCGTCGACTTGCCCCAGCCCATGTATGAGCCCGCTTTCGTCGTCTGCCAGAAAGGCAGGATCTGCTTGCGGGGGCTGCCTGAATCGTGCGTCAGGATAACTTCGTCGCGGTCGAGCGTCTGCATCAATTCGTTGATGATGCGATACTGGTTGATCGGTATCTCATCTGAATTGAACTGGCTGCTCCACTCACCCATCCAGTCGCGCTTGATCGCGGCGATTTCACTGGCGATGTCCTGCACGCGCCGCTCATCAATCTTGCCGCCCTGGCGTGCGATCTCTTCAATCAGCGCGGTGATGACAAGCTGCGCGTCGCCCACAAGAGCCTGCGCCGCAGGGCAATCCTTGTTGATGTCATTGGCTTCGTTCGTCGAGTGAATGACGGTCTTGGTGACAGGCAGCGCTGGCCCGAAGGACGTCGTCGTCAGGCTCGATCCGATGGCGATGACAAGGTCCGCTTCGGCCATGAACTTCGTGAACATTTTGGGCTGCACGCGCGTGGATGCGCCAAGGCAAAGCGGATGCGCGTCGGGCATCGCGCTCTTACCAGGATTGGTGCAACCGACCGGCGCGGGAATGAGGCGCGCCAGTTCGGCCAGCGCATCGCTTGCCTGCGCGTAAAGAATGCCCTGCCCCGCCCAGATCACCGGGCGCTTGGCCGCCATGATCAACTTGACGGCGGCCTTCACCGCGTCCGGATCAGGCGCGCATCGCACCATCGGCACGGGCGTGTAGTTTAGCGGACCGTTGAATTGCGCTGCGAAGACTTCATCAGGTATTTCAACCAGAACCGGCCCGCCCTTGCCACTGCGCATCGCGTGATAGGCGCGGCGCATGAGCATCGGCAAATCTTGCACGTTATGCGCCATCGCGGCCCATTTCGTGACGGGACGAAACACATCAGCCGCGCGAAACGTCGGCTGGTTGTATTGACGCTTCAACGAATAGCCCGACGGGATTACGAGCAAGGGCACATTCTCGGTGTAGGCCTGCGCCACGCCCGGAAAAGCGTTCTCGATGCCGGGGCCTTGCTGCGCGGCGAAGACGCCGTTTTGCCGGCCCCGGCGAATGCGCGAGAAACCATCCGCCAGACCCACGCCGACGCGTTCCTGACGACAAAGGATGGGCCGAATGTCAGCGCGCGCGCAAGCGTCAATCAGCGGGTTGCGGGGATAACATGAGAGAAACTCCGTCCCCTCGCGCTTGAGGATCTCGGCGACGACTTCCGCGCCATTCATGTTCGTCTCGGCCAAAATCCCACTCCCGTTTGCTTATTGATACTTTATCATTGTTGTTATTCGGCAGCGGCCGCCGGTTCGACAGATAGTCTCTCACGACAAATGTCTTCGAGCGAGCGGTCAGGCGACGCCTCGCATCTGAACGAACGCACGCGATAGCCGCGTGGGTCCATCCCGATGAGTGGCTTGCCGTCAGCAAGATCGCGCAACGCCTGCAAAAGCAATCTGCGAATACGCACGATGCCCGCATCGCCAACAAAGAGAAACTCTTTCGAGCGATCGGCGATCGGCCCCATGGACTCCTGCATCGCGCAATCTTGAACGCCGAGCCCGATGACGCCCGTGTAGGAGCGTCCGCTTGCCTGCAAGTCGCGATCTATCAGGTAATCGTTGCTCTTGTTGGCTTGCGCATGGTCCGAACCCGGCAGGTTCCTTGTATGAATGCCGCGCCACTCGTATTCGCGTTCCATCTCTTCATCGGTGAGCGGTCGCTTAGGATTGAAATTGATGCTGTAGAGCATCGTGTTCTCATCATCGATAGGCGCCCATATGTGCGCGCCAAGCGGCACCGATGGAATGATCTTGTGGAATGGAAACAGCATGACGTCGACGTGCCATGAGACATTTCCATTGGGCAGCTCGCGCCCACCCGCGACGACAAATCCGAAGTCGAGCGGCAACACTTCGTAAGCAGACGGAACGATGCGCCGATCATGGTC
>CANMLK010000148.1 GCA_947498445.1 Beijerinckiaceae bacterium
GAAGGCGGCAGTAAAAAGCCTGTCTGGCGGTCAATCTCGCGGAAATTGTCCATCGGAGCGGCCGCCATCATCGCGAGGAATCAATACGCTGTTTCTACGCTTGCCCTTGCCCCGCCGCCAGGACAAGTTAAGTCCGACAGGCTGCTAGACGCGAGGCTCACGCGTCAGGCGGACAGTAGATCTGCTGCAGCGCCTGGATCATCTCATAGGCGCGCGGGTCCGCAATCCGGTAATGGACGGTCAGTCTTGTTTTGCGCGTGGTTACAAGGCCAGACACGCGCATGATGGCGAGATGCTGGGACAGCGCGGATTGGCTGAGGCCCACCTCTTCGACGAGGCGGGACACGTTCATCTCGCCAGCGTCTGCGAGCTTGCAAAGGATGAGCAGGCGGCGCGCATTGGAGATAATGCCCATGAACTGGGCGACCTCTTCGGCCTTTTCTTCGAGGTTCCGTGTCGCGAGCATGTCCCATCCGTCGCCGGTCAAACGGTGTCGTACCAACTTAGCTAGTGCGCCGTAAGGTCAAGTCACGGGTGGTGTATTTACGGAGAGCGTGGCGTCCTGCGCGGTGATAGCTCGCCCAGCCACGCGTGCGTCCTCCGCCTTGTCGAGCCGCAGGAGCGCCAGGCCCACCGCGCCCGCCGACGAGCCCATGACGCCGATCGCGATGTCGCCCGCCAGTATTTCGGCGCCCGGCTGTGGGGCCAGGCCGCTAATGAGCACCTGCGCCACTCTTTTTCGCGCCAGCCCGCGATGCTGCACGCGCGAGACGACTTCCTGTCCCACATAGCAGCCCTTCTTGAAGTCGATCCCGTTCAGGAGATCCATGTTCGCCTCGTGCGGAAATGTGTCGCCCCAGACAAAATCAACGCCGCCCTCTGGAGTTCCGCACGCGATCCGGTGCGCCTGCCACTCGCTTTCAGAAGCCGCCTCGGCCAGCTTCGCGATTTCGCTCGGCGGCGCGATGGCCCGCCAACCAAGGCGAGCATCGCGTGGATCGTCAAAAATGCGCCCTTCTGTCGCTAGCGTTCCGGGCCCGCCCCAGCCAGCGGCTACGGCAAGCGATCCGCTGACGTCGCTGATCGCAACCTGCGCCCGCAGCTTGTACATTGTGAGTCGCTTGGCCAGACCGGCCCCCAGTTCTGCCGCGCAGTCCAGAAGGAGGCCGTCGCCATCCGGGACGATGAAGAAATCCGCGATGACCTTGCCCTGCGGGGTCAGGAACGCGGCAAAACGAGCCTCGCCCGCCGTAATATTCTCCACGTCGTTGGTGACAAGGCCTTGTAGCCACGGGCGCGCGTCGGCCCCGCTGATGCGCAGCACTGCGCGCGCTTCCAGCAGCGCCACCTTTGCTTCGCCTTGCCCACATGGCATTGAATTAGCAATCCTGTTTGCCCGCTCGCCAGCATGTCTTTAGCTTGCTCGCGGCTCACCATACAGGTAAGCCCGCCGCCGACGGCATACAAGCGCCACATGCGAACATGGAAGGCTTCCAGATGGCCCAGACCTGCGACCTCATCCTCACCGGCGGCACGATCGTCAATCAGGATGGCGAGGGCGTGCGCGATGTGGCGGTGACGAATGGAGCCATCGTCGCGATTGGCGCGCTGTCGCATTGGTCTGCGGGCAAGCGGGTCGATTGCAAGGGCCTTCATGTTCTGCCCGGCGTCATCGACAGTCAGGTGCACTTCCGTGAGCCGGGCCTGACCCACAAGGAAGACCTCGAAACCGGGTCGCGCGGCGCGGCGCTGGGCGGCGTCACCTCCGTATTTGAAATGCCCAACACGAACCCGCTGACCACCACCGCCGAAACGCTGGCTGAAAAGGTGCATCTGGGCACGCACCGCATGCATTGCGATTTCGCCTTCTGGGTCGGCGGCACCCACGAGAACGCCAGGGACGTGCCCGCGCTTGAGCGCCTGCCCGGATCGGCGGGCATCAAGGTGTTCATGGGCTCGTCCACGGGCTCGCTGCTGCTTGCTGATGATCCGGGCGTGTCGTCCATCCTTGCAAAGACATCGCGCCGCGCCGCGTTCCACTCGGAAGACGAGTACCGGCTGGAGGAGCGCAAGCCCCTGCGCGTCAAGGGCGATCCCAATTCCCATCACGTCTGGCGCGATGTGACGACGGCGCTTCAATGCACCCAACGCCTCGTGCATATCGCGCGGCAAAAGGGCGCCGCGATCCACGTTCTGCATATCTCGACGGAAGAAGAGATTGAGTTTCTCAGCCACCACAAGGATGTCGCGACCGCCGAAGCGACAACCCATCATCTGACGCTTGATTCAAGCCTCTACGCGACGCTTGGCACGAAGCTGCAGATGAACCCGCCCGTGCGCGAGGCGCGCCACCGCGATGGCATCTGGCGGGGCGTGCAGCTGGGAATCGTTGATGTGCTGGGCTCCGATCACGCGCCGCATACTCTGGAAGAAAAGGCCAAGCCCTATCCCGACTCGCTCTCGGGCATGACCGGCGTGCAGACGCTCGTGCCCGTGATGCTCGATCACGTAAACGCGGGCCGGCTGTCGCTGCAGCGTTTCGTTGATTTGTCCAGCGCTGGACCGGCGCGCATTTTCCATATCGCGCGCAAGGGCCGCATCGCTGTGGGTTACGACGGTGATTTCACAATCGTCGACATGAAGCGGACCGAGACGATCACTGACGCCTGGATTGCCTCACGCACGGGCTGGACGCCCTACAATGGCAAGCAGGTGACCGGCTGGCCCGTCGGCACATTCGTGCGCGGCCATCAGGTCATGTGGCAGGGCGAAATCACCACGCCAGCGCAGGGCGAGCCGGTGCGTTTCGTGCAGGCGCTGCAGGCCTAACTGCTCGCGGCAAAATAATGCCACGTGCCATCGGCGCCGATGCCGATGCGCTCGACGGGCGGCGTCTTGTCGAGTGATGATGCAAGCCCCGCAAAGCGCACGCAACGCCACATCTCGCGCCTCTCGTCTTCGCTCGCCTCGCCAAGCGTGCGCGCGGCGAATGCAGGCCATTCGTATGTCACCACAGGCCCGCGCGAAATCCTCGCGTAAGCCTGATCGAAGATCGCGGTGATGATCGCCAGCGTCTCGCGGCCATGCGCATCGAACGATTGGGCCTTCAGAAAATCAATCGCGCCCGCAAAGCTGCGCGGCCGCGCGGGGCCGGTTGCGAAGATCGGCAAGGTTTCATTGCGTTCAATCGCGCGCCGTAGATCCTCGATGTCGCCGGATTCGACAGCTTCAAGAATAAGCTCGCGCATAGCGCGCACGCGCTCGGGCAGGGCGGCGAGATCGCGCGTTGGCGGCGATATTGTTTCGCGTGACTGTGTGCGTGGCTGTGGCGGCTTGGACATCAGCGCAGTGTCATGCAGCGCACCCGTGCGCGCAACTCCGCCAGTTTAGCCTAATGCCGGTTAAGCGCGTAAAATTCACCAAGCCGGACGCGGCGCGCGAGGTCTTCGGCGTATTGGGCGACGGCTTCCTCGCCGTTCCAGGCGATCAGCTCGTTAAGCGCGGCCGTAATGGCCGCATGGGCGAGATTCGTCGGCTCAATGCCGGACAAGATGCCCTCCGCAAACGATTCGGCGACAAAGCTTGACGCAGCGCGCTCTTCTTCAGCTGCGTTGTATTCGTCGATGGAGATGGGCGCCGCAGATTTCATGTCGCCAACCTATCAAAACGCCGCGCCTTCGCGAGGAAAGTCGTTAGCGAAGGTTAATGGGTCAGCCACTGAAACGATTGGCGACATCGCGCGCGATCCGTCCGCCTTCATCGAGGAAGCGGGTGATGACAAGCTGCGCGCTGGGCGTGCAGCTGCGGTGCAGGGCGCTATAGCCGCGAAAACCCCGGTTATATGAGCCTGCGAGGCGTTCCCGTCGACGCGTGGTCGCCGCTTCAGCTTCCATAAGCGTGGCCATTTGCCGGCGCCATTGGTCGCCCGGGCGGTCGCCGCACAATTCGGTGAGCCAGGCAAGCGCGCCGAGGATTTCCGCCAGGCGCAGCAATTGGCGCTCGTAGGGCGGGGGCGATTCCAGCGACTCCGGCGCGGGCAGGGGCGGCGGCGCGACTTTGGCGCCCTGCGAGGGCGCCGCGCGCGTTTGCGCAAAAGCGCTGTTGGCAGGCCATGCGGCAAGGCACAGCGCTACGCAGGCAAACCGCGCCATGAGCTTCAGGCGTCGTGTCGCAGCAGGTTTGCGCATTCTCATGGGAAGCTCATTTGCGTGCTCATCTCCCGCTCATGGGGAGCCGAGCATGCCTTTGGCGCGCAGCAGCAGTTCGGCGAGGCCGTCGGTGAGCGGCAGCGTGCGCATCTGTTCGTCGTCCGCCCACATCACCCGGCCAAGCTCTTCGCTGGGCGCGCCTTCTCCCGACACCCAGTGCGCGACAAAAGACGCGATCACGTAATGGCGGTGCACACGGTCGTCGGCGTCGCGGTGGATGATTTCGCGCCAGCCATTGAAGCAGACGATCTCGCCGCGAACGCCCGTCTCCTCCCCGACCTCTCGAAGTGCGGCCTCTGCAAGCGTCTCGCCGCTTTCTACAAGGCCGCCGGGCAGGCTGAATACCTGATCGTAGGGCGCGTTCCGGCGTGAGCCGAGCAGCACCCGTCCGTCGCGAAACACGGCGGCGCTGGCGCACAGGATCGGGCGGTCGGGGTAATCTCGTGAGGGTTTCATGCAAGTGTTCCAGGCTGGAAGGACACGCTAGCACTCTCAGCTTCAGGCAAAAAGCGCCGATGCGAGAGGCCCCGATCAACGTGAGCCCAACAATTTGATTGATCCATATCAAGGAAACTTGATTTTTCTCGCGAGATAGTACATGTATTGATGAGAATGTTTCTCAACTAGAAGTCAGGAAGACAGCGGAATGGCTATCGCGGCGTCGGGAGTCCAGACGGGGCCTGGTTCGGTTCGCCCTGCATCTGCAACTCTGGTGCGCGCGCCGGAAGCCAGTTGTTCGTTTCGCAACGTCCGCGACCGCCTTCATTCAGCGGGCCTTCGCCCGACCCGCCAGCGCATGGCGCTCGGCTGGCTCTTGTTCGGCAAGGGCGATCGTCACGTGACCGCCGAAGCCCTCTATGAGGAAGCGCGCGGCGCCAAGACCGCATTGTCGCTGGCGACTGTCTACAACACGCTGCGCCAGTTCTCGGAAGCGGCCCTCCTGCGCGAGATTGCGGTCTACGGCTCGCGCATCTGGTACGACACAAACACCGGGCCCCATTGCCACTTCTATGTCGAGGACCGCGACGAATTGCTCGACGTGCCCGACGATATGGTGGCCGTGCTCAAGCTGCCTGTCGCGCCCGAGGGAATGGAAATTCTGGGCGCTGACATCATCGTGCGGGTCAAGTCGACGAGCGCTTAAGGGAACAACCTCTGTTTTGCCCACGACGCGTCTGGCGTCTCGCGGCGGAAAACGACCCGGTCGTGCAGACGATAGGGGCGGTCGTGCCAGAACTCCATTTCCACGGGCTTGATGCGATACCCAATCCAATGGGGCGGCCTGGGCACGTCGCCTATGGGATATTTCAGCGCGTAGCCCGCAATCGCCTTTTCAAACGCAAAGCGTGACTCAACGGGCCGCGATTGCTGGCTCGCCCAGGCGCCGATCCGCGCATCGCGGGGCCGCGAGGCGAAATAGGCGTCCGATTCCGCGTCCGTCACCTGTTCCACCGGCCCGCGCACGCGAAACTGCCGCCGCAGCGACTTCCAGTGAAAATTTGCCGCCGCCTTGAAACTCGCGTCAAGTTCATGCCCTTTGGCGCTCTGGCGGTTGGTGTAAAAGACGAAGCCGCGCTCGTCCCAATCTTTCATCAACACCATGCGAATGTTGGGCATTCCATCGCGATCAACAGTTGAAAGCGCCATCGCGGATGGATCGTTGATTTCCTTCTCACAGGCTTCGGCAAACCATGCCTTGAACAGGGCGAAAGGCTCTGATGCCTCCGTGAAGTCACGTAGCGTTAACTCGTTCAATGGTTTGATCCCGGCTGCAATTGCAATTCCACGGGTCGTGCCTTGTACAATAGCGTAACCCCCGCGCACGGGAATATAGCCTCCAACCGCCACCGTGTCGCGCCCCCCCGGCCTGACAGCTGGACTCGCAGCGCATTCCGCTCGACCATAGTACTGCTCGCTATGGGACTTTGCTCTTGCTCGGCGATCCCGCTGCCGTTCTTCGTCGGGGCGCGGCAAGATGTTACCGGATCAATCGCGCCCGTCAGCCCGCTATCGCCCTCAATGGACGCCGAAGACTGGCGCCGCGCCAAGGGCGCGCTTGGCCTGGCTCTCGATCCGCAAGGCAATGGTGAGGCGGTCGCCTGGGACAATCCGAAATCGGGCGCGAGGGGCGCCTTCACGCCGGTCGGGGTTGCAAAACCTGTGGATGATCGAATCTGCCGGTCGTTTCTGACCTCTCTTGGAGGATCGCTGCCGCAGCGCTCACTTCAGGGCTCCGCCTGCCGCAGCAAGGATGGCGACTGGACGCTTGGCGAAGTTTCCCCATGGACAGGCGCCAAAACAGGCTGATGACGCTTGTCTCTGTTTGAAGCTTCGGTGAAGGTTGCGGCTTAAATCCGTTGCATCTCGGCGCCGCCATCCCCAAATGAGAGCCGAGACATATGCGGCCGCGCCTGAGGGGCGGCTGATCGACTGGGCTCATAAACACATGCGCGACCCTTACACCGTTCTAGGCGTGTCGAAATCCGCAACAGCGGACGAGATCAAAAAGGCCTATCGCAGGCTGGCCAAGAAGCATCATCCCGACCAGAACACGTCGGACCCCAAGGCCAAAGACAAGTTTTCCGAGGCCAATCAGGCCTATGAAATCGTCGGCGACGCTGAGAAGCGCGCAAAATTCGACCGCGGCGAAATCGATGGCGATGGCAAGCCCCGTTATGCCGGCTTTGAAGGCTTCGGGCGTAGCGGAGCAGGCGCGGGCGCCGGTGGCGGCTGGCAGCATTATGAACACGACGGCGGCGCGCAGGCCGGCCGTCGCAATGCGGGCGGCTTCGACCCCAGCGACATCTTTTCCGACCTCTTTGGCATGGGCCGTGGGCGAGGCGGCGGCGCGCAAGGCGCCCAGAAGGGCGACGACACGGTCGCCAACGTCACCGTACCGCTGCAAAAGGCGGTCAAGGGCGGCGAGGTCCGCGTGGCGCTGCCCACGGGCCGGATGCTGGACGTCAACATCCCCGCGGGAATCGAATCCGGCAAGCAGATCAGGCTTCGCGGACAGGGCCAGCCATCGCCGCTGGGCGGCGGGCCGGGCGACGTCATCCTCACGGTCAGCATTGCGCCCCATCCCACTTATCGAATCGACGGTCGCGACCTGCGCATGGACCTGCCCGTGACGCTCTACGAAGCGGCGCTCGGCGGGGCGGTGGAAGTGCCCACTCTTGACGGCGCGGTGGAAATGAATGTTCCGGCCAATTGCGCCGGCAAGACGCTGCGCTTGCGCGGCAAGGGCCTGCCTAAAAGTGGCGACAAGGCAGCTGGTGATCTGCTCGTCACGTTGCGCGCTGCGATGCCTGAACAACTCGATTCCGATTTCGAGGATCTTATGCGCAAGTTGAAGGTCGAGAAGCCGTACAACCCGCGCAAAGGCATTTGACCAGAGCGCAGCATTAACAAGAGCGCGTGCGACAAGAAGCTGCGTCGTTCGTGGTCTATGCCCGGCCACACTCACGCGCTAGAACGTCGCAATGTTGGCGCCGTCCGCGCCGGGGGCACAGGCGCACGCCATGAAGAAACGAAAGATCATCGTTGCTGGCGCGGGACTAGGCGGACTTGCCGCCGCGTCCTGCCTCATGAAGGCCGGCCACGACGTCGAAATCTACGAGCAGGCCCAGCAATTGGGCGAGATAGGCGCTGGCATCCAGATCAGCGCCAACGCCCAGCACGTCCTGCGTGATCTTGGCCTTGGCCCGGCCATTGACGCGGTAGGCGTGCGTCCCGGCGCTTATGTGTTTCGCCTGCACGACACGGGCGAAGTCATCCAGCAGTTTTCGCTGGCGGAAGAACACGAGCGCAAGAATGGCGCGCCTTACACGCAGATGCATCGCGCCGATTTTCATCAAATCCTTGTTGATAAAGCCCGCGAACTTCGTCCCGACGTGATCCGCCTCAACAAGCGCGTGCGCGGTTACGTCGAAAACGAAGATTCCGTCGAACTGCATTTTGAGGACGGCACATCAGCAAGCGGCGATCTGCTTGTTGGTTCAGACGGCCTCAAGTCCGCCGTGCGCGCGCAGATGCTTGGCGCTGCGCCCGCCGTTTACACTGGCGATGGCGCGTGGCGCATCGTCGTGCCGATCGAGAATTTGCCGAAGGATATTCTTCCGCAGGTCATGTCAGTGTTCATGGGGCCAGGAGGCCACGTGGTTTGTTATTATCTGCGCTCGGGCACGCTTCTCAATTTCGTCGGGCTCGTCGAAACCGACGAGGTCTCGGAAGAATCGTGGACGCAGAAATACCCGTGGGAGAGGCTTAAAGCCGATTATGCCGGCTGGCATCCCATCATCCAGACCATCATCGATTGCGCCACGAAGGACGAATGTTATCGCTGGTCGCTGCATCGGCGCGAGCCGACGATGAACTGGTCAACCAAACGCGTCACGTTGCTGGGAGATTCCGCGCATCCGACGTTGCCTTATCTGGCGCAGGGCGCGGTGATGGCGATTGAAGACGGCGCCGTGCTGACGCGCGCGCTCGCGATGAGCGATGACATTGCGGAGGGCTTGCAGATTTACCAGCGCAACCGCATCGACCGCACGGCGCGCATCGTGCGCCAGTCAACGGCCAACCGCACGCTGTTTCATCTGGGCTCACAGGAAGCGATCCGCGCCGCCTTCGCCAAACGCGACGAAGGCGAAGAACGCAATGCGTGGCTCTATTCCTACAATCCACTTACCGTGGATCTGGTTTAATCCTTCAGCGCGCGAAGCGCGGAAGGCGCGCCTGCCATCTGAGCGCGCGCGGCAAATCCCCGCGCACGAGACGACCGCGCCGGGCCAAGGCAATCGACGTAACGTCTGCGCCTGCCGCCACCAAACCTGGCGCTGAAGGGGCTGGCGCATGCGCCGCCTTCACTTCGTGCTCGGCTTCAATGTCGTGCACTGCCTTCGCGTCGTCGGCCTCCTCGTCGCGCGCCCAGAATTCGAAGACGTTGCGCGTGACTGTGATGATCGTCTTGGGTCCGTGGCCTTCGCGCATCGCCCGCGACGTCTTGTTGCGCGAGCCAAGCTTTCGGCCGCGCCGCTTGGGCGCGTTTTCGAACTCGTAAGCGGGCGCTGCAGGCTCGTTGAGGCTGGGCAAAATTCGCCCGAGGTTTGTCGGCTCGGCGAGGGCTGGTTCCGGCGCGTCCGCGGGGGGGATTGAAAACAACGCTTCTGCGGCGGCCCATCGGGTTGGCTCCGGCGCCCATTGGCGCGCCAGTTCTGGCATTGGCATCGGCATTGGCGTCGGCGTTTCGAGCATTGGGGTGTCGGAAACGGGAGCCGGGCGGGGGCCTCGTTTGTGTTCGACAGTGAATGGCCTGACTGGGCGGCGCATCGAAATCCTTGGGTGAGACCCGGCCTGATAAGGCCAAAGCTTAGCGTGCGCAAGCAGATCGGCCACAAATCTTACGATTCGTAAAGCATCGCGTACCGTGGACTCAACGAGAGGTCAAAAAGAGCGTGGCGAACGCGACGGCGGCGAATCCGCTCCCCCCGGCTATGACGGCGACTGCGGCGACACTGAGCCCCGACGGGGTTGCTAAGCCCGGGCGGCTTTTGCTCCGGCGCGGTCGGCTGGCTTCAACTGCCGCCATCTGCAGGGGGGCGGAGTCTTCCAGGCACGTGAGCGCCAGTCGCAAGGCTGCATCGTTGCGCCGCCACAGGGAGAGCCGGTCAGTCAAATGCGGAGAGGCGGCGATAGCGGCGATAATGCGGCGTCTTTCGTCATCCTCGCATTCCCGATCCACATAGGCGCATAAATCGGTGTTGCGAACTTCGGCGGCCATTTTGTCACCCCACAAGCTGCAAATGTGAGCGTCCGCCGCCTTTTGAGCATGCGAGGCGCGCTGCATAGGCTTCACGACCCCGGGCAAGCG
>CANMLK010000149.1 GCA_947498445.1 Beijerinckiaceae bacterium
GGTTCGAACGCCTGGATACCCAGACGGTGAAGCGTCGGCGCGCGGTTGAGCATCACCGGATGTTCGCGGATCACCTCGTCGAGGATGTCCCAAACTTCCTTGCGCTCTTTCTCGACCCACTTCTTGGCCTGCTTGAGCGTCATCGACAGACCCTTGGCGTCAAGCCGTGCGTAGATGAACGGCTTGAACAGTTCGAGCGCCATCTTCTTGGGCAGGCCGCACTGATGCAGCTTCAGCTCTGGGCCCACCACGATGACGGAGCGGCCCGAGTAATCGACGCGCTTGCCAAGAAGGTTCTGGCGGAAACGACCCTGCTTGCCCTTCAACATGTCGGCGAGCGACTTCAGCGGGCGCTTGTTGGCGCCGGTGATGACGCGGCCGCGGCGACCGTTGTCGAACAGGGCGTCAACCGCTTCCTGAAGCATGCGCTTCTCGTTGCGGATGATGATGTCGGGCGCGCGCAGTTCGATCAGGCGCTTCAGACGGTTGTTGCGGTTGATGACGCGGCGATACAGATCGTTGAGATCGGAGGTCGCGAAACGGCCACCATCGAGCGGAACCAGCGGGCGCAGGTCCGGCGGAATGACGGGCACTTCGGTGAGCACCATCCACTCCGGCTTGTTGCCGGAGCGCAGGAACGCCTCGATGATCTTGAGGCGCTTGGCGAGCTTCTTGGGCTTGAGTTCGCTGGTCGACTCAGCGATCTCGACCTTGAGGCCGGCCGCGATCGTCTCGAGGTCCATGTTGCGAAGCAGTTCGCGAATGGCCTCGGCGCCGATCATCGCCGTGAACGAATCCTGACCGTACTCGTCCTGCGCATGCAGGTACTCGTCTTCCGACAGAAGCTGACGCTCCTTCATCGGCGTGAGGCCGGCGTCGATGACGATGTAGGACTCAAAATAGAGGATGCGCTCCAGCTCCTTGAGCGTCATGTCCATCAGCAGGCCGATGCGCGAGGGCAGCGACTTGAGGAACCAGATGTGCGCAACGGGAGCGGCAAGCGAGATGTGGCCCATACGCTCACGGCGCACTCGCGACAGCGTGACTTCCACGCCGCACTTCTCGCAGATGACGCCCTTGTACTTCATGCGCTTGTACTTGCCGCACAAGCACTCGTAGTCCTTGATCGGGCCAAAGATCCGCGCGCAGAACAGGCCGTCACGCTCAGGCTTGAACGTACGATAGTTGATGGTCTCGGGCTTTTTGATTTCGCCAAAGGACCAAGACAGAATCTTTTCCGGGCTCGCGATGCCGATCTGGATCTGGTCGAACGCCTGGGGCTGTACGACCGGATTGAAGAGATTCATGACCTCTTGGTTCATTCTGTGCTCCTGAGGGCTGAAGGTCGCGACCTGCGCCACTGACCTGCCGGGAATTCTTGGGCTCACACTACGGGGGCGCACCGAACATCGGGCGCTCCCGCCTTAATTTGCTTGGCTATTCGGCGGCCTCCGCCGGACCATCGACCTTCTTGGCCGAGGTCAACTCAACATTGAGGCCGAGTGAACGCATTTCCTTGACCAGCACGTTGAAGCTTTCCGGGATGCCAGACTCGAACGCGTCGTCGCCACGCACGATGGCTTCGTAGACCTTTGTACGGCCGGCGACGTCATCGGACTTCACAGTCAGCATTTCCTGCAACGTGTAGGCCGCGCCGTAAGCTTCAAGGGCCCACACCTCCATTTCGCCGAAGCGCTGCCCACCAAACTGCGCCTTGCCGCCCAGCGGCTGCTGCGTGACGAGCGAGTAAGGACCGATGGAACGCGCATGGATCTTGTCGTCGACAAGATGATGCAGCTTCAGCATGTAGATGTAGCCAACGGTGACCTTGCGGTCGAACGTCTCGCCTGTGCGGCCATCGTACAGAACTGACTGGCCGGACGGATCGAGACCCGCCTTTTCCAGAAGTTCAACGATGTCCTTCTCGCGCGCGCCGTCAAACACGGGCGTTGCAATCGGGACGCCGCGGCGAAGGTTCTCGCCAAGCTCGGCGAGCGACGCGTCGTCAAGCGATGCAACCGTCTTCTCATCCTTGCCGTAGATGTCCGTCAGCTTGTCGCGCAGGGGCTTGATATCGCCCTGGCGCAGGTACGCGTTGACAGCCTCGCCGACCTGTTTGCCAAGGCCTGCGCAGGCCCAGCCCAGATGCGTTTCAAGGATCTGTCCGACGTTCATGCGCGATGGCACGCCCAGCGGGTTGAGAACGATGTCGACAGGCGTGCCGTCGGCGAGGAAAGGCATGTCCTCGCTGGGGACGATTCTGGAGACAACGCCCTTGTTGCCGTGACGGCCGGCCATCTTGTCGCCGGGCTGGATCTTGCGCTTCACAGCGACGAAGACCTTGACCATTTTCATCACGCCGGGCGGCAGTTCGTCGCCGCGCTGCAGCTTCTCGACCTTGTCGAGGAAGCGGCTCTCAAGCCCCTTCTTCGCTTCGTCGTATTGCTTGCGCATGGCTTCGATCTCGCCCATCAGCGGATCGTCTTCGACAGCAAACGTCCACCACTGGGACCGGGGATATTCTTCAAGGATTTCCTTGGAGATCACCGTGTCCTTCTTGAAGCCCTTCGGGCCGGACGTCGCCGTCTTTGAGACGAGAAGCTCGGTCAGACGGCCATAGACGTTGCGGTCGAGGATCGCGAGCTCATCGTCACGATCCTTCGCGAGACGCTCGATTTCCTCGCGCTCGATCGCCTGCGCGCGCTCGTCCTTTTCGACGCCGTGACGGTTGAACACACGCACTTCCACGATCGTGCCCTGCACGCCCGGGGGAACACGCAGCGAGGTGTCGCGCACGTCAGAGGCCTTTTCGCCGAAGATGGCGCGCAGAAGCTTTTCTTCCGGCGTCATCGGGCTTTCACCCTTGGGCGTGATCTTGCCGACGAGAATATCGCCCGCCTGCACTTCAGCGCCGATGTAGACGATGCCGGCTTCATCCAGATTCTTCAGCGCTTCTTCCGCCACGTTCGGAATATCGCGCGTGATTTCTTCCGGCCCGAGCTTGGTGTCGCGGGCGCTGACTTCGAACTCGTCGATGTGGATCGACGTGAAGACGTCATCGCGCACGATGCGCTCGTCGAGCAGGATCGAATCTTCAAAGTTGTAGCCGTTCCACGGCATGAACGCGACGAGCACGTTGCGGCCGAGCGCCAGATCGCCGAGGTCGGTTGAAGGACCGTCAGCGATGATGTCGCCCTTGCGCACGAAATCGCCAACTTTCACCAGAGGACGCTGGTTGATGCAGGTTGACTGGTTGGAGCGCTGGAACTTCATCAGGCGATAGATGTCGACGCCCGGCTTGGTGGGGTCGATATCCTGCGTCGCGCGGATGACGATACGCGTTGCGTCGATCTGGTCGATGAAGCCCGTGCGGCGCGCGGCGATCGCGGCGCCGGAGTCACGGGCCACAATCGACTCCATGCCGGTGCCGACGAGCGGCGCATCGGCCTTCACCAGAGGTACGGCCTGACGCTGCATGTTCGAGCCCATGAGGGCGCGGTTGGCGTCGTCGTTCTCAAGGAACGGAATGAGCGCCGCAGCGACAGAGACGAGCTGCTTGGGCGACACGTCCATGAAGTCCACGCGATCACGCGGCACCATGATGACGTCGCCCGAATGGCGGCAGATCACCAGATCGTCGACGAGGCCGCCGTCCTTGTCGAGCGCCGCGTTCGCCTGAGCGACGTAGTGCTTCGCCTCTTCCATGGCGGAGAGGTAGACAACGTCTTCCGTAACCTGGCCGTCGCGCACGCGGCGATAAGGGGCTTCGATGAAGCCGTACTTGTTGACGCGCGCAAACGTCGCCAGCGAGTTGATCAGTCCGATGTTCGGGCCTTCCGGCGTCTCAATCGGGCAGATGCGACCATAATGGGTCGGATGCACGTCGCGCACTTCAAAGCCGGCGCGCTCACGGGTGAGACCACCGGGCCCGAGCGCCGAGAGGCGGCGCTTGTGGGTGATTTCCGACAGCGGGTTCGTCTGATCCATGAACTGCGACAACTGCGAGGAGCCGAAGAACTCGCGCACAGCGGCGGCCGCTGGCTTCGCGTTGATCAGATCCTGCGGCATCACCGTGTCGATATCGACCGACGACATGCGCTCCTTGATGGCGCGCTCCATGCGCAGAAGGCCCAGACGATACTGGTTCTCCATGAGCTCGCCGACCGAGCGCACGCGGCGGTTGCCGAGATGGTCGATGTCGTCGATTTCGCCGCGTCCGTCGCGCAAGTCAGCAAGCGCGCGCACAACGGCCAGAATGTCCGCCTTGCGCAGAACGCGGACCGTGTCTTCCGCGTCAAGGTCGAGACGCATGTTCATCTTCACGCGGCCGACCGCGGAGAGATCGTAGCGCTCGGAATCGAAGAACAGCGAGTGGAACATGGCTTCGCCGGTGTCGACCGTCGGCGGCTCGCCGGGACGCATCACGCGGTAGATGTCGAACAGCGCTTCTTCACGCGTCGAGTTCTTGTCGACGGCGAGGGTGTTGCGGATGTAGGGACCAATGTTGACATGGTCGATGTCAAGGATCGGCAAATCGTCAAAGCCTTGTTCGATGAGGCTGACAAGCGACTTTGCCGAAATTTCCTCGCCAGCTTCCGCGAAGATTTCGCCGGTGGTCGGATCGTAAAGATCTTCAGCAAGATACTGACCGTACAGATCCTCGTCCTGCGCCTTGAGGAATTTGACGCCCCGCTCGGCAAGCGCACGCGCCGTGCGCACAGTGAGCTTCTTGCCCGCTTCCACGACCACTTCGCCGGTGTCCGCATCGATAAGATCGACGGACGCTTTCACACCCTTCATGCGCTCAGCGTCGTAGGGCACGCGCCAGTAAGGCTCTGAGCCCTTCTTCTTGTCGGCGACGCGGACGTAGCTCATCTTGTTGTAGAAGAAATTCAGGATTTCTTCGCCGTCCATGCCGAGCGCGAACAGCAGCGACGTCACCGGAATCTTGCGGCGGCGATCGATGCGCGCATAGACGATGTCCTTCGCGTCGAACTCGATGTCGAGCCACGAGCCGCGATAGGGAATGATGCGGGCGGCGAACAGGAGCTTGCCCGACGAATGGGTCTTGCCCTTGTCGTGATCGAAGAACACGCCCGGCGAACGGTGCATCTGCGAGACGATGACGCGCTCGGTGCCGTTGACGACAAACGTGCCGTTCGACGTCATGAAGGGCATGTCGCCCATGTAGACGTCCTGCTCCTTGATGTCGCGCACCGACTTGGCGCCCGTATCCGGGTCCACGTCGAACACGATCAGGCGCAATTTCACCTTCAGCGGCGCGGCGTAGGTCATGCTGCGCTGACGGCACTCATCGACGTTGTACTTGGGCTGTTCGAATTCGTAGCTCACAAAGTCGAGCTGCGCCGTACCGGCAAAATCGCGGATCGGGAAAACCGACTTGAAAACCGACTGCAGGCCCTCGTCCCCGCGCCCGCCCTTGGGCTCCTCGACCATAAGAAACTGATCGTAAGAGGCCTTCTGAACCTCAATGAGGTTCGGCATTTCCGCGACTTCCCGGATGTGTCCGAAGAACTTGCGGATACGCTTGCGGCCGGTGAACGTCTGGGATGTCTGAGCCGGGGTCTGAGCCATATCGCTTCTCGCACCTTCTTTTAGGCGGGCCCGACGGGGCCGCACGCCTCGCATAGATCCCGGAGACCTACGCGCCTGGAGCCTCATCGGCCCCACCACCTACCTGCGTCCGGCGCAGGCTGTCCCGTCACACGCCCAAAAAGAGGCGCCTTCCGGAACGCTGGAACGGCCCCGGAGAAAACTCCGGGACCGGCTCGTATTTGTTAGTCCGAAAAGGCGGCGGGCGCCGCCCATGCGGGCATTACTTGAGTTCGACCTTGGCGCCAGCCTTCTCGAGCTGAGCCTTGAACTTCGCAGCGTCTTCCTTCGAAACGGCTTCCTTGACGGCCTTAGGAGCGGCTTCCACCAGATCCTTGGCTTCCTTGAGGCCGAGGCCGGTGATCGCGCGAACTTCCTTAATCACTTCGATCTTCTTTTCGCCAGCGGCGAGGAGCATCACGTTGAATTCAGTCTGCTCTTCAACTGCAGCGGCGGCGGCGGCCGGCGCAGCGGCGACAGCAACAGCAGCAGCGGCGGAGACGCCCCACTTAACTTCAAGCATCTTGGCGAGCTCAGCGGCCTCAAGCACGGTGAGGCTCGACAATTCGTCGACGATCTTTTCCAGATTAGCCATTTACATAATTCCTTGAGTTTATCGGTTCGAACCGGTTGTTTGTGTCGGCCTCGATCAGGCCGCGTCTCGATCGGCGTAAGCCCCAAACACGCGCGCGAGCTTGGCTGCGGGCGCTGTGGCGACCTGAGCGATTTTGGTCGCGGGAGCAACGAGAAGCCCCACGATCTTGGCGCGCAGTTCGTCCAGGGACGGCATCGTGGCGAGCGCCTTGACACCATCCGGATTCAGGGCGGTCGTGCCCATGGCCCCACCAAGGATGACGAGCTTGTCAAATTCCTTGGCGAAAGCGGCGACGACCTTCGGAGCAGCTACCGGATCATCCGAATAGGCGATCAGGGTCGGTCCCGTCATGAGGGAGCCGATGCTGGCTACGTCCGTGCCTTCGAGAGCGATCTTGGCGAGGCGGTTTTTGGCGACCTGAACCGAGGCGCCAGCTTCGCGCATTTTGGCGCGCAATTTCTGAAGCTGGGCGACAGTCAGACCAGAGTAATGCGCCACGACAACGACCGACGTCTTCGTAAAGATGCCGTTCAGTTCCGCGACGAGCTCTTTCTTTTCCGCTCTGTCCACGTTTACTCTCTCCGGTTGACGAGGCGAAAGAACGCCCCGTCGGCTGCATGAACCGCGTGCACGCCTCACGGCGGCTGCGGCTTCGAATGCCTGTCCCCGGAGCGATGGTTGTCGCCACGGACAGAAGGTTCGAACCAAATCAGGGAGCGCCTCACGGCGTCCCATGCAATTCGCTTCTCCCCGTCTATGCTGGCCGCCTATGCCGGAACAATCCGGCCTTCAGTCGATTAAGCCTGGGGCAAGCCCCGGCGCCGGCAGTCTCGGACAAGGCATGGCCGACGCACACGGGGCTTGCGCTCCGGATCCGCCGACCGATCTGCCACGTGCAAAAGCCTTTCGTTGAAACGCTCTCACCCGCGGAAGCTGGATTGAAACGGGGTCGCCCAAATTTCTGGACCCCAGCTTCTGCTCTTTAACTGGCTTCCGGCCCGCTGCCAAGAGGCTACGGACCGGAATCTTCATCAGAACCGGCTTTTGAACGCAGTTAAGCGGCGAAGCGTCAGTTCTGCGATCCAGACGACACTGTGGACGGCTCGACCTTCACACCGGGGCCCATGGTCGATGAAATCGCCACGCGCTGGATGTAAGTGCCCTTCGCGCCGGCGGGCTTCGCCTTTGCGACAGCGTCCACGAACGCCTTGATGTTCTCGACAAGCTTGTCCTCGCCGAACGAGGCCTTGCCGACGAGGCCCTGCACGATGCCGGCCTTTTCAACACGGAACTCGACAGCGCCGCCCTTGGAAGCCTTCACGGCCGAAGCGACATCCATGGTCACCGTGCCGACGCGCGGGTTTGGCATCAGGCCGCGCGGGCCCAGCACCTTACCGAGACGGCCAACGAGGCCCATCATGTCAGGGGTCGCGATGCAGCGATCGAAGTCGATCGTGCCAGCCTGAACGAGGGTGACGAGATCCTCAGCGCCGACAACGTCCGCGCCGGCCGCCTTGGCCTCGTCAGCCTTGGGGCCGCGAGCGAAAACAGCCACACGGACCGTGCGGCCCGTGCCATTTGGCAGGTTGACCACGCCGCGGACCATCTGGTCGGCATGCTTGGGGTCCACGCCCAGGTTCATCGCAATTTCGATCGATTCGTCGAACTTGGCGCTGGTGCTGGACTTGAGCAACTTCACCGCGTCACTGACGCTGTAAAGCTTGGTGCGTTCGACGCCCTCACGGGCCTTTGTGATTCTCTTGCCGCTCATCGCCTTACTCCACAACCTGCAGGCCCATGGCCCGCGCAGAACCCTCGATCATCGACATTGCCGATTCGACAGTGTGGCAGTTGAGGTCAGGCATTTTCTTTTCGGCGATCTCGCGGATCTGATCCTTGGTCACCTTGCCGATAAAGCCGCGGCCTGGCGTCTTGTGCCCAGAAGCCGGCTTCTTGCCGATTTTCAGGTTCGCCGCCTTCTTGAGGAAGAAGGTGACGGGCGGCTGCTTCATTTCGAACGTGAAGGAGCGATCCTGATACGCCGTGATAATGACGGGGATCGGCGTCCCCTTGTCCAACTGCGCGGTCTTCGCGTTGAAGGCCTTGCAGAACTCCATGATGTTCAGGCCGCGCTGACCCAGCGCGGGGCCGATGGGGGGCGAAGGATTCGCCGCGCCCGCCGGCACCTGAAGCTTCACGTAACCCGCGATCTTCTTTGCCATCTTACTCTCCGATACGCCTTGGGCTCACACCCTGAGGCTGGTGAAGTTCGTGGTGCGACGCTGATCGGACATGGCGGTCCGGGGCGTCTCCCACGTTGTCCCGCGCGAACGCGGGGTCGCGCCGGCTTTCGCCGACGCTGCCTGCTCAGACTTTTTCGACCTGAGCAAATTCTAGTTCAACCGGCGTGGCGCGGCCGAAGATCGACACGGCGACCTTCACGCGCGAGCGGCCCTCGTCAACTTCTTCCACGACGCCGTTGAAGGACGCGAACGGACCATCCGCCACGCGCACGGTCTCGCCCACTTCGAACGAAATCGACGACTTGGGATGCTCGACGCCGTCAGCGACCTGCCCCTTGATTCGCTCGGCCTCACGGTCGGGAATAGCCATCGGCTTGTTATCGGCGCCAAGGAAGCCAGTGACTTTCGGCGTGTTCTTGATGAGATGGTAGACGTCGTCGCTCAAATCGCACTTCACGAGCACATAGCCCGGGAAGAACTTGCGCTCGGTGTTGATCTTGCGGCCGCGACGGATTTCCACGACCTGCTCGGTCGGAACCATTATTTCTTCAAACTTATCAGCGAGACCGCGTTGCGCGGCCTGCTCGCGAATCGATTCGGCGACCTTCTTCTCGAAGTTCGAATAGGCGTGAACGATGTACCAGCGCTTCGTCATTTTTGCTTCGCGTCCCCGTCAGCGCCCGAGCGCCGTGATATAGCCGAGCACGATGCGGATGGACCAATCGACGGCGAGGAAGAACAGGCTCGCCGCAATTGCCATCAGGATGACAAGGCCGGTCGTGATCAGCGTTTCGCGCCGGGTTGGCCACGTGACCTTGGACCCCTCCGACCGAACTTGCTGAATAAACTCGAATGGATTGGCCATCGGATCCTTCTCGCCTTCCGCCCGCCTGCCCCACTGCCGCGGGCGTCAGTCTACGGGCAAGCGCCCAAAAAGATCGCGGCGCGGGACCGGTAGGTCACGCGCCACAAGCAAGGGCCTTATAGCGGGGCTGCGGGGCGCCGCCAAGCGAAAAATAGCGGTCGTCCGGACGATCCCAAGCCTGCGTCCGAGCCTGCCTCAATGACGATCGGCCGGGGCCCACGTTTCCTCGGCAACCGTTTGCGAGCCCAGGGAGGTCCAGACGCCGCTGGTGATTTTATCGCCTGTCACACTGAATACCGCCAGTCCGGGGCGCGCGGGCCCGGGCGATGTGAAGACGACAGACAGCACATTATCAACCATGACGCCGGTGCCGATCTGGGCGCCCTCGCCAATTTTCCAGACGACCGTGTATGTCCGTCCGGTCTGCTTGACCTGGGCTTCACCCTTGTAGGATTGGGGCGCGCCAGGATTGCGTCCTTCGACCGTGTAGAAGCCCTCGATCGCCAGCGCCGGGTTTGCCGCGGCGAGCAGCAGGCCGATAAGACCCACGCGCAGATTGCGTTTAGTCATCAAAACGCCTTTCCCGAATACGGACCTGTTGGAAATAGGCACAAGCAAAAGATTGACCAGTTTCGCTGCGTACACAATAGCGATACCCAGGCTAGAAGGGCATTCAAGACTCGCTTAGCCGAAACAACAAGGGAAACGCTGCATGACGCCCATCCGCTTTCGCGCTGA
>CANMLK010000150.1 GCA_947498445.1 Beijerinckiaceae bacterium
GGTTTTTGATCGGCTGCTTTCCAGACGGTTTTTCCATGCCAAAAACGTGACACGTTTCCGACCCGCTGAAAACCGCATTAACAGATTGATTATAATGAAGTTCTATGTGGCGGGGCGGCTAAATTTGTCCACCTTTTTCCGCGAAGAGCCTGAAAAATATTGGTCATCGCTGCGCGCCAGATGATAACCTTTATGTACAGGCAGGATGATAGCGACCCTTGCGAAGCGCACATAGGGTCGGGTTTCATCCTGAAACCATTGGCGCGACCCCGTGCGTGGCGGTCGACGCGAAAGCGGGAGGCTGCTCGGAATGAACGAATTATTCGTATGCCCGGACACGGAGTTGAAGGACGGAGACGTCCGTATCGTTCAACAAGGCCGGTTGGAAATCGGCGTGTATCGCCATGCCGGCCAATATTACGCTTATCGCAACCATTGCGTGCATCAGGGCGGCCCGGCTTGCGAGGGCATCCTTCGCGGGAGAGTGGTTGAATTGCTCGCGCCCGACAAGACGTATATCGCGCAGACCTACGATAATGACGATCCGCACATTGTCTGTCCCTGGCATGGTTGGGAGTACAGGCTCAAGACCGGCGAATGCGCGCCGGATCCGAGTTTGCGCCTGAAACGCTATGACGTCGCCGTACACGATGGAGGCGTTTATGTCAGGATGTGAAACTTCTGATTCGAAAACGCTCGAGAGCGCCCGAAACGTTCTCAAAGCCGCGCTCAATCAGCCACACATCGTTGACAACGAGGTGCTGCGAAGCATTCTGTCACTTGCGATACGTCTCTACGCGGCAAAGGCCGAAGCGGGAATGCGGACGCCACTGCCTGCCGATGGCGGCGGCGTTACTGTCGACGACACGATGTTGACGGTGACGGACCTATTGCACGCTCTCAACGTTCAGTTGTTCGAATTGTCCATGTGGCAGGCGATGAGCGGCAATTGCATCGCGCCTCACCAGCGGGTCGACATTTCAGGATAGCGATTCCGTCAGGATAACGATCAGGACCGACCAGCAGTCGTGGACCGATCGCCGCACAATCGAGAAAGGAAACACCTATGAACGTCGTCCCCCCGGTGGTTCGCGACCCGGCGAAACAGAAATTCGATACGCGCCGCCTGCTGGCCAACGCCGAGCAGCAATCCATCGACCGTCGCTATGAAGATTTCATGATTGTCGATGTTGACGCTCATCATTATGAAACAGGCTCGTATAGCGAAATCTTTGACTACATTGATGACCCCGTCATGCGGGACCAGTTCAAGTTTTCGAAAGGGCAGACGCTGCATCCGCGTTCCACCGGCGGATACCAGGAAATGGCCGGGCGCATTACGCGTTATGCGCACCGCGCGACGGAACAGGCGGCGGACGCACCACACCGGGATATTGGACTTACACGCAAGTGGATGGACGCCATGGGGATCGACGTGGCGTGTGTGTTCCCCACGCCCATGCTAGGTCTCGGCCTCAATCCCATCGTCGAGGTCGAGGTCCAGTATGCGCGAGCGTACAATCGCTGGTTGACTGAGAAGATTCTCGCGCAAGAGCCTCGCATGGTGTCAATGCTCTATCTGCCGATGAACGACCCTGTCGCCGCATTGAAAATGGTCGAGGAGTTCAGCGGTCGCAAGGGCGTTATCGGCTTCCTGGTCACCACCGTCCGCTACAAGCCTCTTTACGACAACGTATATATGAAGCTCTACGCTGCTCTTGAAGAACGCGGTCTGCCTATCGCCTTCCATGCGGCGACGAACTGGAGCGACCAGAGCATGAACATCACAAACAAGTTCATCGCGACTCACGCACTGGGATTCACCTGGTTCAACATCGTCCACATGACGAATTGGGTGGTGAACGGGATTCCTGAACGTTTCCCGGGATTGAAAACAGTCTGGATCGAAAGCGGGCTCGCCTGGATTCCGTTCGTGATGCAACGGTTGGATAATGAGTACATGATGCGCAGCTCTGAAGTTCCTGCTTTGAAGCGCAAGCCGAGCGACTACATGCGCGAAATGTTCTATACGTCGCAGCCGATGGAACTCGTGAATAACAGCACGATGCTGGAGGAAACCTTTAAGATGATTGCCGCTGAAACTCAGTTGCTTTACTCATCGGATTATCCGCACTGGGATATGGATTTGCCTTCGACAATCTACGATCTGAATTTTCTGAACGAGCAATCGAAGCGGAACATTCTGGGTGAGAATGCGCGCAAGCTTTTCAAGCTCGATCATTATATTTCGAATGAAAAGAAGGCGCGCCTGAAGGCCCGGAACACATCGTCGCTCTGACACGAAAGTCGGACGGCGACTGTCAGTAGAGGTTGTGATGAGACTTTTGACCGTTATGTATAGCGCGTTTGGAACTCTACTCGCGATGTCTCAACTGGCGGCGTCGGCGGAAACGGTGAAGAGCTTCTACGAAGGAAAGCAGGTCCGGATTATCGTCGGTTTCGCCGCCGGCGGCAACTCGGGTCTCTATGCGGATGTGCTTTCACGGCATATGGCGCGCCATTTGCCGGGAAATCCGGCATTCGTGCCGCAATACATGCCCGGCGCCGGCGGGCTCGTCGCGGCCAACCATATGGCTCGTCGCGCGGAGCGGGATGGAACGCAAATCGCAATCACCAGCCGCACTGCAGCGTTCGAGCCTTTGCTCGGCAATAAGCTTGCGACATTCAATGCAAGGGAGTTCAACTGGCTGGGAAGCGCCTTCATTGAAAACAGCGTTTGCGTGGCGGACGGCAAAACGAACGTACGCACGTTCGATGATGTGCGGGCGAAGACTTTAGTTATAGGCGCGTCGGCGGGCGGCACCATTGCTATGGTGTTCCCCAAGGTGGCGAATCAACTTTTAGGCGCGAAATTTGACATCGTCAGCGGCTATAAGACAGGTCCCGACATACTGCTCGCTATTGAACGAGGCGAGGTTCATGGCATGTGTGGGATTGGATGGGGCCTTCTGAAGCAGCGTTTCCCGGATCTGGTCGCAGCAAAGAAGATGAACGTCCTTTTCCAGATCGCACTGGAGCGCGCAATTGATCTGCCGGACGTACCGCTCGTTCATGAACTGGCGGCCAATGAAGAGGATCGCAGGCTGCTTGAGTTTCTCGCCATGCCTCAGAATATGGGGCGGCCATTTTTTGCTCCCCCCGGCGTTCCAGCTGATCGTGTTCAGGCCCTGCGAGAGGCGTTTGTCGGTACGATGAAGGATCCGGAGTTCCAGGCGGATGCCAAGAAGACCGGCCTTGATCTGGACCTTGTTACTGGAGATGAAGTGCACGGGTTGCTTGATCGCGCGTATTCGATTCCTGCTGCTCTCATAGAGCGCGCGAAGAAACTGCTGGCCGAATAGCCGGTGGCGCAGCTTTTGCGGCTGCGCCATCCGAGACAGGCCGGTTGCTAAAAGTTAATGAAGAAAATAAAGTCTATCCCTTGCAATTGCGTCGGTTGACTCGTCTTCGATGGTGTCGCTCGGTTTGCTATTTGGCCCCGGCCCCGTAAGATGGGGAGATGCTTGGCGAAGACTGAGCGCACGGGAGGATTTATGAGTTTTGCTGTCGCTGTCGATATCGGCGGCACGTTCACTGATCTGGTTGCCTACGACCACGAGTGCGGACGCGTCATCTACACCAAGAGCCCGACGACGTACGGAAATTTTGTCCAGGGAATCGTGGATTGCTTTGCGAAGGCGGGGATAGAGCCGCAGGAAGCTGGCTTTCTCAACCACGGCACAACTCTTGTTATCAACGCCCTGATCCAGCGGCACGGCGCCAAGACGGCGCTTGTCACAACGTCCGGCTTCCGGGATGTTCTTGAAATCGCGCGCGGCAACAGGCCCGATCCGTTTGATCTTCATTACGCTCGCGACGAGCCCCTGATACCGCGCGAGTTGCGCTTCGAAATTGCCGAGCGCACCGGCGCGAATGGCGAGATCGTCACGCCGCTCGATCGTGAAGCGCTGGTGCAATTGTCCGAAACATTGCGTGGTCTTGACGTTGCAGCGGTTGCTGTCTTCTTCATGAATTCGTACAGCAATTCTGACCACGAACGCGTAGCAGTCACGTTGCTGCAGCGCTTGCTGCCCGAGGCGTATGTGACATGCTCGTCGGATTTGACGCGGGAATGGTACGAATACGAACGCTGCTCGACGGTTGCGGCGAACGGTTTTGTCGGCCCGCAGGTCAATACTTACATTCGCCATCTTGAGTCCGACCTCATAGCAAAGGGGTTCGCAGGGTCATTGTTCATGATGGGATCGAACGGCGGGCTCCTGTCTGTTGATCGCACATGCCGCCAGCCCATTGCGCTTGTGGAATCGGGTCCGATTGGAGGCTGCATTGGCGCCGGCGCGTATGCGGAAGCGTTGGGCTTCGCCAATGTTGTCGCCTTCGACATGGGTGGAACGACTGCAAAGTGCGCGCTGGTTGAAAATGGTCGGTTCAGTGTGGAATCGATCTATTACGCTGGCGGCTATGTGGAGGGTTTTCCCATCAAGTCGCCCGTCATCGACATCGTGGAAGTCGGCTCCGGCGGCGGCTCTATTGCCTGGCTTGATCGACAGAAACGTCTGCATGTCGGGCCTCAAAGCGCCGGCTCCACGCCGGGACCGGTTTGTTACGGCCGCGGCGGTACGCAGCCGACCGTGACAGATGCAAACCTTGTTCTGGGCCGATTGAACGCCAGCCGATTTCTCGGCGGCGAACTGGCGCTGGACGAAGACGGAGCGCGCGCGTCCCTGCAGGAGATCGCTCAGGCGCTCGGCTATGAAGGTGACGAAGGTCTTATTCGGATGGCCGATGGCCTCATTGCCATCGCCACTGTCATCATGGCTGGCGCCATCAAGCAGGTGTCAGTCGAGCACGGGCTCGATCCGCGCGAGTTCGTCTTGTTCTGCTATGGTGGCGGTGGGCCATTGCACGCGTCAGCGCTTGCGCGCGAACTGTCGATTCCGATGGTTGTGATCCCGCCCGAGCCGGGCAACTTCTCGGCGATAGGGATGATGCTCGCGGACGCACGAATTGACTTGTCTGCGACGTTCACCGGGCTGCTTGACGATGCGACCGTCGGCGCCGCGCGGACCAGCTATGCGTCCATGGAAGTTGAAGCGAGTGACGCTCTCAAGCGCGAGTTCCACGCCGAAGAGGTATTTTTCGAGCGCTATGCCGAGATGCGCTATCGCGGCCAGCGGCACAACATCAAAACACTGGTCACTGGGGCTGGAGATCGTTGCAGCATCGAGGCTACCTTTCATCGCGATTACAAACGACGGTATGGTCACGCGGACGTGAACGCCGCTGTTGAAATTCAGGCTCTGCACCTCTCAGCGTTTGCGCGATTGAAGCGACCCGATCTTTCCCGGCTGCCCCGCGCTGGCGTCAAGGCTAAGCCGCCGGGCGCACGCGACGTCTACTTTGCGGGCTTTGGAAATTGCAAGGCCGCCGTTTATGAGAGGGAAGAATTGCCTGCCGGCTTCATGGCTACTGGCCCCGCTCTCATCGAGGAATACGGCTCGACCACGCTCGTGTGGCCCGACGACAGGTTCGAGGTCGGACAGCTTCGTGAAATTCGAATTTACTGCAAGACCGAAAGGAGCGGCGCATGACCAAAGCGCTCTCGCCATCTCAGCTGGATCCGGTCACACTTGAAGTGATCCGCTACGGACTAGTTTCCATCTGCAACCAGATTGACGCGAACATCAAACGCACCGCGTTCAGCCCCTATATCTACGAGTACAACGATTTTGCCGTTGGCCTTGCGGGTCCAGACGGGCAACTCATTGCGCAGAACACAGGCGGCATGCCGCCTTTCGTTGCGGACTCTGTCGGCATGGCGGTTCGCGACGGACTGCAGATTTATGGCAAGGAACGCCTGCATCGCGGCGACGTCGTCTTGTGCAATCACGCCGCGGTGCAGGGACAGCATCTCAACAACACCGTTATGTACACGCCCATTTATGCCGGAGAGGGTGAAGGAGAACTTATCGGTTTCTTCGCCATCAATGTGCACTGGATCGACATTGGCGGATCGGTGCCCCGCTCCACGGACATATTCATGGAGGGGCTGCAACTTCGCTCGATCAAGCTGTGGTCGAAGGGCGAGCCCATTGAGGAAGTTTACAGAATCATCGAAAACAATACGCGCACGCCTGCCGAATTGCTCGGCGATATCGCGGCGCAATTTGCTGGCTGTATACTTGGCCGCGATCTCGTTGTGGGACTGGCCAGTCGTTATGGCACCAAGACGTTCCACAAAGCTGTCGCGCTCATCCTCGACCAATCGGAAGCAGCTGCCCGCGAGTTGATCCGCTCGATACCTGATGGCGAATATTCGGCCGAAACATTCCTTGACGACGACCGTGTCAGCGACAATCCCGTGCCTCTGCGCGTGAAGGTCATCATCGCGGATGACGAAATGACTGTCGACTTTTCGCAGATGGCCGAACAGGCGAAAGGGCCCATCAATTCGGGCTATTTTGGCGGGGGCCAGACGATCGCGCGCGTGGCGTTTAAATATTTACTTGGCGCGGGCGAGATGGCCAACGAAGGTACATTTCGTCCGATCAAACTCGTTCTGCCTCTTGGCAAAATCATCAGCGCCGATGAAACCGCGCCGATGGGTAATTACTCGACGCCGTTCCCAAGTGTGATCGACGTGATCCTGAAGGCGTTGTCGCCTGCGTTGCCAGAGCAGGCGACGGGCGGTCACTTTGCGACGCATTCAGGCGTGCGCTTCCACGGACGCCGCCCCGACGGTTCGGCGATTGAGGCCCACGACAGCGGCCATGGCGGTTGGGGCGCAGGCGCAAATCATGACGGCGCAGGGCCTTTCAGAACCATGGCGCATGGCGACACGCGCATCATTCCGATAGAGCTTCAGGAGACAGCTTTGCCGTTTCGCATCGAAGCCTTCTCGCTGCGCGAAGACTCGGGCGGCGCTGGCAAGTTTCGCGGCGGAATGGGCTTCAGAAAAGTCTACCGCATTCTTGAGCCGTGCCAATTACAAACGAACCTGGACCGTACAAAGTTTCCGCCCTGGGGCGTCATGGGCGGTGGTGAAGGGAAGCCTGGCCAATTCACGCTGCAGGTGGCCGGAGCTGAAAGCGCGGACGTGATCGGCAAGGAGCGCAGCCGGGCGTTGAAGCCGGGTGATCTCTTTACTGTCGAGACAGGCGGCGGCGGAGGCTACGGCGACCCGCGCGAGCGTTCCGTGGAACTGGTCCAGCGTGATGTCGACAGGGGCTACGTTACACGTGAGGCCGCCATGCGCGAATATGGCGTGCAAATCGATGGCGAGGGGCGGGTGAGCAGATGAGCGCGCCATGCCATTCAAATCTACAAGGGAGGTGAACGCTATGGATTTCCGGAACATCATCCTTGCCAGCGCGGCGCTCTCAATGTGCGCGTGCTCTGCGTATGCGCAGTCCGTCGAGCAGTTCTACCCGGGCAATACGATCAATATCTATATCGGTACCGGTGAAAGCGCTGGCGCGGTTGGCGCGTATCCGCGTGCGCTTGCGCAAGTTATCGGCCGACATTTGCCGGGTTCACCGAACATCGTCGTTCGCAACATGCCGGGCGCGGGCGGCATCAAGGCCGCAAACTTCGTCTATGGACTTGCGCCGCAAGATGGAACCGTGTGGGGGTTTATTACGCGTGGTTTTCTCCTCGCGCCTCTTCTGAAATATACTGGCGTGCAGTTCGATCCAACGAAGTTCAACTGGATTGGCAGCCCGGCGAAGACCGTTTCCGTGGGCGCCGTGTGGACCGCGAACACCGATGTCCGAACGATCCAGGATGCGATGGCGAAGGAAGTCGTGGTCGGCGCGACAAGCCCTGGCCAGGATACGGGTATATTTCCAAACGCTCTTAACCGACTCATCGGCACGAAATTCAAGGTTGTCACCGGCTATCAAAGCGTGGGCTCGGTCGATCTCGCCATGGAAAAGGGAGAGGTGCAAGGCAAGGTTGGCTTTACCTGGACGTCGCTCAACAGCGGACGATCAATGAACTGGGTTCCAGACAAAATCATTACGGTCCTGGTTCAGCTTGGTATGGAGAAGGATCCGTCGATACCTTCCGAGATTCCTCTCGCGCTTGATCTTGCGACGTCGCCGGAGGCGCGGCAGGTTCTTGAATTGCTGTGCGCTCCTTCTGCGACGGGGTATCCCTCGTTCATGGGGCCGGGCGTGCCGAAGGACCGCGTTGAAGCATTGCGCCATGCGTATCGCAAAACGATGAGTGATCCGGAATTCGTCGGACTTTTACAAAAGCAGGGGCTGGATCTTGATCCGATCCGGGGCGAGGAAATTGCGGCGACAATACAGGCCATGTACAATTTGTCTGCGAGCGTCGTCGACCGCGCGCGGGCGATCCTGCCAGTGCCATAATGATGGTGAGAGCGCGTTCCAAAATGAAGCTCAGCGCATTTTTAATTGCATGCCTTACAGCATTCCTCAGTACGTTGGCGCCAGTGGCGGCGCAATCACCTGCGGACTTCTATCGAGGCAAAACCGTCAGTCTCATCGTCGGCTATCCGCCGGGTGGAGGCTATGACGTCTATGCCCGAGCGATTGCGCGGCACATGGGCCGCCATCTTGCCGGGCAGCCTGCAATCATCGTGCGCAACCAACCGGGCGCTGCGAGCCTCGCATTCGCGAACGAATTGTTCCAGATTCATCCTCAGGATGGATCAGTATTCGGAACATTCGCGCGCAGTGTTCCAATTGACCGCCTACTGGGGCGTCCTGCCGCGAATTTCGACCCAACGAAGTTTAATTGGATTGGCAGCGCGAATGCTGAAGTATCCATCTGCACGGTGTGGCACGGGCTTGGACTATCCTCAGTCCAGGACTTCATTGCGCGACCGATTATATTCGGCGCGAATTCGGCGGGCTCTGAATCCCATGCCTATCCCACAATTCTCAACAATCTTCTCGGCGCAAAATTCAAAATCGTCACTGGTTATCGAGGCACAGGCGACCTGATGATGGCGATGGAGCGCGGCGAGACACAAGGCAGATGTGGAATGACGTGGTCCGCATTGAAGTCGACGCTGCCCGAATGGGTGCGCGACAAGAAAGTCTACATTGCGCTTCAATTCGCCGTGGAGAAACATCCCGAATTGCAAGATGTCCCCCTCGTTACTGAAATTGCGAGGAACGATCTGGAACGTCAGGCGCTTGAACTTATTCTCGCCGGTCAGGCGATGGGAAGGCCTTTTGCCGCACCGCCAAATGTCCCTGCAGATCTTGTTGCAGCATTGCGAAATGCGTTCGACGCTACGCTTGTCGACCCGCAGTTTGCACTAGAAGCGGATAAACAGGGATTGGAAATATTTCCCGTTTCCGGCGGGCGACTGCAGGAACTCGTCACGCAGATGTTTGCAGCTCCAGTCGAAGCTGTTGAGGCTGCACGCAAGGCAGTGAGCGAAACAGCAAACTAGCCTGCAAACGATTTAGCAGGAGCGGTAATCCCCCCATTTTTAACGGGGTTCGTTAGTAGAACTTAAGCGGCCATCTTTAGTTTCTGGGCGGGTGTGATGCCGCCGATCCCCATGTTGGGTCGTTCATTATTGTATGTCCAGAGCCATTGTCTTGCGTGGCGCTGCGCCTCCTCGATTGTCTCAATGAGCTTGCCTCCGCTCAGCGTAATCCCAAACTGTAATTTATTCAGAGCTTCCTTAGTTTCTGGGCGGATTTTCCCATGGATGATGAGGTGCTGCGCCCTCAGTGTATACCTACTATGCACAAATGCCTGGCTCATTCGTCAGGTCGCATCATGCGAATTTGGTTGTCAGGCCGACCTACATGCGACAACATGCTGCGCATCACTAGTACCCGCTTTCGCTGATTGATGAGTCGTGATTCAATGATGCATGAAGAGCATTCCCAACGCGACACCGATTGTCTTGACCGCCGGTGAGCGGGCTGAACTGGCTGTTCTGTCGCGTTCGCAAAGGGCGCAGCATCGCAAACGGC
>CANMLK010000151.1 GCA_947498445.1 Beijerinckiaceae bacterium
AGCTTCCGCTTGAAGACCAGCTCGGCAAAACCCCAAAACCCGCAAAGGAAAAAGCGCGAAACTTGACGAAAACCTGACCCAGAACCATCATCAGAACGGGTCACTTCTCGGTGGAAAGCCCGGGTCAGTTCTCAGTGGAAATCAACACCCGTGAATAGCAATCACGATAGCGTCGGTTCTGGTGGAACTCAATGGGCAGGCGTGGATAAAGAATGAGGTTTTTCAGACTGGAATAGTCAGAGGTCGAGATATTGAAAGGGCTAGCTTTCTAATTTGGGAGCAGAGGGTCGCAGGTTCGAATCCTGCTACCCCGACCATTTCAAAACATCCTGTTCGCTCGCCCAAAACATCCTGTTCGCACGCAATTATGCGCCCGCGAATTTTTCGGTGAGGCCTCACTTGCTGAGTGAGGCCTTATAGGCGTCCGTCATTTCCGATCCCGTCGCGAACCAGACCTTGTCGTGCGAGGCGATATAGGCCAGCGCGCTGTCGAGATATTTGATCCGGTGCGCGGCGCCGATCAGGAATGGATGCAGCGCGATGCACATGGCGCGCCCGTTTTTCTCGCCCTCGGCATAGAGCGTGTCGAACGTGTCGCGGATGCGCCGCTCAAAATCCACGATGCTGATCGACGGATTGTTGAACAACGGCATGTCGTTGAGCTCGAGAGAATAGGGCGCCGTGCAGAGCCCGTTATTCATGACATAGGGCAGATCGTCGTTGCACCAGTCGGCGACGTAGTCCACGCCCGCTTCCAGCAGCAATTCCAGCGTATGCCATGTTTCTGTCAGGCCCGGCCCGAGCCAGCCGCGCATCTTTTGCCCGCAGGACTCGATTGCCGAGCGGGTGTCCGCAATGATCGCCCTTTCCTCCTCAAAGGTGATCCCGCGCAGCACCTGCGAATTGGTCATGCCGTGGCCCATCAACTCCCAGTCGAGCCGTGTGCATTCCTCCATGATGCGAGGGTAATGCTCCACAACCTCGCCGTTGAGCGCCACCGAACCGCGCACGCCGTGCTTCGCCATGGTCTCCATGAGTCGCCACACGCCGACGCGATTGCCATAGTCGCGCCGCGCATGGTTCCGCACGTCCGGCGTGCTGGGTCCCATGTCGATCCGGTAATGCTCAATATTCGGCACGACCCAGACCGCGACGCGCGCGCCGCCCGGCCATTTGATGGCCGGGCGATCAACTATGGCCTGATAGGGAAACGGTCGCTTCGGATCGAAAGTAGACATGGGTTGCTCGCGGTTCAGGGCTGCGCGATTTTCTGCAGGCGCGTGATGATAGACTGCGGCGAGGCGTAGGCCTTTTCCACGATCTCTTTCACTTGTTGCGCAGAACGCGGCACGTTGACGCCCAGCCTCAGGCGATCGGCTTCAGCCAAAAACTCCTTGTCAGCGAATGTCGCGGCGAAGGCGTCCTGCATCAGCTTCACCCGATCAGCGGGCACGTCCGGCGGCATGAGGAAGGGGCGGCCAAGCGCGAGGGGTGCGATGGCGGCCTGAAGCAATTGCTTGTCTTCCTCCTTTGTCAGGAAGTCACTGACGGAGGGCACAGGCCCGATCGCCGCCTCCTTTTCCGGCCCGTATTGAACGAGCGCCTTGATTTTATTGTCTCGCATCCAGTCGGGTTTGGTCGTCATGATGGCGCTCCAGAAAATGCTTGGATAGCCGTCGACCTCTTCGCGCTCCATTGCGGCGAAGGATTCATTTTGGCCCGGGTAGCCGACGACGATCCGCATCTTTGTCCCGAGCAGATCGTTCAAAAGCCGCGTAAAAAAGCTCGGCGTGGAATTAGCGCCCGACGAGGCGACCGTGATTTCCCGCTTGCGGAGATCGTCGACCGTGTTGACCGGCACTGTGTGCCAGGCGATCACCAGGGCGGTTTCGAAGCTGGGGGAACCGAGCCAATTGAAACGCCGTGGGTCGTAATCAGCTTCCTTCGTACCAAGCAGCGGCTCAAACGGGGTGTTGTTTTGCACGCCGCCGATGGTGAGCCCGTCCTTTGGCGCAACCGTATAGAGATGCTTCGTCGCGATAATGCCGCCGGCGCCCGGCATGTTGCGTGCGGCGACGATGGGGGCGCCGGGAATGTGCTTGGGCAGGTGCCGGGCAATGCTGCGCGAAAGCATGTCGTACCCGCCGCCCGCGCTCGAGCTGATAATCAGATTGAGGGTCTTGCCTTTATAAAAGTCGGCAGCCGATTGTGCTTGCGCGCCGGACGAAGCGAGCGCAAGACCGACACTTACGGCGAGCATGGATGGCGATGTTCTCATTTGATGGACCCCCTGTCTTCCGCTGTTTCGCCGCAATCATGATGCGATTGGCCCGCAAACGCAATCGCCCCGCACGGGCGCCACGCGCGATCCGCAGCGAAAAATAATCCTGCGTACAAGCTTGCGGCATGTTGCCTGAAGTGATTGCTTTCATGCTCAAAATTGTTGCGAAGGCTTATAATCGCCGCTGATTTGACTGGGTCTCCAGCACGCTCTAGCCTTGAGAGGAAGCTATTTTCATGAGGTCGAAGCATATGTGCAAGCGGATGTTCAGTGCGGGACTGGCCTTTGGGCTCTCGATCATGGCGTCGACCGCGTATGCGCAGGATGGCGTTTACAAAGGCGCACAAATCAACTTCGTCGTGTCTGCGGATGCTGGCAACAGCTACGACATGTTCGGGCGCATGATTGGCCGATATCTACCCAAACACATTCCCGGTCAGCCAACCGTCATTGTTCAGAACATGCCCGGCGCGGGCGGCTTGCGCGCGATGAACTGGCTCTACACAGTCGCGCCAAAAGACGGCAACACGATTGGCATGGTCAACAACACGCTCGCGTTCGATCCGCTTTATGGCAACAAGCAGGCGCAATTTGACGCAGCGAAATTCAACTGGCTTGGCTCGCCAAGCAAAGAGAACGCGCTGCTTATTGTGTGGCACACGGTGCCGGTAAAAACGCTGGAAGATCTCAAGTCGCGTGAACTCGTTGTGTCGGCCACTGGCGCGGGTTCAACGCCTGCGTTCTTTGCGCGCGTGCTCTCCTCGCTCTTCGACTTCAAGGTGAAGATCATTCCCGGTTATAAATCACAGACCGAAAGTTTTCTTGCGATGGAGCGCGGCGAGAACGACGGCAACGCATCACCGTTTTGGTCGAGCCTTAATTCTGAATTCCCGCATTGGGTTGCAGAAAAGAAAATCCGACCGCTGGTTTATTATGGCGCGCTCCGTGTGCCGGAGATTGACGCGCCTCTGGCTGTGGATCTTTTGAAAGATCCGGAAAAACGCGCAGTCATGGAAATTGCCCAGGGCGGACTTGATATGGGCCGCCCGATGCTTGCGCCTCCCGGCGTCGACCCGGCAAAACTTGCCGTCCTGCGAAAGGCTTTGGCCGCGACGTTTGCTGATGAGGCTTACATAGCCGAGTGCAAACAGGCGCGTCTGAATTGTGCTTCTCCTTCAACTGGCGAAGAGCTGGCCGCGATCGTGAAGAAGATTTATGATTCCCCGAAGGGCGCTGTAGAAAAGATCACGGCCATCTACATGCAGGGGCAGGGCGCAAAGTAACGCGCCGGCCTCTTCCAACGCAAAAGGGCGCCATGGCGGCGCCCTTTATTTTTTTGCGGGCTACATAGTGGGGAGGCCCTCGGCGCCGATGACGCCCTTGAAGGTCACGTAACCGCCGTCAATCAGCAGATCTGTTCCTGTCACGAAGGCGGCATCATCCGATGCAAGATAAGCAGCTCCTGCAGCAATATCATCCACAGAGCCCGGCCGGTTTAGCAAATGTTTGGGCCCCTGTATGCGCGAGGCGATCTCCTTGCCGCCGCTGCGCTTGCTGGAACGCTCCGTGAGAATAAAGCCCGGCGATATCGTGTTCGCTCGGATATTGTCGCGCGCGTAATCCATCGCCAGCACTTCGGTGTATTTGATGAGCGCGGCCTTGGTTGTGCAATAGGGCGAACGTCCGGCGACGGACAGATGGCCGAGCTGCGAAGCAATATTTATAATAGCGCCGCCGCCCGCTTTGCGTATCTCCGGCACGCCGTATTTGCACATGATGAATGAGCCGGTGAGATTGACGCGGATCGCGTTCTCCCACAGGTCCAGGCTCAAAGTCTCCGCGTTGCCGTCGGGCGTCACCGCGGCGGCGACATTCACCAGAATTGTCAACTTGTCGAATGCGGCGATTGTCGCCTCGACCGCTGCCTTGGCGCTGTCTTCGAGCCGCACATCAATGCAAACGGAAATGGCGTCGCCCCCCTCGGCGCAGATGGTTTTGGCCGTCGCCTCGGACTTTGCCGGATCAAGATCGCCGACGACAATTTTCGCGCCCTCGCGCGACATGCGCTTTGCGATCGCCGAGCCAATCTCCCCACCGCCGCCGGTGATCAGCGCAACGCGTCCTGCAAGCCGACGAATATCTGTCATGTGCATTCTTCCCTATTTAGTAATCGCGCAGAAGGCGACCGTAGCCTTCGATACGGTCGTTGATCCCGCACACGCGCAAGGCGTGCCACACAGTCGTTTGCAAGTTGGTGACAACGCTGACGCCAAACTCGCGTTCAATCGGCTCGATGGCTTCAACGGTCGCCCAATGCGGGCAAGGATAAAGCAAAGTATCCGTATCAGGATGCGCCTTCATGAACGCGCGACCCCATTCCAGTGCATCGTTGCAGGTCAGCTTCGCCAAATCCACAAGGTTGCTGCCGCCGCCAAAACTCCCCACAGGGCTTAGGCCCAATTGGGTGATCATGCGATCATGGCGTTCATCTTCGTGCGGATCGAAGGGATGCACCGTGCCCACGCGCTTTGAACCCAGCGCCTTGAACGCCGCCAGTTGCGCTGAGGCGTCGCTGGTGACAGGCACGCCGAGTTCGCGCGTGAGACGGCCCGTAATTTCATCAAGGTTCTCGCCGCGTGATAGCAACACAGGTCTGCCGCCAAGCACAACAAGATCGACGCCAGACTTGGCCAGCGCGCGCGCAGCCTTCATCGTCTCATCGTAAAGTCGGTCAATCTCGCCGCGGGTCAGTTCTGTCTGGTGCAGCGTCAACAACGCCAGGCTAACGCCGTCGGGAACCATTTTATAAAAAGCGTAGGGAAACACCTCCGTCACAAAAGCGACCGAGGTGTAGCCAATGCGCGCGCGACTTCCGTACATGACGCGCTCCTGCTTACTTGCCATTCACGATTGCAGCCGCCTTGGCCACAATCGGCTCAGGCGTCGCATAGACGTCTTTGATTAGCTTTTCGAGTTCATGCCAATAGGCGATGTTGACGGGCAGCCCCACCTTCTGCGCCTCGGCAAGGAAGTCCTTGTCTTTCACCGTGTCCTCGAAGGCCTTGCGCAAAGCGGCGATGCGCTCTGCGGGGACGCCGGGCGGCGCCACGAACGGGCGAGCCATTTCCTGGCTGCCCAGAACAAGCCGCATGATCTGCCGGGATTCTTCATCCTTCGCCAGATCAAACGCCATCGGCGCATCAAGGTCGGGATGTTTTTGCAAACCAAGTTGCAAAGGAACGATGATATGTTTGTCGTTCACCCAGTTAGGCTTTTCCGCCTTCACGCAATCCCAGCACCAACCAAGGCGCCCCGCCACTTCACCGCGCTCGATCGCGAGATTAAGATCGGTCGTGCCGCGATAACCGCCGACGATGCGAAAGCGCGTACCAATCAGCGCATTCAGAACGCGGGGATAAATTGCCGTCACATCGCCCGCGCCTGTGGCTCCAACAGGCACTTCCATCTTGCGCAGATCATCGAGCGTCTTGGCCTGTCCCGTCCCCCACAGGAGCACGATGCCATTCCACCGGTCCATGCTGCCGATCCAGCTGAAGCGCGTGGCCTCAAACGATACGCCGTCGCGGCTCCAGAGCGGACCGAATGGAACCGAGCCGCCGATGATGCCAAACTCGCTACCATCCTTGGGCGCGACGTTGTAGAGATAATTCGCCGCCACAAGGCTTCCTGCGCCCGGCATGTTCTTGGGGATCATCGCGGGCGAGCCCGGCAGATGCTTTGGCATATGGCGGATCAGTAGCCGCGCGGACCCGTCAAAACCGCCGCCGGGCGGATACCCGATCACCATGTCGATGTTTCGGCCAGCGTAAAACTTTTGCACAGCGTTCTGCGCAGTGACATGCGTCGCCGGAAGAACGGCCGCCGCGATTGCAATTACCGCTGCGAAATGCGCCTTCATGCTTTCCTCCCGCTCAATTGTGGGAATAGTATTCACCGCTTGAGGCGGGTGCAAGTTTTGCGCCGCATAGGACGCAGACAAGGGAGGCTACAATGGCGTTTGGCGGCGCGTGGCGTGGAATGGTGGGTACAGTTAAGCCAACCAAAGGCTCTGGCTCGCTTGAAGAATTGATCCGCATGCTGCCAGAAGGCATCGGCGTTTTGCCGCTCTTCAACAATGTGCGCCATGGCTCCTTGCAGGAGTTTGGATCGGCCATTCCGTCTTACGAAGAAAAGATTGCGGAGCTTGCCGAAGACGGCGTTGATCTCATTCATCCCGCTGGCACGCCGCCCTTCATGTTGCTGGGCTATCAGCGCGAGAAAGATCTCATCGCGCGATGGGAGGATCGATTTCAGATTCCGATCTTCACATCGGGCAGCAACCAGGTGCGCGCGCTCAAGGCGCTTGGGATGAAGAAGTTTGTGGGCGTCGGATATGACTTCGAGGATACAGCCGTAGTGGATCGCTACTTTACGGACGCAGGCTTTCAAGTGCTTGCTCTGGAGCGCTTGCCCGGCCGGTGGGAGGACATAGGCCGTCTCTCATCGCTGGAAGTTTATCGCCTGATCAGGCAGGTGCATAAGCGTTATCCATCAGCTGACGGCGTTTACATTCAAGGCGGCAAGATACGCATGCTCGACATCGTCGAAACGCTCGAGAACGACTTGCGCGTTCCCGTTTTGCATCCCGGCGTTGCGACAGCGTGGGAGATCCTGCTGCGCCTCGGCGTTCACGCGCCAAGAACGGGCTATGGACACCTGCTATCGCAATTGCCGGATGGCTGAAGCCTTACGGCTTGACATTGCCGTCTGACAGCGATTGCAGCAGGATGCCATGGCCGGTGATCTTGTCGCGGATGCCTAGGTGCTTGAATGCGGAGAAGAAATTCGCCGCCGTGCTGGCGACCACTGGCACGCCTGTGTCGCGCTCAATCACGTCGATGACGTCGCACACCGGCCATTGCGGGCAGGGCATGTAGAGGGCGTCCGTTCCCGGCGCGGATTTAATCGTTTCGATCGCCAGCCGATAAATATCCGCAACCCCAACGCTGTAGATCTTCTTGAAGTTGACGAGATGGCTGGCGAGCCTGGTGACGCCAAAACCATGTTGCTCAAGATAGCGGCCCAGATTGGCGTTTGTTTCATCTGGATAAATCGACGCAACTGCGACATTCTTGGCGCCAAGATGATGCAGTCCATCAACGGCGGCCTTGATCGTCGTTGTTGATGGCACGCCGGTGCGCTTGGTGATGTGATCGACGATTTCCTGTTCGTAGCCGCGGCCACGGCTGAACACGAGCGGTCCGCCGCCGTGAATGATGTAATCGACGGCGCGCGACGCAAGATCATCAGCGCGGGCGTCAACCTGGCTGAGGCCGCGCGCGTATTCGTCTGATTGCCAGTCCTCGATGTTGCAGCTTACCGCAACAAGGCCCACGCCCTCGGGCGCGAACCGGTAGAACTCGTAAGCTGCCGTCTCCATAACGGAAGGCGTGATGTACCCGATGCGACGACGCCAGCCGAACATGCGAAAACTCCCGATGCGCCCGTTGAGCAGGGCTTGTGAAGGCGACACTCTATGGTACGCTTAGTTTCATTGGCAAGACCGACGGCTTTTGCGTTTGGCTTTGCGAGGAGGTCCGCATGAAAATGAACCGCGCCGCATCAATCCCCCTCATCGCCGCTGTTGGCGTTGCTCTGGCGTCCGTCGCGCGCGCAGACGCGGTCTCTGATTTTTACGCGGGCAAGGACGTGTCCCTGATCGTCGGCTCGGCTCCCGGCGGCGGATATGATGCAGCGACCCGTCTTCTGTCGCGCCATTATTCAAAACATATCCCGGGTAAGCCGACGATCATCGTGCGGAACATGCCCGGCGCGGGCAGCCTGAACATGATGAACAATGTCGCCAATGTCGCGGCAAAGGACGGCACGGTCATCGGCGCGCCGCAGAACACGGCGCCCCTTGAGCGGCTCCTGCACATTCTCTCAAAAGAGGGCAAGAACGCCAACTTTGATGCGGAAAAGCTGAACTGGATCGGCACATCGTCGCAGGATGTCTATCTGCTGATCGCGTGGCATACCGCGCCGGTGAACAGCTTCGCCGATCTCCTGAAGACCGAGATTGTTGTCGGCTCTTCAGGCCACAATACGGACCACAGCATCACCGCGCGTCTGCTCAACCAGACCTTCGGCACGAAGCTCAAGATCGTCACGGGCTATCCCAGCGCGCAGGAGATCATGCTCGCGATGGAGCGGGGCGAATTGCAGGGCAATTCCGGCCGCGCCTATTCCAGCCTGATGTCAGGTTTTTCACATCTCGTGCGCGACAAGAAGGTGAAATTGCTCGTTCAGATGGGCGTCACGCCGCACCCCGATCTCAAGCATGTGCCTTTTGCTCTGGACCTTGTGAAGGACGAAGACGAGCGCAAGGTCCTCGAGTTGACGTTCTCGAAATTCCAGATGTCCCGGCCGCTCTTCGTCGCGGCGGAAGTTCCCAAGGATCGCGTGCAGGCGCTACGGCGTGGGTTTGACGCGATGATGAAAGACCCGGAGATGCTGGCCGACGCCGGAAAGAGCCAGATTGATATTGACCCGCTATCCGGCGAAGACGTGCAGAAGCTTGTGCAGAAACTGTTCAGCACACCGCTCCCTCTGGTCGAGAAGGCGCGGGCGCTTATGCAGCCTCCGCAATAAAGTTACGGCAGTTCGGCGACGAGCCTGCCGAACCCCGTGACGGGCACGCGCACACGAAGCCGCTTCTGAATTTCCCATGATTGGCAAACAGTCGCGTGCACAACCGGGGCGCCAAGATCGCGTTCAAGCAATTCAATGATGCCCGTTGTGCGCCAGCCGCCGCCCTGGATGTAAATGCCGTCCGCGCCGGGGTTTTTCATGAACAGTTTGCGGATATGCGCATAGACGCTGTGCGGCGAGATTTGTCCGACCTGATCGAACGGCACGTCCAGCGGCTCCATGGAGGCGATCTTCATCCCCGCCTGTTGCATGTAGCGAACGACGATATCGTTCTGCAGAGCCGAGTAACTCGCGCCGATAAAATTCGTAATGCCCAGCGCCTTCATGGCGGCGACGTGGGTCTGTCCGTCCGTGACGATGGGGGTTTTCAGCTCTTTTTCCCATTCGCGGATGAGTTCGGCTTCACCTTCACGCCCGAGCAGCATGAAGGGAGGCGTGCCGCCAACGCGGATCAGATCAACGCCTTGCTCTGCAAGCTCCGAGGCCGCTTGTTTGTAATGGGGCAGGGCCGTGCGGAATTCGTTTTCGTTGCCCTGGCGCACATTGAGCAGCAAGGGCACGACGCCAATTCCATCGGGCAGAAGCCGGATCAACTCTTCCAGCGATCCCGGCCGACGCGTCGGTTTAACGAGGCCAACGACACCCCGCCACATTGTGAATGACATTGCGCGCTCCTGATCCGCTGCAAATTAAGTTGCTTAGATTAGGCGCCAACGCTCACAAACACAATGCGGCGGGGCAGAAGCCAATGCGGGGGATGTCCCGAGGAATGTTGAAATAGGAGGGTGGCGGCGTTGCCCGCCTTGAGCCGGTAGGCTCGGGGTGCTGATTCCACGAAGAAAGGCAACGCCATGAAAAGGACTACCACAACGCCGGCCGCCGCTGCGACGGCCATGATGC
>CANMLK010000152.1 GCA_947498445.1 Beijerinckiaceae bacterium
TTCTTCGGCGCCAATTGCGCAACAATGTTGATCTTCATGTCGCGCAGCCAGTCAGGGCGATTGGCCCTGATGCTCTCCATGTCCATGACCCGCCCGGAGACCTCACCACGCTCAAGAGCCAACACAGCTTCACGCGTCCCGGGATAACCGACGACAAGCTTCATTTTGTCGAGGTCCAGCGTGTTCTTTAGCGAAAGTGGCAACAGGTAGGAATCGCCCGACGGCGACGTCGTAGCGATAGTCAGCCCCTTCTCACGAACATCGTTGAGTGTCTTCACCCCTGACTCGTGCCAGGCGATGAGGACGGCGGCTGTGCTTTTCAAATTGCCGATCATTGTCATATCGGGGCCAGTGAAGTGCGCCTTGGAGTTCTTGCCCGCGAATAGAGGATCAAAAAGAAGGGCCGAGTTGACGGCGCCAATCGCCGTTCCGTCTTTCGGCGCAACTTTCGCAAGGAAATTGGCCAGTGTCATGCTGCTGGCGCCGGGCATGTTCGAAGGCACAGCCTGAGGATTGCCTGGGATATGCTTCACGATGTGGCGCGCAAGCATGCGCGCGTACAGATCATACCCCCCGCCGGGGCCGTACCCGATGTACACCATGATGGTTTTGCCGCGATAGAAGTCCGCCACTTCGTTCGCCAACGCGCTGCCGCCAATCATCAAAAGGGCGGCGAACGCAGCAATGCTTTTTCTCATGGCTTTTCCCTTCGTCCGCTATTGCTTGCTTGATCCACTCTCCCAAAATAAAGAAGCGTGCGGGATGCTGACCACCTTCAGAAACTTGTCAGCGCCTTGCGCACTTTCTCCACAGTGCGCGGAGGAAGGTTGTAGGAATCCTTGATCAACTGCTCCATCTCATCGCCTGACATGGCGTCGATCGTCAGCTGTACTTTACTGATCTCAGACAGAAACTCAGCATCCGCAACGGTCGACATGAATGCGGCGCGCAACGCCTTCTTGCGGTCTTCCGGAATTCCGGGCGGCGCGACGTAGGGACGCGCAATCACTGTACTGAGAAAAATAACGTCAAGCACGCGGCGATCTTCTTCATCGGGAACTGAATCGCGCACAAGTGGAACATCCGGCGGGACTTCCGGCATCTTCTTCGGCGCCAATTGCGCAACCAGATTGATCTTGTTATCGCGCAACCAGTCTGGCCGGGCGGCCTTGATGCCCTCCATATCCCACACGCGGCCGGACACTTCACCACGCTCCAGAGCCAGTGCAGCTTCGCGCGTGCCGGGATAGCCGATGACCATTTTCAACTTGTCGAGCCCAAGAATGTTCTTGATAGACAGTGGCAGAAGATAAGTGTCGCCAGATGGCGATGTCGCGGCGATCGTGATGCCCTTCTCGCGAACGTCATCAAGAGTCTTGATCCCGGAGGTGTGCCAGGCGACGAGAACGGAAGCGGAACTGGTCAGATTGCCAATCATTGTCATGTCAGGGCCGGTAAACTGCGCCTTCGAATTCTTGCCCGCAAACAGCGGATCAAACAACAAAGCCGAATTGACCGCGCCGAACGCCGTGCCGTCCTTCGGCGCAATCTTCGCAAGAAAATTGCCGAGCGTCATGCTGCTCGCACCCGGCATGTTCGACGGAAGAGCCTGCGGATTTCCGGGAATATGTTTGACGATGTGCCGCGCGAGCGTTCGCGCATAAAGATCATAACCGCCGCCTGGTCCATAGCCGATGTAAACAGTCAGCGTTTTGCCTTTGTAGAAGTCTGCGACTTCATTGGCGCAGACGTGCCCGCTCATTGCGGTAATGGCGGCAAGAACAATAAGGCTCTTCCTCATGCGCTTCTCCCTTCGACTTTATTTTGTTGAATTCTGAGCGCTCTCTCGCAGAACGACAAGCCCATCCAGCGCAAACGCGCCGTTCGGCAGAACGGCAATCGGATTGACGTCGACGGAATCAATATCGCCCTCAAGATCACGCGCCAGAGAACCAAGGTTCACCAACGCCTGCGCGAGAGCGGGAACATTGCACGGCGGCGCCCCGCGATAGCCGGCCAGCAGTTTGGCGCTTCGCAATCGCGAGATCATGTCGAGCGCCCGCGCGTGATCAAGACCCGGTGGCCCAAACGCCACGTCTTGAATGAGTTCGAGAAGTACGCCCCCGGCCCCCACCATCACGACAGGCCCAACTTCTGGATCGCGATGAACGCCAATCACCATTTCGACGCCGCCGATAATTTGCTTGGCAACCAGAAGTCCTTCGAGCTGCACATTCAGATTAGCACAGCGCTGCGCGATTGTTTGCGCAGCCGTACGCACAGCGTTCGCGTCATGCAGATTGAGCAACACCAGACCCGCATCACTCTTGTGCGGCACGCTGGCGCAGACAGCTTTCAAAACGACCGGATAACCGATTCGGGCGGCGGCATCCGCCGCGTCACTTGCCGTCGCGACGATTTCCTCTGGTACGGATTTAATTCCGTATGCGGCGAGCAACGCTTTTGACTCAACTTCGTTTAACGCGCGATTGTCCGCCGCCGAAAACGTCTTCAGTAACTGCGAGCGCTCGCGCGCACGATCGCTTGCGCCATCATGATGCAAGGGCGGAAACTCGGGGTCCGCAAGCCGCGACATTACGCGCATCGCCTTGGTGAGGTCGCGCAGCCACGGCGTGTTCGTCAACTCGCCTCGTGTTTGAAGCATGTAGTCCGTTTCGCGCAGCGTCAGCGGTGAAACAAACGTAACAGGTTTCTGCGCGCCATTTCCCACCCACGCGTCCAGCGCTCGAAAGTTGGCCATCTTTCGTTCGATGCCTTGTTCGCGCGGCAACTCTTCCGCAATGGCAAGCGCGTCCACATCGGGGTCATCATGCAATGCCTGGATGCAGGCCATGTACTGCGGCGTCGCAAGCGTGCGCTTCGTGTCATAAGGAATGCTCGGCTCGGCTTCCGGCATCGCGTCGCATAACTTTCGCACAGTCTCATCGGAAAGCTGGGGAAGCGTGACGCCGCAAGTCTCCGACGCTTCCGTCATCAGCGACTTCAGCGCCCCTGAGTTTGTAATTAGCGCAATCCGGCGTCCTTTCGGACGGCGAGCGCGCGCAAGAAACGAAGCCGCCTCAACCAGATCTTCAAGCGCGTCCACGCGCACCACTCCGGCCTCTTGCGCTAGTGCGTCAAAGGCAGCGTGACTTCCCGCGAGCGAGCCCGTGTGTGCGAGCGCGGCCTCACGCGCAGCCGCCGAGCCGCCAATCTTGACCACGACAACCGACTTGCCGTTGGCCCGCGCCCGCTTTGACGCAGCGAAGAAGCGCTCGGCGTTGTTAACGGATTCAACGTAGCAGGCAATGACGCGCAAGTGCTCGTCTTCCGCCAGCGCATCAATGTAATCAGCGAATGTCAGTCCGATCTGATTGCCGCATGAGATAAGATGCGACAGCGTCAGCCCGGCGCTTTCCAGCCCTCGGCTCAACGTCTGCACCAGCATCCCGCTCTGCGTTATCGCAGCCACAGGCCCCGGCGCCAACAACGACAATTGCTCGTCCGGCACGGTACAAAAGCGGCTTCCGCCAACAGCAAGCCCCATACAATTGGGCCCGACAGCAGCAATACGCGTCTGCTCTAGCACGGCGCGCAGGCGAACGGCCCGCGCAAGCCCTGTCGGGTCATCGCCCTCACCAAACCCCGCAGCATAGAGACTCGCACTGCGCGCGCCACCGGCGTTGGCGAGCGCGTCGAGCGTCTGGTCCGCCGGAACAAAAATCGCCAGATGATCTGGCGCCTCAGGGATATCGGCTATCGAAGGATAACAGCGATGTCCCCAAAGCTCAGCGCGATTGGGATTGACGAGATACACCGCGCCTTCAAATTTGAAGCGCTGCAGATTCTCATAGACGCGCGCCGACCAGTTACGGTCGGACGCGCCTACAAGAACAACGTTACGCGGCGCAAGCAACGCGCTGATATTATCGACGACGTTCAACGGCGCCTCCTCCCCAGAAGCTCGGTGACTTGTTCGCGTTTTGGCGCGCGCTTAGGTCTTCGACTGATAAGGCCCAAGACCCGGACGATACGTCTTGTCATCCAGGAATTGCTTCATGCCGACCTTGTCTGCAATCTCTTTGTCATGGCGCGCAAGGGCGTCCTGCTTGGCGCCAAGATAGTCACGCGCCTGCTCCGCAGTCATGCCGCGCACCGCCTTGACGGCGTCCTTCGTGTAACGAAGGACAGACGGGTTCAGCTTCAAAAGCTTCTGCGCAAACTTCATCGTTTCTTCGTGCAGGCTTTCCTTGGGATAAGCAAAGTTCGCCAAGCCCAGTTCAACAGCGCGCTTGCCATCAAATGGCTCGCCAGTCGCAGCGTAATAGAGCGCATGGCGGGGAAGCATCATGTCGGTGAGATTCCAGCTGACGATGCCGCCGGGGATAATGCCCCAATTCACTTCCGACAGGCCATAAATGGCGTCTTCCGCAGTGATGACAAAATCCACGGCGCAAAGCTGCGTGAAGGCGCCGCCGAAGCAATAACCATTCACCATCGCCACCGTCGGCTTGGGAAAGCGCGACAGTAGCTCCCACCGCCAGTGGTGGCTTGAGGTGTTGGAGCGGGCGCGCTCATCAGGATTATTCGCCGTTTCGCGGAAATAAAGTTTCAGATCCTGCCCGGCGCACCACGCCTCGCCTGCGCCTGTAAGGATCAAAACGCGGGTTGCCTCGTCACGCGCGAGCCAGGTAAGCGCGTCCTCCATGTCGTAGTGGAGGCCGGGGCTCATGGCGTTCCGCTTCTCGGGCCGGTTAAGCATCACTGTCGTGACCGCGCCGTCTCGTTCAATCTTGATATTCTCGTAAGTCTTGTCGCTCATGATAGTCCTCCCGTTTGGAATTTGTTGTTCGGCTGTCGCCAACCTCGCCTTAGGGTAATGGCGGCATCGGGAAAATGCTAGGCAAATTCAGTTCGTGCGATTGCCTGAATTTCGATCATCGAAACGCAAATTTGGCTTTCGGGCGACGAGCACTGCAAGCCCCGCACACACGCCAAGCAAAAACACGCCTGAAATCACGAAAGCGGACGTCAGGCCGAATGCATCGACAAGCACGCCAGTGATGGGTGGCAAGATCACCGAGAAGACGCGGTTCGCCGTCATGCGTAACCCGACGATGGCGCCCTGTTCGTCCTTTTTGACCGCAAGCGACTGAATCGAGAACATGAGCGGCTGCATGAATCCCTGAGCAGCGCCGCGCAGTAATTGCATCAAAAGGAGCAAGACAAACACACCGCCCAGAAATGGTGTGATGGCGATCAGCGACAGGCTGACTGCCGTTGTCACCAGAAGCACCCATTCAGGGCGCCCAAGTTTTCGCACCCATCCCACAGCCAGCGACGCGAGACCCGTCGTCACTTCAAGCGCGGCGAACAGGATTCCGATTGACGTTGCGGGATATCCCACACCTTCAAGATAGATCACATAGATGGATGACTGAATGCCCGTGCCGGCGTTGCGCAAACCTGCGACGACGACGGTGAACGCGATAATCGGAATGAGCATCAGCGCGAAGGAGCGCGTATAGTCGGACACGCGCGGCATGGCGGACATAAGCGCCTTGACGGGTGAGACTGGCTCGAGCCCCTTGTTAGGCTCAGGCGAAATCCAGACAAGCGTACACGTTGCAAGCGCCCACGCCATCATCATGAAGAAGGTCGGCCACGCGCCGCCAATATCCCATATCAGACCTGCCAGCACGGGCGCGCCGACGGTTCCAAAACGGGCAATGAAGTTGAATTTACCAAGCGGCACTGCCTGTCCGCGACAGGCTTGTGCAACGAGGGTCTGTGCGCCAATCCAGTTGAAGGTAACGAAGAGACCGGTGACGATTTGCACGATCAATAAAATTGGAAACCACGACACGCTCGCGAAAATCGGCGCCATGCATGCAATCATGAACGAGCAGAAAATCATGACCCGCCGGGCGCCCAACCGGTCCATCAGCGAGCCGCCATGAATGGAAAGGAGCGCCGGTAAAACAGAACGCGCTCCGATCAACAGGCCAATTTCTGTTGCAGAAGCGCCAAGCGACAATGCCAGGAGCGGAACGACGAGAACGTAAAGGTCACTCAGGGCAAGGCTTAAAAGTCCCAGTCCGTAGCTTGCATTCAATGCCCGCTTATCAAGCGGTGAGGTTTCTTCAGGAGAGGCCGCGGTCATTTTCCACTTTCAATTGACGTCTACGCTGGCGCCGCCATTTGGCGGAAACGCTCAAACATGACGCTGCTCATTTGCCGCTTGCCTCGATAATTTGCTTCAGCCTTAGCAGCGCAGGTTCTGGTGTATTGACAATCTCGGCGACGACCTGCTGCATCTCTTCGCCGGGCACGAAATCAATCTCGAATTGTTCCTTCGCCGCCGTTGCGATAAACTTGGGATCGTGAATCATCTTCTCAAACGCGTCGCGCAACGTTTTCACGCGCTCTGCAGGAACACCCGGGGCCGTGACGATCGGACGGCCGATCACTGTGGGCGCGGATATAAGTCGAAAAATAGCACGGTCCGCGTCATTCTTCGCCAGTTCAATCATCAGCGGAACATTTGGCAGATCCGGCGCGCGCTTCATGCCTATCTGCACGAGAATGTTGATCTTGTTGTCGCGCACCCAGTCGGCTCGCGTCGACTTCCACGACGCCCACGAGTTCGACCCTCGAACCGCGACTTCACCACGCTCCATCGCAAGATTGATGTCATTACCGCCGGGATAACCCGTCACGAGTTTGAACCGCGTGCCAATCAGCGCGTTCATCGCCGTAGCGTATTGCGATGATGTGGAAGCTCCGGTGGAGCCGACGGTGACTTCCTGCGTCTTGGCGTCTTCAATCGTCTTGACGCCAGAGGTATGCCACGCAGTGACCGTGTTGTTTTCCCGTGCGGGATTGCCGATGAAGTTGAAGTCACGCAAATCGAAACGCAGCGTGGGGTCGCGCAAGGCCTGCGCAATCGGCAGCGCCTGATCGAAGGTCGCAAGCGCTGTTCCATCCTTCGGCGCGATAGAATAGAGCCATGCGGCCGCTATGCGGCTTCCGCCACCCGGCATGTTGCGCGGGATGATGGAGGGATTGCCCGGAAGGTAATCACCCAGCGTACGCGCGATCAGGCGGGCGTAGAGATCGTAATTTCCACCCGGCGTATAGCCAATCACCATGTCCATCTTGCGCCCGGCGTAGAAGTCCTGCGGCGCCTGAGCAAGCGCGGGCGATACGGTGAACGCCATGAGCGATACAGCAAGCCAACGCGATTGCGCCATGTGTGTCCTCCCGGATGCGCCGTCTGCGTGGCGTCATAAACCGTAAGGCGCAGCCACAGGAACCGCAAGGTGGTCCCATGTCGTGGCCGCCCTAGGCCTGCAGACGCAGCTGCAACGCTCTGGTGGCCAACATCCCCACCAACAGAGCGCCCACGAACGCGAACATCTTTGGCTCGAAGGACACAAGCGCGGTCAAAGCGGGTCCGGGACAAATCCCCGCAAGGCCCCACCCTGCGCCAAACATCGCCGCGCCAAACAAAAGCGGCGCATCGATCCTTCGGGCCGACGGAAGCGAGAAGTCCGGCGACAGGAACGGACGTGCGCGGCGAAAGGCAAGCCGATAGCCAATCGCGACGACGGCTAGCGCGCCGCCCATCACGAAGGCGAGTGACGCGTCCCAGCGCCCGGCAAGATCGAGAAAATTCAGCACGCGCGCGGGATTGATCATGTCGGAGACCGTGAGTCCGGCCCCAAAGACAATTCCGGCGACAAGAGCGAGAAGAATTGGCATGACGGTCCCTACATTACGTGGCGAACGATGAAGACGGTCGCAAAACCGGTCGCCATGAACGTGAGCGTCGCAACAATCGAGCGCATCGAGAGCCGCGCGATGCCGCAGACGCCATGGCCACTGGTGCAGCCCGAGCCAAGCGTCGTCCCCACGCCGACGAGAAGACCCGCTACGATTGTGGTCAGCATGCCGGCCGGAAAGGTCATGTCGCGCAGATCCTTAAGGCCAAGCCCAACGACAAGCAGCGCGCCCAGCGGCATGCCGATCAGGAACGCAAGACGCCATCCCGCCTCCTTGGAATCCCGACTGGTGAACATGCTCAGAAAAATCCCGGACACACCGGCGATACGCCCGATCCCAGCCATGAGCAGGACTGCGGCAATCCCAATGAGCGCGCCCCCGGCGAGCGCGCTGAACGGCGCAAATTCCGTCATATTATTCTCCCACTGAGATGATGTTTCGCGCGCGTCATCCGATGCGTCCAAACACCGGAAAAGTCTCGAGCATCCACACGCCTATTATGCCGAAATACCCCGTCGCAATCAGCGCGCCGGTGCCGATCAAAAGGACGCCTGCGACGATTGAAACTGGTCGCGCAAAGCGACTGAAACGCGACGTGCGCTTCAGGAACCAAGGCGCGAACGCGGCCGCAAACAAAAACGGCAGCCCAAGGCCCGCCGCGTAAGCCGACAGCAGGAGTGCGCCCTGCGTCATTGAGTCCTGAACGCCCGACAGCAAAAGGATAGAGGCCAGCACCGGCCCCACACAGGGGGTCCAGCCAAAGGCGAAGGCCAGCCCGACAAAATAAGCGCCCGCCAGCGACGTAACGCGAACTGGACCGTGGGCGCGCTTCTCGCGCATCAAAAGAGGCAGGTGAAGCCAGCCAGCAACATGCAAACCAAGCGCGATCAGAAGCGCACCCGCGATCACAGCCAATTGGTCGAACCAGACTGCGATAAATCGGCCCGCAGCCGAGGCAGTGGCTCCAAGGAGCACGAAAACAGTCGCGAACCCGGCCACAAACGCCAAAGCCCGCACGAGCAGGCGCGCACGCTCCCCGACGCCTGCCGCCATGAGGCGATTAGGGTCCGATCCGGCAATGAACGACAGATAAGCCGGCATCAGGGGCAAGACGCAGGGCGAGACGAATGACGCGAGACCGGCAAGGAATGCGCCTGCGAGACCGAGTTCCAAAGGCAACCCCACTGGAAAACAAATTCGAATTCGTTTATATAAAGACGATGTTTCGCTTGGCAAACATTCTGGTCGCGGCCGCGCTGTCCCTTTCAACCGTCTCAGTGGCGGTTGCGGACACGTTCGAGCTGTTGATGTTTGAGCGCGCTGGCTGCGTTTATTGCGCCCGCTGGGATCAGGAAGTCGGCCCGGCCTATCCGTTGACGCCGCAAGGCAAGCAAGCGCCGCTGCGCAAAGTCAGCCTCGACAACGGCCAGCCAAAAGAGCTCGTATTGGACATGCCAGTTCGCTACTCGCCAACATTCGTTCTCCTGAAGGACGGGCGCGAGGCCGGTCGCATCACCGGCTACATGAGCGACGCCATGTTCTGGGGCATTTTTGCGAAAATGCTTGAGGCGCAGCAGAAGCCGGTCGCTCAGGGGGGGGCGGTCCTAGAATGAGCATTGTTCCGCAATCAATCGAAAACGAACTGCGTTCGGACGTCGAGTATTCGCCCCGGCTCGAAAAACTCCTGAAGAACGCACGCGAGGCCAGTGACTTCCTCAAGGCGCTCGCGCAGGAAAGTCGCCTGCTTGTCCTCTGTCTTCTGGCCGAGAAGGAGCGGTCCGTCAGCGAGCTTGAAGCAATCCTGTCCATCCGCCAGTCGGCGCTCTCCCAGCAATTGGCGCGCCTGCGCTACGACGATCTTGTCACCACGCGCCGCGATGGAAAACAGATCTATTACTCGATTGCGGACGACGACGTGCGACGCGTCATCAGCGTGGTGTACGACATTTTCTGTCAGGACGAGAAAAAGCCTGGCGCCTGACAATTGCGGCGGCCCGGCATCAGACCAGGCCCGCGAAAGCGAGGAAAAGTGCCAGCGGCGATCATCGCCATCGTC
>CANMLK010000153.1 GCA_947498445.1 Beijerinckiaceae bacterium
CTCATAGAACTTTGTGCGCCCAATTCTAAGGGCCTCGCAGGCTTCGCGTGGCGTGAAGGCGATACGTCCATCCATTTGGGCTCTCCATTGTCCGAAGCATTTCGGTCGGACGATGAGGCCACATGCAGATGTTCGTTGAAATGCGCGGAACCGGTTCAGATATCTCCATGAACCGGTTCATGATCTAAGTTATTACGACTCCGTTGAGCGCAGGGCCGCATCGCGTTGTAGCTGCGCAACAAACTTTTTCAACGTCCCGTGAGAAGGGATTGTCGTGCCAGAATGCAGTTCCCTCTTTAAACGCCAACGGCTTCTAATCTCTTCGACAATCTTGTCTTGTGAAAGACGCTTAGCCGACTCTTCGGCGACAATTTCCCTTGCAAGCTCCGTGGCATGAGGTTGCCATGTTTCCGCCGCTTCTTTGCGCCGAGACGCGCCGCTTTTTCGCCCAGCTTCTTTTGAGAACTCCGCCCGATACAAATTCGGGGTGCTATCAGTGACAATGACTTGCCCAGCAAGCCGGGTTACCACCGACAACAGCCGCCATGTTAATTCATATGCATCTTTGCATCGATTTGGGTCGCTCTTCCTAAGGGGCTCGAAGATTTCGTTCGCGAGGTGTCTAAGAGTTGGGAGGAGTTCCTTAGTGGCGATGGAAATATCGTCTTTGTCGGATTGGGTGAGTTTGTCGCCCTTCTCCGTGGAGACAGCATCCTGTCCGGCGTTTTGGAGAACAATCGCGAGCTTGATCAGCCCTTCGCAGCGGGCATTTATGGCCTCGTCATCTGGAATGCGTGGCTTTGAAGACGAATCCGGGGCAGTACTAGCCACTGATTTCTGGACCCCTGTCATCGCGCGGCCTTCCTTACAGCGACCACATAGGCGCTGTTGTTCAGACTAGTGGCTGAGCAGAACGCTGCCCAGTCATCCATTAGCCGCCGTGTTTTTGATAAGCCGCCTCGGTGATACGCGGCCGCGACTTTACTGCCGACGGTATGGCAGGCACCATCTCAGCGACGTCGCCGGGATAATTAGAGTGCACTTGGAGAGCTCGTTATCTTCCGCCCAAGTTCGGGAACGTCCGAACCTATGCGGCGTCAGAATGTGGGAAAAAATGTGGGGCCGGTTAATCGTAAAAATAAAAATGAACGTAAATTCAATAAGATAACTACTGTACATGGTGCCCAGGGACGGAGTCGAACCGCCGACACTGCGATTTTCAGTCGCATGCTCTACCAACTGAGCTACCTGGGCGACCGGCGACGCCTACGACGCCTCACGGTGTGCGGCTTATAGAAAGGGGAGGCAGGCTTGTCCAGCCCCAACTTCCACGGAGCGGTTCACCGCAGGGAGATGCTCATCAGGCAGGCGAGCGAAGCGGCGAGGATCTTGAGGGCCCGAAATTCTGACGCTCGCGGTTTATCCGGCCGGGTCGTCTTTGTGTGCAAAAGAGATCATCCACGCGGGGCCAGAGTTCCTTATGTCGGTATGCGACTTCACGGCGCCGCTCGGTTGGGGCTAGGATGGCCCGTCAACGAACAAAACGAGGGTTGGAAATGCTGCCTGACGACATTCATCCTGTATCGCGTTGCCGTTTGCCACCGCCCAAGCGCGAGGATTTCGATGACGCCGGTAAGGTAGTCTTCGACACATATGTGGACCCCAAGGGTGGGTCGATCCGCGGTCTTCAGGGACCGGGCGGCGTCCAGCTGCACTCGCCCAAGCTGGCGGAATTGAATCGCCCGCTGAACAAATATTTGCGATTCGACTGCGGACTCACCCCGCGCGAGCGCGAAGTGGCGATCCTGATCACGGCCCGCGAGTGCGACAGCCAGTTCGAGTGGGCGGCTCACGAGCCGGAAGGCCGCACCTGCGGCGTGCCGGAGGCGACCATTCAGGCGATCAAGCACAAGCGCCCGCTGGATGGCGTGCCGGAGGAGGACGCCGTCCTCGTGCAGCTCGGGCGTGAAACATTCGGCGACCGGAAGCTTTCGGCTGCAACATACAAGCGCGCGTTGGACCGTTTTGGCGCCAGGAAGCTTGTTGATATCGTCGCTCTCATGGGCAAGTACTCCGCGACTGCGGCCATGTTGTGCGTTTTCGACATGCAGCTCGACGAAGGTGAAACTTCGCTGTTGCCAGTCTGACGAACCGCGTCGCACAGCTGCGATGCTGAAATCTCATGACGGCGGGGCGATGCGGGGTTAAACAGCTGGAATGGTCAAATTCCTTCTCGCACTCGTCGCCGCCGGCATGGGGTTCGTCATCTTGCGCATGGTGCTGGTGAAGGTCGGGCTCGCTAAGCCCAGCGCCAAAAATACCGGCAAGAGCGAGAAGATGAGCCAGTTGCGGCGGGAGCTGGATTTTCTGCTCTGGGTTCCGCCTGCTTTGCTCGTGCTGGGCGCAATCTATGCGCTGGCTTCGATGATGATGCGAAACTGAGGTTGCGCGCCTCGATTTCTATCTCAGCAGGTCGTTGATGACTTCGTCAGTCGTGCGGACATCGCCGAAGCTTTGGTAAAAAGACGTCAGTCCTGCAAGGTGATCTTCGGGATAGCGCGCGCCGTTGGCGTCGCTCACCATCACCGCCTTGTAGTCCAGCATCATGGCGTCGCGTGCGGCGCTCTCGCAGCACATGTTCGTCGCGGTGCCGGCAATAATCAGCGAGTCGACGCCGCGTGGCTGCAACATGTCTTCGATGTTGGATGCGCCTGCGATGAATGGACTGAATCTGTCCTTCCAGACAATTGGATCGCCCTCGCGGATGTCGAGATCCTTGTGGAAGGCGTGGCCGTCATGCTCGGGCGAAAGCTGGTCGCGATGGTTGGCGCCCTTTTCCGGCGTGAAGAAATGGTCATGGTAAAGCCGCCAGTGGCTTTTGCCCTCTGCGCCGGCCGTCATGCCGACCCAGATTACGACGCCGCCCTTATCGCGCAGCGCGCAAGCGAGTCGATTGATATTGGGGATGATGCCCACCACCGACTCGATTTCCCCAACATAAAAATTCTGCATATCGATCACGAGCAGAGCCGTGCGTTTTGGCTCAAAGCGATCAAAGACCTGTAGGCGGCCGCGCTTGGCGAGCACACGTTCGATGACGTAATCGGGAAAGCCGTAGGGATTGGTCATATCGCAGCCTTTTTCGCGGGACGCTATGCTATTGCGCTGCGGCCTGCGATTGCAAATCGAGAATGCTGGCGTACATGTGGGTGATGCAGCCGGTTTCCTACAAGCTCGGACAGTCACGCAAGGACGATGCACAACGCGCCGCCCTGCGGCAGATCAAGCATTGGACGCGCGCGCGTTTTTCTCTTTGCGAGGACGATCTGACGATCGTGACGGAAGAGGAGGTGCGTTTGCCCGGCGTGCCGCCCCGGCAAACGCTGGTAGTTTTTCAGTGCACGGATGGCCAGAAGCGACATTGGCGCATTTTCAAACCGGCGGTCGACGTCGTAGATGACGACTTGCCGCCGGGCTGGATGAAGGACGCCCTGATCACGCCCGAGGGCTTTCAGTGCCCTTGCTGCTGAAGCTCGAAAAATTGAGCCTCAGTCCGTCTTGTCCTTGAACCAGGCTTCAACGTCGCCGGTTAGTTTGATGAGAAGGGGGTTGCCATAGCGGTCCATCGCCTTGCCGGCGGGCACGCGCACCCAGCGCTCGCTGATGCAATATTCCTCGACATTGGTCTTCTCGACGCCCTTGAACCGGATGCCGATTTCACGGGAGAGGACGTCCTCGTTGTAGAACGGGCTGTCGGGATCTGTGGACAGGTGATCGGGCGGAGATTCGCTGGATTCGGTCACGGTTTGGCTCCTGCGCATGCGCGTTGCGGCCCTCATAGCATGGGAGCGCCGGGGCACAAGACCGAGGTGATTGGCGGGGCCCCTTCCACCGTGAGCGGCTTTCCCGTAAAACCAACTGACAAGAAACTGGAGCGAAACCCCGCATGTCTCTTCCCCGCTACAAATCGGTCACCCGCACCCAGGTCGCCAACGCCGCCCTCAAGGACGGGCTTGTGAAGCCCAACGGCTTCGAATTCGAGTGGGTCGAGGTCGACCCGCTGATTGCCGCCTTCCGTCGCATGGTGCGCGGCTATGAGTTCGATATCTGCGAACTCGCCATCACCACTTACATGTGCGCCAAATCGTACGGGAAGAAGTTCACGGCGATCCCGATCTTCATCGTGCGCCAGTTTCATCACGGCGCCATTCTCGTGAACAAGAACGCTGGCATCAAGTCGCCGAAGGATCTCGAAGGCAAGCGCGTCGGCGTGAACCGCGGTTACACGGTAACCACCGGCGTGTGGGCGCGCGGCATCCTGCAGGATGAGTACGGCGTCGATCTGTCGAAGGTGACATGGGTGCTGTCAGGCGATGAGCATGTCGCCGAATACAAGGCGCCCGGCAATGTCGTGCCGATTGAGGCCGACAAGAAGATGGAAGACATGCTGATCTCCGGCGAACTTGTCGCCGCCATTGGCGTGTCCGTCGACCATCCCGATGTCGTGCCGCTGATTCCCAACGCGGAAGAGACCGGCTTTGCCGCTCTGCAGCGCAACGGCCATTACCCGATCAACCATCTCGTCGTGATCCGCGACGAGTTGATCGACGCTAATCCGGGCCTTGCGACGGAAGTGTTCAACTGCTTCGCAGAGGCCAAGCAGGTTTACGTCGACCAGCTTAAGGCGGGCGGCGTCGAGCTGAAGGGCGACGCCAAGATGCACAAGCGCGTCATGGACATCACAGGCGGCGACCCGATGCCCTACGGCATCGAGCCCAACCGCGCTGTTGTCGAGAACCTCATCAGCCACGCCAAGAAGCAGGGCATTATTGCTGGCGATGAGCGGATTGAAGATCTGTTCGTGAAAGAAACGCTCGGCCTTATCGGCTGAGTAATCACGGCGGCGCAGCGTGCGCCGCCGTTTTTGCACGTCATCAGGCGCGGGGGCTCATGGCCGAATACGTTTCCACCTATCGCCTGACGCATGAAGCGACGATGAAAATGCTGGCGGCGGGCGTCGCCAAAGCTGATGAGCTGGGCGTGAAGGTGGCGCTCGCCGTGTGCAATCAATCCTGCGAGACAATCGGCTATCTGGTGATGGACGGCGCGCGGCATTTCGCGGGCCGCACGACGACGAAGAAGGCCAAGACCGCCGCATCTCAGCGCCTTGCAACTGGTTATGCGGAAGAGCACCGCGTGCTGTCGATGCAGATCCGTATGGATGGCGATTTCACCAACGTGCGCGGCGGTTTTCCGGTGGTCATCAACGGCGAGACAATCGGCGGCGTGGGGGCAGGCGGCGCGCATCAGGATGAAGATGTGGCCATCGCCAAGGCGATGATCGCGGTGCTTGGCTGGGCGGAGCAGGTCTAGGCTCTGCACGTCATGGTCGGCTGACCATGACGTTGGCCCCTCAATCGCCCTTCTTCAAAAACTCCAGCACGCGCGCTTCCGCGGCCTCGCGCGTTTGCCCCTCCAGCGGCATGTCCCAATATTTGGATTTCGGCAGGCACTCCTGCAGATAGCGGGCGGCGGACGTGCCGTGGAAGCTGTCGTAGCCGGGCACGACGAGGGCGGGGGTATCAAGCTGCATCAGGTCTTCAGGCTCCGCGCCCGCCGCCGTGTCGCGGTCGAACATGGTGCGCAGCAGGCCGTCGACGATGATCTTGTACTTCTCGACATCCATCGCCGCGTAGCGTGCCGCGAAATCGGCGTCAGCCTTGATGACAGCCGCCCACGGCCCGCCGCGCGGGTCCGCGTTGAAGGGCTTGCCCTCGCGCTGCACCAGTTCGACGACGCCTTTCAGGCCTTCACGCTGCACGAAGCCGAGGTGATCGGCAAAGCGCATGTGGCTTGAGATGCGATACTTCGGGCCGCCTGTCGGCCACCACAGCACCATGGCGTTGACGCGATGGGGCAAAGCGGTCGCGAAGGCGGCGACGGGCGAGCAGCCCATGCAGCCGCCCATGAGATGCGCGCGGTCGATCTTGAGATGATCGAGCAAGCCTGCGGCCTGGCGCACGTAATGCTGGAACGTGACCCGCTCCACGCGCCCGCCGGACCGGCCGCATTCGCGCCGGTCGAAGGCGATGCAGGTGTAGTGTTGCGACAGCCATTCGAGCGGCTTCACCTTTGCGTACACGCCAAGGCCCGACCATTGCTCGATGACGGCGTTGAAGCCGCCCGGCGAAAATAGCAGGAGCGGCGGGCCGGAGCCCGTCACTTCGTAGCGCGTGCGGATGCCGTCGATTTCGACGAAAGCCATGATGCGTCAGCCTTTGATCTGCTTGCCGCCCTTGCAGTCCGCGACGAGCGCCTTGAAGGCGTCAATCGTGCCCTGCGCGGTGTTGAAATAGGTATCGGTCTTGGTGTCGACCCACTTTTCGCCGAGGCCGAGCACGGTCTGGGCGAGGCGCACGCGCCCGTCGAGCCAGGGGCCGCCGCCAAAGCCGCCGATGCAGGGAATTTTCACTGCCTTGACCACGGCTTCGCCCGCGACCGGGCCGGAATTGGTGAAGTCGAGCGCGACCGCGCCGCATTCTTCCAGCATCAGCGCTTCTTCCACCAGTTTCGCAGCGGCTTCCTTGGTGGCGAGCGCGGCGGACGAACTCTGTGACGAATAGGGGATGCCGTATTTCAGCGCCGTCTGGGGCGTAAGGCCGAACTGGGCGAACACGGGGATGCCCGCCTGCGCCATCGCTTTCACAACGTCCGGGTGGTTGGCGGCGGCGTCGACCTTGATCATGTCGGCCCCGCCTTCCTTGATGATGCGCACGGCGGCCTTCATCGCGCTGGAGAGGCCTTCCTGCACCGGGCCGTAAGGCATGTCGCAGGAGACGACCATGCGCGTCGTGGCGCGGCGCACGGCCTTGCAGCAGATCAGGATTTCCTCGAGCGTGACTTCGAGCGGCGTTGCGTGGCCCCACAGGTTCACGCCAACGGAATCGCCCACGACGATGAAATCAACGCCTGCGCGGTCGGCCATTCGCGTCATGGGATAATCCCACGCGACCACGCCGATGCTCTTCTTTCCGTCGCGCTTCCTCTGCTGGATGAGCGGGATGGTGACGGTTTCATAAGCCTCGGACATGTCGTTCCTCGCTGTTTCCTCTGCGCGTCAGGCGCGCCTGCATATCTTTTGGCCCGCACATGCGCGGGCGTCAACGCCTGCGGCCGAGTTGCGGCGCTTGTTGGCGCGGCTATACAGTGGCGCAACGCTCTTGGAGGATTGACGATGGATGACGCAATGCGCCGGGCCTTGCTGCCCACCGACCCGGAAATCCGCGCGTTGCCATTGGGCGCCAACACGAAATTCGCCCGCGAATTGCTGGGCGACGGCCATAAGCGCGCGCTGGATATTGGCTGCGGCGAGGGCAAGTTTACACGCGGCATTTCGGCATTTATCCCCGAGGTCGCGGGAATCGACGTGAAGGAAAAGTCCATCCTCAAGGCGAAGGCGGCGGCTGAGACCGAGAGCGTGAAGGTGGACTTTCGCGTGGGCAGCGCCGACGCGTTGCCATGGGGCGATGGCTATTTCGACGTCGTGATCTTCTCCAACTCGCTGCACCACATGCCGGACGCGGCCAAGGCCATTGGCGAGGCCATGCGCGTGCTGGCGCCGGGCGGCGTGCTCTACGTGATGGAGCCGGTGGCGGCGGGCCATTATCACGAGGCGACGAAGTTCGTGAACGACGAGACAATCGTACGCACGGATGCTTGGAAAGCGCTCAACGCGTCGCTGGGCGCCGGGCTCTCGCGCGTGCGCGAAAATCTCTATCGCTCACGCCGCGTGTTCGCATCGTTCGATGAGTGGAAGGACGACCAGATCGACCGCGACGCGCGCCGCGCTGCGAAGTTCGAAGCTGACCCGGATGGCGTGAAGCGCACGTTCGAGACGCTTGGCGACAAGGAAGATGGGAAGCTTGGCTTCGATCAGGTGTTCAGGGTGGATTTGCTGAAGAAGGGGTGAGTTCGAAGAGGGTGCAATCACAAACCGCGTCATGGCCGGACTTGATCCGGCCATCCAGACCCAAAGGCTAGCCGCATTTTTGGATACGCGGGTCAAGCCCGCGTATGACGGTCTACGGTTCCTTAGGTTGCCCGTTGTGGATGGTCGGCCTTCGCCGACCATGGCGGCGAAGAGCCCGTAAACAAAAAGGCCGGGATCGCTCCCGGCCTTCTGCATTTCAATGAAGCCTTCAGCTTACAGCCAGGGCATCAGCGATGCGTGGATGACGTCCTTCACGGCGCCTTCCTTGTTGCCAACAGACTTGATCGCGAGATCGACGTCGTTGAGGCCGAACCGGTGCGTCGTCACGAGGTCGAGCGGGAAGCGCTGCGAGGCGAGTTGCTGGAGCGCGAGTTCGCAGGCGAGGTACGAGTGACCGCGCGCCGAGAACATCGTGATGTACTTCGTCGTCATCTTGCCGATGGGGAAGTTCGGGAATTCCGGCATTTCGCCCTGAACGACGATGCGGCCAGCCTTGCGCTTCAAGGCTTCGATGCCAAGCAGAATCGGGATCGTGCCCGCGCCTGCGGTGCAGTCGAGCACCACGTCCACGCCGCGCCCGCCCGTGACTTCCATGATCTTCTGCAGCGGGTCTTCCGCGTTCACGTCGATGGTCACGTCGGCGCCGAGCTTCTTGGCGACTTCGAGACGGGCGTGATCCTTGGAGGTGCCGGTGATGATGATCTGCTTGGCGCCAGCCTGCTTGCAGATGACGGTCTGCGACAGACCCTGCTGACCGGGACCCTGGATGAGGACAACGTCGTTGTAGCCAACTTTGCCTTCAAACAGCGACCATTCGATGCCGTTGGCCATTGGTGTGACGAGGCCCGCCAGTTCAGGCGAGACGCCCTTGGGGACGTGGTGAACCACCGCGTTCCACGGCAGATACATGTACTGCGCGAAGCCGCCGTACAGATGAGGCGTGCGCTCGGCGCTCGTGTAGCCGTAGCGAATCGCGTCCGGGTTGGTGCGCCAGTCGGTGTTCTCGCAATGGCGATATTCGCCCTTGTGGCACCACTCGCACTTGCCGCACATCACATAATGTTCAACGAAGACGAGATCGCCTTCCTTGAAGCCCTTGCGACGGGTGAATTCCTTGCCGCATTTGGCGATGTAGCCAATGTTCTCATGGCCCATGATCACATTGCTTTTGATCGGCGGCTGGAAATAGAGCTTCACGTCGGTGCCGCAAATGCCGCCGACTTCCACCTTCAAGAGGGCGGCGTCGTCCGGAATATCCGGCATCGGGTATTCGAGCACTTCGGTTTTGCCCGGGGCGGTGCGTACAGCTGCAAGAACCTTCTCAACCACGACGATCTCCTCCTAATGGCGTCAGTTTCAGGGTTGGGCGCACATTAGGAGCGGGGCGCGAAGATTCAAGCAAAAGTTGGCGTTTCCGCCAAGGTCACTACGACGCGGTGAACGAATGGCGCCTTCGCCCCGGCTCCGGCCGCATTTCGGATAACCTGTCGTCGCCCGCGATGATCGCCCGGGCAATTTGCTCAAAGCGCGCAGAATCAGGATGGGACGCCAACGCGCCTGGCGTCACGCGCTCGCCCAGTTGGGTCAGTTCGGGAAATGTCGCGAGCCAGGGCTCGCCAGGCTCCATCAACAGGCCGTCAGCCCCCCGGTGGCAGACAAAGACGAGCGACAGGCGGTGCGAGGGCAGGGCGTCGTCAGTGAAACGGCCATGCACGATCCCCAGCTTCAGCATGGGAAACTTCGGCATGCCGGCGGGCTCGGTGAAATAGATCGCAACTGGATTGCCGTTCTCGCTCACCTCCCCGCGAACGCCGGGCGAACCCACGCAG
>CANMLK010000154.1 GCA_947498445.1 Beijerinckiaceae bacterium
TCCGGCTCGGCAATTACAGCCGAAATCGGCTCTATGAAAATGCGGGAAGAGATCGACGCCATGCGCGTCATGGGCCTCGACCCTGTCGACGTTTTGATTCTGCCGCGCATCATCGCGCTGATCATCTCGCTGCCGCTGCTTACGTTTCTTGCCGATCTGGCCGCGATCTTCGGCGGCTTGCTGGTAAGTTGGGGATATGGAGGCATTAGCCCTGAAATTTTCATGGCGCGCCTTCAGTCGGCTATCTCGCTCAATACGTTTCTCGTCGGCATCATCAAGGCGCCTTTTATGGCGCTGGTGATCGGCATGATCGCGGCGATGGAAGGCCTGAAAACACAAGGGTCGGCGGAATCGCTTGGGCGTCAGGTGACGTTGTCAGTGGTAAAAGCCATATTCATGGTGATCGTGCTCGACGGCGTCTTCGCCATGTTCTTCGCAGCAATTGATTATTGAGGGCGCGGGAGATGACTGACGCGACCACGACGACCCCATCGCCCAGTGTTGCTGCAGAGTCGCACGATGTTGTGATCTCGGTGCGCGACGTCACGGTCGGCTTTGGCTCGAAGATCGTCTTGAACGAACTTTCGCTGGATATTTATCGCGGCGAAGTGCTGGGTTTTGTCGGAGGTTCCGGCACTGGCAAGTCGGTGCTCACGCGCGCCATCCTGAACCTTGTGCCCAAGCGTGGCGGGACGATCACGGTTCTGGGTCATGATCTGGACGAGCTTGAGCGTGAGAATCGACGCATGCTTGAACGGCGCTGGGGCGTTCTGTTTCAGCACGGCGCCTTGTTCTCCGGCCTGACCGTGCGTCAGAACATTCAGGTGCCGATGCGCGAATACCTCGATCTGTCGCAGGACTTGATGGACGAACTGGCCATGCTCAAGCTGGACCTTGTGGGCCTCGCGCGGGACGCGGCGGAAAAGTTTCCCAGCGAATTGTCGGGTGGCATGGTCAAGCGTGCAGCGCTGGCGCGCGCGCTGTCTCTTGATCCGGAAATTCTGTTCCTTGACGAGCCAACCTCCGGTCTCGATCCTATTGGCGCCGCTGACTTTGATGAATTGATCGCGACGCTTCAGAAGACGCTGGGGCTGACTGTCTTCATGGTCACCCACGATCTCGACAGCCTGTACTCAATTTGCGACCGCATAGCTGCGCTTGCGGACGGCAAGGTGGTGGCTGCGGGCACGATTGAGGACATGTTGGCGAGCCCGCATCCGTGGGTGCGCTCGTACTTCCATGGCAAACGCTCGCGCGCGGCCCGAACAGGAGCCAAGCAGGGGTCATGAAATTGCTGGGGTTTAAGCGCGAATCCTTTTTCCAAATCTTGGCGAGGCGCTATTATCTTGACGCTAGCTGGCGAGTGCGCCGGTTCAAGGACTTCTGATGGAAACCCGGGCCAATTTTGCGCTGATAGGCGCCTTTACTCTGGCTGTGCTCGGCGCAGCTTTCATGTTCGTATTCTGGTTTTTGCAGAGCTCAAAAGAGGGCACGCGGGAAATCAAGATCGAATTTGCGTCCTCCGTCTCCGGGTTGTCGCGCGGCTCCAGCGTGAACTTCAACGGCGTGCGCGTGGGTGAAGTGAAGAAGATTGAATTATCGACCACACGCCCTGGCGTCGTTTACGCCGGCATTGAAGTCAGCTTGCTGGCGCCAGTTAAGAAGGACACGCGCGCGCGTCTGGAATACCAGGGCCTTACCGGCGTCGCATCGATTGCGCTTGCGGGCGGATCGGAAGACTCTCCGGCGCTGACTGGCGAGCGCGGTCTGCCACCTGTGATCGAGGCCGATCGCTCGGATTACCAAAATATTCTGGAAACGCTGCAACGGTTGGCGGGGCGCGTCGAAACCGTGCTGGACAACGCAAACAGCCTGTTTTCAGAAAATGCCGCATCGATCGCGCGCACCGTGAAGAATGTCGAAGCCTTTTCTCAAGCGCTCGGCGATAATGCGGACGGTGTGAAAGCGTTCATGCAGGCCATGTCGGAGATAGGCACTACGATCAAGCCGTTGATCGCCAATCTCGAGTCCGCGACCAAGAGCTTTGCATCGCGTGTTGAGGCGGTCGATCCGCAGAAGGTTGCGTCCATTATCGATAACGCCGACTCCCTCTCCAAACAGCTCAACGCTTCGGCCGGCAAGCTGGACAGGTTGATGAGCACGATCGACAGCTTTATCGGGTCCGCTGATTCAAAAGGCGTGATCGCCGATGTGTCCGACGCGGCTAAATCGTTTCGCAAGCTCGCCGACAATCTTGATGTGCGCACCAAGGAGCTGACCGCCGGCGTCAACCGGTTTACGGGCGCGGGGCTTCGTCAGTACGAAGCGCTGGCGGCTGACGGGCGTCGAACGCTGGACGAAATAAATCGCACGCTGCGGTCTCTTGAGCGTAATCCCCAACAATTGATCTTCGGCCGCAAGCCGGGGACGCCGGAATATTCTGGACGCTGACCAGGTTTGACTTTCGCGCGCTTGCCGTGCGGGCGTCCTATCCCCTAAATGGCTCCTTTGGGGGCAGTTTTTGCACTGGAGCTAAGAATTTGGCGCTGCGCAGATATTTCCGGCCGTCGTGCACATTGCGGGCGGCCGCATCCGCCGCATTCGCGCTCACGCTGGCCGGTTGCGCTGGCGCGCCGCTCTTGACCTACGATTTGAGCGCGCCGCAGGCACGGCCCGCGCGCGCGTTGGGCCTGCAGATCGTCGTGACGCAACCCTCGGCCATCGCCCCATTGAATACCGACCGGATCGTCGTTCGGTCGCCGACGATGGGCCTGACCGTATTGCCGGGCGCGCAGTGGAGCGACCAGCTTCCCGACCTTCTGCAATCTCGCATGATTCAGGCTTTTGAGAATGCGCGCTTGCTAAAGGCGGTCGGTCGGCCGTCCGACAGGCTTTCGTCCGATTACAACCTGACTTCTGAAATTCGCCGATTCGAGATCGACGCCGCCCGAGGCGAAGCTGTGGTCGAGATAGCCATCAAGTTGGTTGGCGACAGGTCGGGCAAAATAACCGCAGCGCGCGTGTTCGAAGGTAGGGTGCCCGCCAGCGCCAGCAATGGAGCAGAGGCTTCAACCGCGCTCAACGTCGCGCTCGCACAAGTGTTGCGCGAGCTGGTGATGTGGACCTCGCGCGGCTGGCGCTGAACACCATGTTTCGTTGAACTCAAGAAAAAGGCGGGGTTTTGGCCCCGCCTTTTCGTTTTGGAATTTAAGTGTTCTGTTCACGCGCCGTCGAAGCGGCCAGCCGCGTGTGCGAGCAGAGTGTAGGTCTTGCCGCTTTCCGAGGTCAGTTGGCTGCGGATCAATGACCCGTCGCGGTCCTCGGAGCCGACCTTCTGCACTTGACGTTCAAACTCTTCCGCGAAGCGGTCCACCGCGTCGTGGAATGGGGGGTCGCTGCGATAGCGACGACGCGCATCTTCAAAGGCAAGCTGTCCCTGCACCGAATACATTTCGCGGCTAAACACGTTCTGGTCGCCTCGATAATAGCGATCCCAAACGCTCACAGCCGACTCATGATCAATGTAGTGGCCGATGTTGCGCGCAAGGTCGGCGACAGGGTCGCTGCCGTGCGCACCCTCGTCGTCCTGTGATGCGCGAGCGAGCAGGTCTGACAGCCAGCCAGCGCCGCGCCCGTCCGACTTCATAACGGGAATGGGCGCAGCAGGGCGCTCTGGCTGAGGCGTCGGCGTACGCGAAGGCTGCGCCACGGGCGTCGCCGGGCGCGCAGGCTGTGGTTGCGCGGCAATCGCGCGTGTCGGCTCGGCGCGTGCGGGCAGGGGCTTCACTTCGCCGAAGGCGCGTCCCGAAAGATCGATCATTTTCGTGAGATCGTTGAGGGCCCGCACTTGCTCGGCGAGGACGCGGCGGACCGTTGCTGTCTGCTCCGATGTCGCCTTTGGCAATTCCAGCGCGCCGCGACGGATTTCATCGCGGGTGGCATCGAGTTCGCGCTTGATCTCGGCGGTGACAGACCGCATCTGAATCGCGCCGTCACGGAAGCGTTCAGTCGCATGCTCGAAGGTCCGGTTCATGTCTGCGACTGTCGCTTCATAGGTTTCGCGCACTGACTCCAGTGAGCGTTCGCGCTCGGTCTCCGACGCGTTGCGCACTTCTTCGTATTGCTTGCCAATGAGGCCCGCGACGTTGCGCGTCTCGGTGGCGAGGAACATGCCAATGTCGCGCGACCGCTTCTCGGCGGCGCTGAAAGAATCTTCCACCATCTGGGTGAAGGCGTGCACAGCGGTTTCGAAGCCTTCGGTCCGGCTCTGAACGCTTTCCAGCAATTGTTCCAGTGACGCCTGTCGTGTGGCGAGGGAGGAGTCGAGCTGCAACTGGGTTTGCGCGAGGACGGTTGCAGATTCGGCCAATTCGCGACTTTGGTTTTCGAGCCGCTGGGAGAGCGACCCGGCGCTGTCCACTGCTGCGTCTGCCGTGCGCGAGAGGGAGCCTACCTGATCGGAAAGAGTATCGAGCGAATGGCGGAAGTCGCCAATGCGCTCGCCCAATGCGCCTTCGATCGAATGGAAACTCGTTCCAGCCTGATCGATGATGTCCTGAAGCGAGCGGTTCGTCGCGGCAAGATTTTCGAGAAGCGCGGGCAGATCGTTGCGCAGTTTCTCATTAGCGCCTGTGAGCGAACGAACAGATGCGGCGGCGCTGGTTTCGATCGCGGTGAGCAGGGATTGCCCACTGGCGTTAAGCGTTGTCGTTAGAAGCTCTGTGGCGCTCGCGGCCTGATCCGCGAGGTCGGCGCCGCGTTGCGTGACCAGACGAAGCGAGTCGTCCAGCGTGCGTCCGCGCGTTTCAATAGTCTCGCCGATTTCCTGAATGCGTGTGGAGAACATCTGCTCCAGGGCGTCGGGATTAAGCGCGCGCTCAACGGCCCGGGCGCCTTCGACAAGCGTCGACAGAAGTTCGGTGTTGCGCTGCGCGACAGCGGAGTTGAGCTGCGCGATGCGATCCGAGAGGGCGCCCTCGAGGCGTTGCGGATCTGTGGCCGAATGCAGGGCTGCAGCTTGCGCGTCAATCGTCTCGACAATGGAGCGGCTGCGTTCGGCGAGCGTCTGCTCAACTTGCGTCAGCCTTGCTGATATGGCTGCTTCCATTGCGGCGGGATCGAGCGCTTCCCGCAACGCGCGCGCGTTGTCCGTCATCTGCGTGACGAGATCGCGGCTGTGGTCTGACAGCAACGAGCGAAGTTCGCCAACCTTGCCGCCAAGCGCGGCGTTAAGAGCATCCGTATCGAGCGCGGTTTCGAAGGCTTTGGCGCCTTCGCGAAGATTGTCGAGGACTTCGCGGCTGCGCTCGGCGAGCGTGACGTTGAGATCACGGATCTTGCCGCTGATCGTTGCTTCTATCGCGCTGGGATCAAGCACGTCGCTGACCTTACGCGCGCTCTGGTCGAGAACGCGCGAAGCCTCAAGCGCCTGCTTGGAAATGCCGTCGCTCATGTTTTGCAGGCGCTGGATCAAGCCAGTATCAATGCGCTCGATCAGTCCCGACAGAGTTTGTTCGAGAACCGAGCCGCGGCTCGACGCCGCCTCGTCCAAAGCAGCGAGACGTTCGCGCAAAGTCTCGGTCAGCTCACGGGCGCTACGATCGGCGACATCGGAGAAGCCGCGCGCGCTGTCATCGAGCGTTTTGGCGAGGCCCTGGGCGCGGGTCTCGGCTGTCGAACCAAAGTCCTGTACGTAGCGGGCGAAGGCGTCCGACAGTGTTTGCGTGTGCAAGGTTGACGCGGCGTCGAAGTCTGCGAGTTGCTTCTCCATCAGCGTTGCGGCTTCGCGCGCGCGCTCTGCAACGCGGTCGGCCACAACATCGGCCCGTGTAGCGAACGTTGTCTCGAACGCGCCGATGCGGTCGGCCAGAGTCTCGTTGACGCGGTCGCTGTGCGTGCCGATGGCGGAGACGGCGTCGGTCGCAGCTGCGGTAAACCTGTCGTAGATCTGGAATGATTGCGTGGTGAGCCTGTGGACGATGTGCTCGCCGCTTTTCTCGAGGGATTCAAGGGCTGAACGCGACTTCTCGCCAAGCGTCTGTTCGATACGATCTGTCGCCGACGTGACGGCCGTTTCCAGACCGACGCTGTGCAGCAGCAGGTCTTGCGAAAGTCTGCCGACGGACTCGTCGATGCGCGAGGAGAGAGCTGCGCTGCTCGATTCCATGGCTTCCACGCCTGCGTGAGTGCGCGTCGCAAACACGTGGTCGATCCGTTCGCCAGCTGCGCTCAGGGCGGTGTTGAGTCCCACGCCATGCAACGCAAGATTTTCGGAAAGTCTTTCTACCGCGTCCGTGATGCGGGTGGCGACGCCCTCGCTGCTGGACTCGAGAAGTTCCGTTGCTGTGCGGGTGCGCGCCGCGAATGTTTTATCGATGTCTTCGTTTGCCGTCGCGAGCGTGGTCTTCAGGCCAACGGCTTGCGAGGCAAGGCCCTCGGACAGCTTGCTGAATGATTCAGAGACCTGATTGGCGAGCGCTGCGGTTGTAGACTCGAGCATCTCCGCCGCCGCACTTGTGCGGTCGATAAACGTCTGCTCGATGCGCTCGCCCGCTTCGCCGAGGCTTGCGGTAAGCGCTGCGCCGCGCACGTCCACGGATTGACTGAGCTGGTCAGCAGTGCTGGAGAGACGCGTCGCAATTGCTTCACCGCCGCCGATTGCTTCGCCAATCCTGCGCGCAGCGTCATCAAGCCCATGCAGAAGATTGTCGGACAGACGGCCGACGTTCGTCGTGACTTTTTCGCTTTCCGAGTTGAGCCGCGAAACAAGCGACTCGCCAAGCGCGGTCAGGGACACTGTGACGCCAATTGACGTCTCCGACAGGTTGCGTCCGAGGTTTTCGCCCGCGTCATCGAGCTTGCCGACAATGCGCGCGGTCTCAGCGCCGATACGCTCGGCAAGGCCGTTGCCGGTGTCGGTAAAGTTCGTTGAGAAGGCTTCGCCCTGAGCTTGAATCCGAGAGACAACCTCCTTGCCGGTGGATGACAATGTTTCAGTCAGCCGGTCGGTGACTTCGGTCAGGCGCGACGAAACGTTGTCGCCTGAGGCTGTCAGCTTGTCGATGACAGCGCCGCTCTGCGCGCCGATGCGCTCAACAATCGTGTCGCCATTACGCGCGAGCATGAGGTTGATTTCTTCAGCTTTCGAGCCGAAGGACGAGGTGACGCGAGAGCCGGTTTCCTCAACGCGCTCGGAAATTCGAACGCTCGTGACTTCAAGTTCCTGAGACAGTTTTTCGTGCGCGCCGGTGATCGACTGGCGCAGCCGATCCGCATTGCCGATGATCGCCTCGCGCTCCGAGGCGAGTTCGTCGATCAGCGAACGGATGCGTCGCTCGTTGTCTCCGTAGGAGCGTTCGAGGTTCGTAACTTCCGAGCGCAGCACTGTTTCCAACTCGCTTGCCCGGGCGAGCGCGCGTTCAATGCCGTCGCCCATGGAGGCGACTTCACGTCGAATGGCCTGCGAGAGCGTGACGACCTGTTCCGTGGCGACGGTTTCGGGCTCCGCAAGGCGGATCGCAACCTGCTGCATGGAGCGCGCGGTCATGCGCATTTCCTGCGCGCGCCGGGCGAGGCTTGCGGTTGCGAAGAAGAACGCCACAGGCCCGAAAGCGCCAAGCCCCAGCAGCGCGGCCTGGCTTACCGGAAGCGGCCACTGGCCGGAGGTAAACAGTGAATAGGCGTAAAGGCCGGCAACGCCGAGCCACGCCAGGCTTACAAGGGTGGCGAGAACATATGGAGTTGCGCTCGGACGCTCCTGGAGAGCTTGCAGAATTTGTCCCACGGATGGGCGGTCGTCGTTGGCGGCGGAACGCAGGGCCGCAGCTTCAGCAGTCTCGGGCTTGCGCTCGTCGTCACGTTTGCGTTCGTCGCGCAGGCGCGAGCCGTTCGCTTCAGGCGCCTTTACCGCAACGGCAGGCGCCGACAGATCTGTTGCGCCCACGTTGGGCAGGCGAGGCGCGTCGCCGCTCGCGGATTGCGCCTTCTCGGCGTGAGCGGCGCCCTTGTCCACGACAGGAACACTGCTTTGCTTTGCAGCTTCCTTGCCGGTTTCCTTGTCGAAATCGACGAGATTCAAAGCCTCCTCGATGGCGGACATCGCCGCGGCTGACGGGTCTGAAGACTTCGAGGGAGTGGCCATCTATTCCGCCTCACGCTTACGCTGAATCGTCGTTCGTCAATTGCTGCGTGCGCCGCTCAAGCACGTTCACGCGCGCAGGTCTCGTTAACCATTCATCAATCTACTCTCACGCAGGACTGAAGGAAACCGTCGAGGACGGACAATCGAAAACGTCGTTAACGGCTCTTCCATCAATATTGGCCACCTTGGAAAGCTGAAGGCGCAGTGAGGGCGAGTGTGCGCCCCGAAATTTTTCCGACTGTGGGAGACGATTTGATGAGCGGTTTCGCGCTGCGAAAAATATTGGGGGCCTCGCGCCTCGACCAACCTGTCCCGGACAGGCCTATCGATTTGGTCCATTTGTCGCGGCAATCGCTGGGCGACCGGGCGCTGGAGAAAGAATTGCTCCAGTTGTTCGACCGTCAGGCGGAGCAGATCGTCGCGCGTCTCGGCAGCGAGATCGGGCTCGGGGACCGCAAATGGCGCCGCGACCTCTCGCATACGCTGTGCGGATCGGCGCGGGCGGTGGGTGCGCTTCGCGTCGCCCAGACGGCCTCTCTCTATGAAGAGGCGCTGTTTTCCAGCGCAAGTGACCGCGAACTCACCGTTCTGCGCGACTGCATGGCCGAAGAGGTCGCCTCCGCACGCCGGTCGATCCGCGAATTGCTGACGGAGGGCTGAGACGGTCGGCTTTCTTCACCGATCCGTGGGGCGCCCCCACTCGCCAAGCACCACCGAAAGCGATAATCAGACGCGCCGGACTTGTCCGGCGCTTTTTCTTTTGCCGCCGCGCAGCGCTGGAGCCGACATGGTAAAGATCACTTTCGTGGATTTTGAGGGGCAGTCCCGGAGCGTGGAGGCCGATATCGGCTCGACCGTGATGGAAGCCGCCATTCGCAACGACATTCCCGGCATTGAGGCCGAATGCGGCGGCGCCTGCGCCTGTGCGACCTGCCACGTCTACGTGGATGAGGCTTTCGCCGAAAAATTGCCGAAAGCTGAGCCCATGGAAGAGGATATGCTCGATTTCGCGTCGGACGTGCGAAATAATTCCCGACTTTCGTGCCAGATCAAGGTCTCCGCCGCCCTGGAGGGTCTATCAGTAACGACGCCAGAGCAGCAGGGCTAATTAAACGTGTATTAAATGTGAAACTATCTTGTTTCCATTTTTGAAGCGTTGAATTAAGGAGGCGGCGTGGGTTGACGCTTGCCTCCTTTGTTGTTTCAGGGATTGGACTTAATGAGCGAGATCATCAAGACAGACGCAGTCATCGTAGGTGCGGGCCCGGTGGGGCTGTTCGCCGTGTTCGAACTGGGCCTGCTCGACATCAAATGCCACCTGATCGACATTCTGCCCAAGCCGGGCGGCCAGTGCGCAGAGCTTTATCCTGAAAAGCCGATCTACGACATTCCCGGCTTCCCGCTGATCACAGGACAGGGCCTCGTCGACAATTTGATGAAGCAGATCGAGCCTTTCAGCCCGCAGTTTCACTACAACGAGCAGGTGGAGAGCCTCGAAATCCTGGGCACGCCCCAGGCGCCGCTGTTCCGCGTTACGACTGACGGCGGCGTGACGTTTGAGACAAAGGCCGTGATCGTGGCGGCTGGCGGCGGCTCATTTCAACCCAAGAAGCCGCCTGTGCCGGGAATTGAAGGCTACGAAGGC
>CANMLK010000155.1 GCA_947498445.1 Beijerinckiaceae bacterium
TTGCAATTCTTCTGGCTTCCTTGAACAACTCCTGTCCACGCAACGCCCCGCTTCCATTTCCCAACCGATCCACAATCGCATTGTGAAACTTGATGAAAGCCAAATGGGTTTGACCTACAAAACGATTTTCATCGTTTCGTTCATCACCAAGAATGGCTCTGCCATGAGAACTACGAGGCAAATCGTTTGGCAATTCGGGTATGTCAGGCGCGCCCCCGTTCCTGATGTCGGGCGAAGGCGCGGCCTTGCCCACGATAAGCTTCGTAGACTGCTTGAAAGTAGCAGCATCCCTCTGAAAGATATAAGGAGTGAGCTGAGGCACCGAACCATACAGCGCGTCGAGATCTAATCCGGGCGTCCTGAAATTCGTGGTCGAGAATGGATCTTCTCGCTGCTGCTCAAGCGGCGTCAGATCTAAAGTAATATCGTGATCTACGAATTGCCCTAGATACGTAAAGCCCGCAGGGATGAGAGGATTGTCTCCGACAGGATCACTCGGTGTTGCGTCCTTCATCGCCAAGGCTAAATCGAAAAGAGCGTCATCGCCTATTTTGAGTGCAGGAAGTGCAGGGAACATCCGTCCGAATTTGCCTGGATCGTTCTGACCGTTCTTGGCCGCCAGAGAAGCTGGCGACATCTCACGAACCATCTCGCCATGCCGTACTTCGAGCTTGTTCTCCATTTTACCGCCCCATATTTGGTGTTACTAGACAGCCTCGTAAGGCTACACCTCGTTTTCCACACGTCAATAGCGTAACGTTTGCTAATGTGTAGTTGTCACTCAACTAGAAGCCGCGCGTCCGGTCGCGCCACGAGTTTCGTTACTGAAAAGTAACGGCTATAGACCGTTATCATGACGCGCTGCGCATTGTCTCTCGTGCGCTATTGATCATAAAATCTCTGAAAATTAGATTGCTTCACACAAATGACAAAATGCTCAGATTTGGAATATTAGCTTACGAAATATGTCAGATTGGTGACTAAGAAGGGCTCGATTATTATAATATAATTAGGTGTTGTCGCATGCTCCGCTACACCGCCCGTTGAGAATGTAATCCGTCGCGGCGTTTCAGAGATCAATGAAAGTGTAAAGTGCGAGGCTAAGCGCGCTGATGTTGACTACGGCGAGTACTACAAGATGGCGGCGATCGCCTCCGCAATTTACTTTCCAAGCATCCGTGAAGAATAACAATTCCACTGTGACCTCATAGCTCGCACCTTTTTCTGCCGGGCAATCCAGCTTGCGAGCGAGTGCCGACCGACTTCATAGAGTGGCCGCGTTTGCGAGAGCCGGCTGCAGGCCAAGCATCAACTTCTGCAGACACCGTGGCATTTACAGCTTTACGATGCAGTCTAAAACGAATCCGCTCTAGTTCAGGCGAAACTCCTCACCAACCAGCTTCACTTCAGCCGGCTTGATGAGCCTGGCGTGCGCAACGACGATGGAGTGCAGCGGGCCTTCGAGCTTCGCTGTCCAGAAATCAAGAAATTTTCGCAACTCGGGAAAATGCGGATGTAGGTCATAATCCTGCCAGATGTAGTTTTGCAAAAGCGCGGGATGATCGGGCAGGCGATAAAGGATGTTGGCCGTCGTGAGACCATAGCCCGAAAGCATCTTTACGAATTCGGTCGCCGCCATTTACAATCTCCGTCTTCTCCTCTGCACGCGCAAAGCGTGTCATCTGAGACTTAAGCAATCCTTGGGCCACGATAAAGGTTGCATTTCGCGGACATCAACTGTTTTCAGTCTGTTAGCAGCATACTGAAGTGAGCGCCAACGATGCGCCGAGTGGGCTGAGCGCAAAATCATTGCGGCGCACGGGTTGACGAACGGGCTTGCCTCAACGTGTAGTCTGTCAAACGGATGGACTTTCAAATGCCGACAACAGACCCGTACGCACCTGACAACATCTTCGCGAAAATGCTGCGTGGAGAAGTTCCCGCGCACCGCGTTTTCGAGGACGACGTGGCGCTCGCCTTTCTCGACATCATGCCGCAGACGCCGGGGCATACGCTGGTCATCCCGAAACTGGCCGTGCGCGGCATCGAGGACATGCCCGCTAACGCGTGGGGGCCGTATATGACGCGGGTCCAGACAATTGCCGCCGCCGTCAAGAAAGGCATGGAGGCCGAGGGCCTGAACCTGCGCCAGTACGACGGCGCCGCTGGCGGGCAAACCGTGTTCCATCTGCACTTCCACGTCCTGCCACGCTGGGGCGGAGAAATGCTGCGCCGTCATGGCGACCGCATCGAGAAGCAGGACGTGCTGAAAGAGCAGGCTGCGCGCATTCGCGCCGCGTTCTGATCAGAGCGTTTATGATTTGATGCGTTTTCTTCACGCGAACCGGTTTCCACTTCGCTCGAAAACGATTTAGGGAGAAAACCACCACGCGAAAAAGATGATCGCAGCTTCGCCCGCGAGCACGGCGCCGATCACCGATTTGCCGATGATGGCATAAACGCCAAGCCCAAACGCCATGGCGCCCAAACGAGCGAAAAGTGGAACGGTGGCGAGCGCGCCGGATGGCGTGAGAATGATGTTGGCGACCACCCCCGCGAGCAGGGCCGTGGACACCGCGCGCACCCATTCCAGTAGCGGAGAATCTTCGTTGATCTTGCGGCCGATGAAGACCGAAAGCATGCGCCAGACCTCGCTGGGCAAGAAGCCGAACAGCACCAGCGCCACATAGGGCCAGAGGCCGCCGCTCCATTGATCAAGTTGCATCATGACGCGCCGCCCGCGCGACGGGCGTTGAGCCAGCGTTGTCCGAGAAAAGCAGCCGTGCCGCCGATGAGGCCAACGGCCAGCAAATCAAACCCCGCGGTCACAAACGGCTTGAGCAGCGGCGACAGCGCAAAGCCAAAAGCCAGCGCCATGCCATCAACAGGCTCGCGCACGTTTCGCAGCAGCGCGGCGGTGAAGTAAATCGGCGTCACGAACAGCAGGCCAGCGGCAATCTCGCGCGGCACTTCGGCTGCGAGCCAATAGCCCGCCACAGTCGAAATCGCGGCGGCGAAGACAAGCCCGTGGACGAGCCCCAAAAACCACGGCAGGCGCGACGCCTCGGGCATGTCTGGCAGGCGCCGGATCGACTCGACCCATCCGGTCACGGCAATCAGATGCGCGGTGTAAAGCGCGACGCCCAGTCCCTGATCGCGCCGACGAAGCCATGGCATCAGCGAAACGCACATCGGCAACAGGCGCACAGACGAGAGTGAAACGGACAACGCAATGGCTGGCAGCGGCAGGCCCTGGATCACCGCGCCAAAGAAGATGACCTGCGCGGGACCAGCCCAGATCAGAAATGTCGAGGCCAGCGCGAAGCCCAGCGACACATTCGCCTCATAGGCGAGCGATCCAATGCCCAGAAATGTGAGCGCCATGACGAACATTGGCAATCGCGCCGCGTGACGAAAGCCGCGGCCAAACCATTCCCAGGAGGAGATGGGGCGAGGCGTGTCATCTTTCTTGTTCGCTTGAGGCTGCGGTTCGCTCACGAGTCACTCCTGCCCCGTCCTTAAAGCAATCGCGGGATGCAGGAAAATGAGCAATCGAGGCGCACAAAAGAAAACGGCCGGGCGAACCCGGCCATCATTCTTTTAAACGTCAGCGTCAGCTTTTCAGCGGAACCTGCGGGACGCTTCCGCCGCGGGGGCCGCCTTCGCCATCAGGCTTGCCTGACTTTTCCGGCGCGGGCTTTTCGCCGCTTTTGGCGGCGCGCGCACGGCGCACTTCAGGCTCTTCCTTCGGCTTGCGCTTCTTGCGGGCCTCGACCACTTCTTTGTCGGGCTTGGGCAGGGCGGGGCCTTCAGGATACATGAACGAGAGCTTTTTCTTGCCGTTCTCGTCAGCCACGACGACGCGAACGGTGCCGCCGTTCTTGAGCTTGCCGAACAGCACCTCGTCGGCCAACGGCGTCTTGATGTACAGCTGGATGACGCGCGCCATGGGCCGTGCGCCCATCATCTCGTCATAGCCGTTTTCAACAAGCCACGACCGCGCCTCGTCCGACAATTCGATCGTCACGTTTCGATCGCCAAGCTGCGCTTCGAGCTGGGCGATGAACTTGTCGACAACCTGGCGGATGACTTCCACCGGCAGGTGACCGAACTGAACGACCGAGTCGAGACGGTTGCGGAATTCCGGCGCGAACAGCCGGTTAATCGCCTCGATGTCCTCGCCCTCGCGCTTCGTCTTGGCGAAGCCGAATGCGGGCTTGGCCATGTCTGCGGCGCCAGCGTTGGTGGTCATGATGAGGATCACGTTGCGGAAGTCGATCTGCTTGCCGTTGTGATCCGTCAGCTTCCCGTGATCCATGATCTGCAACAAGATGTTGAAAAGATCGGGATGCGCCTTTTCGATTTCATCGAGCAGCAGCACGCAATGGGGATGCTGGTCGATTGCGTCCGTGAGCAGGCCGCCCTGATCGAAGCCGACATAGCCCGGAGGGGCGCCAATGAGGCGCGAGATCGTGTGCCGCTCCATGTATTCCGACATGTCGAAGCGCACGAGCTCCACGCCCAGCGCCTTGGAAAGCTGGCGCGCGACTTCCGTCTTGCCGACGCCGGTTGGGCCGGAAAACAGATAGGCGCCGATGGGCTTTTCGCCGTCACGAAGACCCGCGCGCGCGAGCTTGATCGACGATGACAAGGCGGCCAGCGCCTTCTCCTGCCCATAGACCACGCGGCGCAGCGTCTCCTCGAGATACTGCAGCACTTCCGCATCGTCTTTGGAGACCGTCTTGGCGGGGATGCGCGCCATCGTCGCGATGATGGCCTCAATTTCCTTCACGCCAATAACCTTCTTGCGCTTGGCCTCGGGCACCAGCATCTGGCTGGCGCCGGTCTCGTCGATCACGTCGATCGCCTTGTCCGGGAGCTTGCGGTCATGGATGTAGCGCGCCGACAGCTCCACCGCCGCCTTGATGGCGTCGTTGGTGTAGCGGACCTTGTGGAACTCCTCGAAGTAAGGCTTCAGGCCCTTCACGATCTCGATCGTGTCCGGCACGGAAGGCTCGTTGATGTCGATTTTCTGGAAGCGGCGCACAAGCGCGCGATCCTTCTCGAAATACTGGCGGTACTCCTTGTAGGTGGTGGAGCCGATGCATCGCAAAGTGCCCTGCGCCAGAGCGGGCTTGAGCAGGTTCGATGCATCCATCGCGCCGCCGGACGTCGCGCCGGCGCCAATCACGGTGTGGATTTCGTCAATGAATAGAATCGCGTTCTTGTGCTGCTCGATTTCCTTCATCACCTGCTTGAGGCGCTCTTCGAAATCGCCGCGATAACGGGTGCCAGCGAGCAACGTGCCCATGTCGAGCGCGAACACCGTCGCCTTGGCGAGCACTTCCGGCACTTCGCCCTTGATGATCTTGCGGGCGAGGCCTTCCGCGATTGCGGTTTTGCCGACACCGGGATCGCCAACGAGGAGCGGATTGTTCTTCTGCCGACGGCAGAGAACCTGAATCGTGCGCTGCACTTCGGCTTCCCGGCCAATGAGCGGATCAATCCGGCCGTCACGCGCCTTCTTGTTCAGATTGACGCAATACGCCTCGAGGGCGCCTTCCTTCTTCTTGCCGTCGGGCCCTTCCTGACGCTCGCGCTGGTCATTGCGCTCCTGATCTTCCTCCGCTCCGCGCGGCGCGCGCGTCGTGTCGGAGGCGCCGGGACGCTTGGCGATGCCGTGGCTGATATAATTCACCGCGTCGTAACGCGTCATATCCTGCTCTTGCAGGAAATAGGCGGCGTGGCTTTCGCGCTCCGCGAATATCGCGACAAGCACGTTGGCGCCAGTCACTTCCTCCCGGCCAGATGACTGTACGTGAATGACCGCGCGCTGAATGACGCGCTGAAAACCTGCGGTCGGCTTTGCTTCATCATTGCGAGAATTGGTCGCGAGATTCGCAAGCTCGTTCTCGATGTAGTCAAGCAAACTCTTTTTCAGCGAATCAAGATCAACGGAACACGCACGCAAGACGGCTGCGGCGTCACCGTCATCAAGGAGAGACAGCAGCAGATGCTCCAGGGTTGCGTATTCATGCCTGCGCTCGTTGGCGGTGGCGAGCGCCCTGTGCAGCGACTGTTCCAGATTCCTTGAGAAGGTCGGCATGAGGGAGCTCTCCTGTTATTTCTTTTCCATAATGCACTGAAGCGGGTGCTGATGCTTGCGCGCAAAATCCATGACTTGCGTCACTTTCGTTTCAGCGACTTCGTAGGTGTAAACGCCGCATTCGCCGACGCCTTGATTATGCACATGCAACATGATGCTGGTGGCTTCATCGGCGGTCTTGTTAAAATATCGCCGCAGCACCGTCACAACGAACTCCATCGGCGTGTAGTCGTCATTCAAGATCAGCACGCGATACATGCTTGGCTTTTTGGTCTGCGTGCGCGTGCGTGTGATGACCACGGCGCCTGGCCCCCCGCCACGACCGTTGTCAGTGTTGCCGCGTTGGGGATCGCGCGCAGCACGCACAGCGCCATCGCTCCGCGAGGCGTCGTTCAAGACGCTCATGCCGCGCGAACGCCCGCCGTGGCCGGCGCCGAAAGAACCGGCATGCTTTGCGACTTTCACCAGAGACCTCCGTCCGATCGCCGGGCAACACCTTGATCCTAGACCGACCGTACGGCCACGCAAGACGATCCAGATCCCGACACACATAATCTAGGGAGCCAAACGCATTACCGCCAGACTCAGTTTTGCGAAACTGACCGATCAAAGGCATATCCCGATGATTCAAAAAGAAAAGGCCCGGCTTGCGCCGGGCCTCAGGACTTGTTCCTTCACCTTAAGGTCGTTACGGCCCTACGAGGCTCGCAAACCGCCTATGCGTCGGCGCGAGCTTTCGTCGCAGCTTACTTCGCCTGCGCTGTCGCGACAGCCGACTCAAGCGGCTTCATCATTTCCTTGGCGAGACCAGCGTACATTTCGCCGATCTTCTTGCTCTGGGAGACAAACGCCTCGTAGGCTGACTTGGCGTACTCGGTCTGGATCTGGATCGCGCCATCAAGAGACTTGGAAGCGATGAGCTTCTCAAGAGTAGCCGAAGCAGTCTCGAGGGACGTCTTGGAGAATTCGGTCGATTCGGCGGCAATGGCCTGAACGCTCTTGGTGATCGTGGCCGACGCAGCGGTGGCGACTTCGATCTGGTCCTTGCTGTACTTCTGGATGTCTTCAAAATTCTTGAACATGACGATACCCCGTTGAATGTAGGCCGTGGCCTATAAGTCTATCGCGGGGGATGTCACCGCCCCACACACTGCAATATATGCAGTGCACAAAATTTGTCAATGGTATTTGCTGCATTGCACAATCAGCTTCCCGCAAGCTCAAATCGGCTGATTTTTCGAGGAAATTTCGTGCTTGCAGCAATCATCCGTTAACCCCGGCGTAACCGCCCTCGCCTAACTTGAAGGGAGTATTTGCTCTGCAGTGGCGGAGTTCGGAAGTTCTGAGGGTTTAGTATGGTTGCGTGCGGCGTCGCCTTCTCCCGTTTCCGCTTGGTCGGAATCGTCGCCGGGGTCTCCCTGGCTATGGCAGCAACAGCGGCTGACGCACGGCCTAAAAAGAAACGGGCGCCGGGGTACACGCCGCCCTATGCGGCGATGGTGGTGGACGCCAATTCCGGGCGCGTCCTTCACGCATCGAATGAAAACGCGAGTCGCCATCCCGCATCCATCACAAAGGTGATGACGCTTTATCTGCTGTTTGAGCAGATGGAGCGCGGCCGTTTCCGCCTGGACACGCCAATTCCGATTTCGGCGCACGCTGCTTCCATGCCGCCAACCAAAGTGGGGCTGCGCGCTGGCTCAACCATAACTGTTGAGAACGCGATTGGCTCGCTCGTCACCAAATCGGCCAACGACATTGCTGTCGCGGTCGCCGAAGCGATCGGCGGCGACGAGGCGAGCTTCGCCCGTTTGATGACGCGCAAAGCCCAGTCCATCGGCATGTCGCGGACAGTTTTCAAAAACGCGTCAGGTTTGCCGAACGACGAACAGGTGACAACCGCACGGGATCTCACGATCCTCGGTCGTGCGATTCAGGAGCGTTTCCCGCGACAATTCGCCTATTTCTCTAAGACCGAGCATCGCATGGGCCCAGTCGTCATGCGCAACCACAACCGTCTGCTTGGCCGCCTCGAATACGTGGACGGCATCAAGACAGGCTACATCCGCTCTTCGGGTTTTAACGTGCTGACCTCCGCAAAACTCGATGGTCGCCGCGTCGTTGCTGTCGTTATGGGTGGGCGCACCGCGTCTCACCGTGACGGCATCATGGCTAACCTTGTGGAATCAACAATTGAACAGGGCGCGCGCGCCCGCACCGCGCCAATGATTGCTGAAGCGCCTGTCGCAGAGCGCGTCGCGGAAACATTTGGCGTCGCCCCGGCCCCGATTGCCGCCCCCGCCCCGCGGCAAGTCGTCACCCAAGCGCAGCCTGCGTTGCTCGTTCCGCTCGAGGCGCCAGCCGAACCAATTGGACGGCCCGTGACACTGGCCTCGTCCTACGCGCCGGCTGAGACGGCCCGCCCGGCCGTGGTGACCGCCGCTTCCCGTGACAATTCGACGACCGGCTCGATCCGTTCGGCGACGCCGAACACGATCTCCGGCGACCGTCGGTCCGTCGCAGCGTCTTCAACGCCCTCGACTTTGCGCTGGGTGACCGGGGCGCGCGGGATCACACAGGCTGGCCAGGCGTCCGGCACGAATCAGCTTACCCCTCCGGCCCCCATCCCTTCAGCGCCGCACCAAAAGATCGCGGCGCGTGCAGAATCCATCCACAACGCACCGATGCCGATGGCCGCCATTTCCAGCGCGGCTGCGGCTCAATCGTCGGCCCGTCAGGAGCTTGTCGCCGCCGCCCGCCCCGTGGCGACGCGCACCGGGGTGATGATCCAGATTGGCGCAACCGACGATCAGGGCAAGGCGCAGGAACTGCTGGCGCGCGCCCGGTCGCAGACCCGCTCGCTCGCCTCCGCACAGCCGTTCACGGAAAAGGTGCAACGCGGTCGCGACACGTTGTGGCGGGCGCGCTTCGCCGGCCTCAATGAAGATGAGGCCGAATCGGCGTGCAAAGCGTTGAAGCGTTCGGGGTTCGCCTGTTTCACGACCCGTAATTGATTGTATTGGCTGGTGTTACGCCGCGTAGGAGTTAGCGATGGCGACGCATGAGGATGTCCTTGGCCTCGTTTACACGGGCGGCGAGACTCGTCGTCCCCCCTTGATCGGGATGGAATTTCTTCATCAGGCCCCGGTGCGCGCGGGAAATGTCCTCCGCCGTCGCCTCCTTCGTAAGTCCCAGGACTTCATAGGCCTCATCCTCCGACATCGTGGTGCTGAGGCGCCCGCGCCCGGCGCTCCCGCGGTCCGCGTCGGCATCGTCTGTCGCACTCCAGCCGGGCGACCGGCGGTCGAGATACGCTTCGAGTAACCGCGCGCCCTCGGGATCGTTCTGGCGGCAGGCGCGCAAAAGCTGCAGCAACTCCCCGTCCGCCAACGCTGACAGGCGGCGACCTTCAAACGGCCCCGCCAGCACGTCGCCATCCATCACGCCGGTATCGTGATCCAGCTCCATTTGCACCGCGCCGGAGCGCACTTTTGAAACGCTGGGGCGCGGCGTGCCCGCCGTGCGAAACTGATCCAGCCAACCGGGCGGCGCGCCAAGGCCTAGTAGCCAGAGCCC
>CANMLK010000156.1 GCA_947498445.1 Beijerinckiaceae bacterium
CCTGGCCAGGCGGGTAACAGCGAAATTGGCTACGTGGAGGCAACATGACCGAAGAGACCAAGCCCAAAAGCACGCGCGGATTCGCCAGCATGAGTCCAGAGCGTCAACGTGAGATCGCTCGCATGGGAGGCCGCTCGGTTCCTTCGGAGCAGAGATCGTTTGCCCGCAATAAGGACCTCGCCCGCGAAGCCGGCCGCCGTGGCGGTCTGGCGACGCCTGCGTCCAAGCGCACCTTCTCCTATGACAGCGAACACGCTGCAGAAGCAGGCCGGAAGGGCGGGCTCGCTCGCACGTCTGTCGCCGAAGACGACGGCCGGAACACATAAAACAAAAACGCCCCCGTTGTCGGGGGCGTTTCTTGCCGGGTCATAGATTTGCGAGCGCTTTTATCCTGAACTGCGCCACTCCCTCACTCATTTTCCCAATCGATCAGATAACGCAGTGGCTCACCCGATTGGAAGCGCCGGAAATTTTCGTGAAAAATTTCCTTGAAGCGTGCGTAGCCGTCTTTGCCCGTGCCCGAAATATGCGGAGAGATGAGCACGTTTTTGAAATCCCACAAGGGGCTTTCGGGAGGCAAGGGCTCAATCTCGGTGACATCAAGCGCCGCCGCATGAATGCGCTTTGATCGCAAGACGTCGATAAGCGCCGCTTCGTCCACCAATTCGCCGCGCCCCATATTGAGCAGCACTGCCGTCGGCTTCATCAACGACAATTCTTTGGCGCCTATCATGCGGATAGATGAGGAATCCGTCGCGGTCGCCAAAACAACTGCGTCGGCGCGCGGCAGCACCTCGTGCAACTTGTCGCGCGTATAGGCTTCATCAACGGTGGGGCCGACGCCGCCCGCGCGTGTGATTGTGATCACATGCATATCAAACGCCTTCGCCTTGCGCGCGATCTCCTGCCCGATGTGACCGAAACCGATCAGAAGCAGCGTCTCGCCTTCGATGGTCTTGGTCATGTGATTGAGCTCGTGACGCGCCCATTCGCGGCGCTCGCGCGCCGCCTCCATCGCGCGAAACTGCCGATAAAGGGCGAGTAGCAGCGCCATCGTGTGCTCGGCGACGGTGCGACCCTTGATGCCCGCGGCGCAGCAAACCGGGACGCCTTTTGGCAAGCCGAACTTGATCGCGCGTTCGATACCCGCAGTCGAAAACTGGATCCACTTGAGTGATTGCCCCTTTTCTAAAAGGACACGCGCGATGTCCTCGTCATAACTGCGATTGTTCGCGATAAGAATGTCGGCTCCCTCAATCACCCTCTCGAGCTCGGAAGCCGACATGACGGTCTCGAATTCGATCTCTGTATAATCGTGGATGATTTTGCCAATGCCTTCGTTCTTGAAGAAAGGATTATAGATGCCTCTAAGCTTTCGGACGCCGCCTGGCTTGGCAGTCTCAACCATTGCGCAATACCCCATTCATCATGTGTAACAGCGTGCTTACTGCGATGCGACGATCTGCTTGGCCATTTCAACGATGGCTTTGGGTGAGGCGTAGACACGCGCGACGAGGCGCTCCACTTCGTCACCTGTCATCAGTTGCAGTTCCATTCCCTGCTTGTCTGCCTCCGCAATAAATTTTGGATCCTTTGCGGTTGCCACGAGAGCGTTTTGAAGCGTCTGAATGCGATCCTTCGGTACGCCGGGCGGGAGAAAGAAGGGACGACCCATCTCGTTTGCCGCCAGCAACAACTCGATCATCTGCTTCTGCTCAGACGTCTGCGCCAGGTCCATGATGAAGGGAACATCTGGCAAATCGGGATTCTTCTTCAGCGCGAATTGCGCGACAAGACTGATTTTTTTCTCGGTCATCCAATGACCGTAACGCGCCTGAATGCTGCCCCATGTGAGCCCGCATCGGCCCTGCACCTCGCCCCGTTCCAACGCCAAATGCACATCGGTGCTGCCCTTGTAACCAAGGACGAGTTTCAGTTTCGTCCCGACGATTTGATTGAGGACTTTCACGTGAACGGAATCGGAAATCGTCGGCCCGCCCGATCCCATCAAAACTTCGTTCGCCTTCATCGCCTCCAAAGTCTTGTGCGGCGTCGTGTGCCAGACAACGCACAAGCTGGTGTCGCTGTTCAGACTGCCCAGCCAACTGAGCTTGGTTGGATCAAACGTCACCTGTTCGCCGTACAACGGGTCCCACGTTACGTTGCGCGTGGTGATGCCAATCACTGTGCCGTCCTTTGCGGACACGTTGTAAACCTGATTCATCGCCGCGCGGCCCCCGCCGCCGGGATTATTTTTCACCACCATCTGGGGATTGCCGGGAATGTGCGCGGGCATGTAACGCGCAAGCACGCGGGCATATTGGTCGTAGCCACCGCCGGCAAGCGAGCCGACGATGATGTCGATCTGCTTACCTTTATAAAAGTTATCGGATGATTGCGCCTGGGGAGATCCAATCGATCCGAGAACTGCGAAGGAAACAACGACGGGGAAGCTTAGGCGGCGAGCGTTCATGCTGCAGTCTCCTTTGAGGTATGGTGGCTCTCACTTCTTGTCGGGCTGTCCCGCCAGAATTTTGCGAACGCGCGCCACGACATCGGGAGGCGTCGCCGCAAGTCCCGCAACCATCTCCGCAACCGTCTCGCCGTCGACAGGCAGAATATCGAGCTTCGCGCGGTCAGCATCGGCGAGGAATTCCCTGTCTTTCATCGTGGCGTCGAAGGCGCGCCGCAATGCAGTCAAACGCTCCGGCGGCAGAGAAGGCGGGGAGGCGAACGGCCGGCCGATTTCCTGCCGCGAGAAAATCAGATTCAGCGCCTGTCGATCCCGTTCGTTCTTGGCGAGATCAATCACAAGCGGCACGTCTGGCAAATCTGGATGCGGTGTGCGCCCATATTGCGCAATGATCATGATCTTCTTGTCGCGGACCCATTCCGGCGTCGCCGATCGCGTGCCGGCCCATGTCAGTCCAGCGACGCCGTGAACCTCGCCACGTTCCATCGCAAGATTGATTTCGGCCGTTCCCTTGTAGCCGGTAATCAGCTTGTATTTGAAACCAAGTATCTCGTTGACCATGAGCGGGAAGTCGACAGACGCAGCGCCCGGTCCCGTGGCGCCGAGGATGACTTCGGTCTTGCGTACCCCGTCGAGCGTGGTTGCCGGCGAGGTGTGCCACACATAATCGATTTGAACTTCGTTGTTGGCGCTGCCGATCCATCCCAGCGCTGCAGCATCAAACTTTGCTTGCTCAGGCGTCAGCAGCGGTACAGACGGCACACCGCTTGCGAATGCGCCGATGACAGTGCCATCACGCGGCGCCACGTTCGCCAGATGATTCGCCACAAGCACGCTACCAGCGCCCGGCATGTTCTGCGGCACAATTGGCGGGTTTCCGGGAAGATGCCGACCGATGTGCGCTGCGACAGCGCGGGCATAAATGTCATACCCGCCGCCCGGACCAAAACCGATCAACAGGCGAATGCTTTTGCCCTTGTAGAAGTCTGTGACGGGCTGCGCGAACACGGGCGTCGACACCGCAAGAAGTGCGCCCGCAAAAGCGCCGATACGCGGCGACAATGTGCCGTTGAACATGAATCCTCCCGACTTCTTTGCCAAGGTCTGCTTACGCGGGCATAAGATCAACCAGCGCGCAGTGTTTCGTGCCTTCGACTTCAACGCCAACGAAATTTCGCGAACAGATTCAGGGAGCGGCCGACCATCGCTAAAAATGTCCTGAGGTTTCGACCCTGCAGGATCTACCAGTGGCTCAAGCGGTCTTGCGTATTTGCGATGCAACCTGTGACCAAACAGGGCCATAATAACCTCCCGTGCAGCCATCTGAAGCAGCTTGCTCGGTTGAGACTAATCCCACGGGATAACGAGCGCAATGTTCGCGCTCGTTTGATGGCGGTGGCGTCGCGCTAGCGTTGGCGCCGATCGTTGAGCGTGCGCCGCCCTGCTTACGCGCTGTGCGCCTGCACGAACGCGAGCAGGCGGTCCGCGTTGCGCCCATCGGGGCTGCCAATGCTGCTGATGTAGGAAAAGTGATTGTGATCGTCGACGCGCATGACTGGCGGCGGGCGCCCGTCGCGTCGGGTCAGCGCTGCGGCGAGCTCAAAGGTTGGCGTGGCGAGTGGGACAGGGTCATATTCCGCGACACTCAAAAACACGGGGACCGTCGTGTGCGACACATGGGAAAGCGCCGAGCGTCGCTGGAACGTCTCTTCGTTTGAGCCGAAATATTGCGCCACGTTTGGCCGCATCTCGGATGCGCGCAACACGTAAAGTCCGCTCGCCAATGCGGCGGCTCGCACGTCATCCGCGCCCTTGATGTCGGGATCGAAAAGATATGTTGCTGCGTGCGCTGCGCCAGCCGAATGGCCAAAAAGCACAAGAAGGTCAGGATTGCCGCCGAACGCAGCGATGTGCGACTTGATCCATTGCACCGCGGACTTGATGTCCTGCGCGGCGGCGGGCCAGGTGAACTCTGGCGCAAGCCGGTAGTTCATGGTGACGCCAACGATGCCGCGTTTTGCAAAGAACCGTCCGACATTGCCGAAGAACTTGTCGTCCTGCCGTTTATCACCGCCGGTAAAGCCGCCACCGGGCACGTAAAGGACGACGGGCGCATTCACGGCATCAGGCTTGCGATAAATATCCAGCGTCTGGCGTTCATGCTCACCGTAATGCTGATCGAGCGTATCCTTTACGCCATCGCTGCTTTCAAGCAATGGCGCGAACATGGCCTTTGACGCCTTATTGATTGCAGGCTCTGCGCCCGGGCCCATGTCGCGAATGGACTTCCAGATATCTTCCGAAACGCCGTGTAGCATTTGTTTCAAACCTTTTTCTAACCGACTAGTTGACGCCAGCCGCTTCCTTGAGGATCACTTTTACCTCTAGCGGCAAGCCGGACACAGCGTCCTTGACCAACTTTTGCGCGGTGGCGCCGTCGACCAGAATGGGCGCTTCTCCAGTTATACGCATGTAGTCGGCGATGAATTCCTTGTCCTTTGCAAGGCCATCCACGGCTCGTCTCATCTCTTCGACGGCTGCCGGCGCTGCGCCCGGCGGCATCAGGATGGCGCGCGCGAGTTGCGCCCGCAGATCGTTGATGATTCGCAGCCCGCGATACGTGTCGCCCTCGGGCGCCTTCCCGTGCGCCAGCCTGTACACGTCTTCGAAGAACGGTACGCCAGCAGCTTCCAGTTTGTCGCTGCCAGACAATTTGCCGTCGGCCCCGAGCGTCGCAATCTGCCACAGCGGCGTCGCGACGCCCTTGTTGATGAGATTGGGCACGACCTGATTTTCATACGCAGGCGCGCTTGAAAGCATGAAATTGATTTCATTCTGCGCCATCGCCAGATTCACGGCGCCAGACGATTGAAAGCCTGTGATGATCTGATAGTCGGCCCCAAGCAGGTCGAGCATCAGTCGCAGGCGAACGTCGTGCACGGACGAACGCGCGAAGCCTGCAGCATGAATCTTCGGTCCCTTGAGAATGTCTTGTGGTTTGCCCGAGGGCGCAAGAAGCTCGTTGCGACCGTACAAGACATAGTATGCGCCAACGCTTGCGATCATCGCAAACGCATCCACCTTCACGCGAAGCGCCGGATCGTCCGTCAGGATCGCCATCGGATTGAAGGTGACGAAGCCCATCGTCGTTGGTGGGTCCTTGACGCCGACGCCCATTCCCATCTGGTTGACTGCGGTCAGTCCACCTGCGCCCGGCACGTTCTGGACAATGATGTTCGGTTTGCCTGCAATATGCTTGGGCAAATGTCGTTCGAAGATGCGTCCTTCGCTATCAACGTTTCCGCCGGCGCCGTAGTTGATGATCATCGTGATGGTTTTGCCGCCAAATACCTGCGCATTCGCGCAGGTTGCCGCCATCGCAACCAGGAGCAAAGACAGAACGCTCAAGCGGGCTTGTTTCATGATGCTCTCCCGACGCCATTACATCTTTTCAATTTCAGGCATGACCTCAGCTTGGAAGAGCGCCAGCGAGCCGAGGGCGTCGTCAAGGGCCATGTCGCCAAACATCATGTAGCCAAGAACGTAGTTTGTTCCGAGCTCTTCAGCCTGCTTCTTTATTTCGCTCAGCACAGTGTCCGGTGAGCCTGCAATCACAGTCCCCTCGGTGATCATGCCATCGAAGCTATGGGCGCGGGGCACATTCAGGCGCGACGTCAATTCGTTCACGCCGTTCTGATTGCGAAGCCAGTTGATCTCTTCGTGATGTTTCAGGGCCGCTGGCTGGGCGATCGCCCGAGCCTTCGCGTCTGTCTCGGCAACGACGATCTGTCGCAACGCGCCAATTGCGGCGCCACCGGAAAACTCGGGTTTCACGACTTCGGGAGCGCCGCGTCGCTCAAGCGCCTCTTTGTACGCGGCGATGTTTTTCCTGGCGAATTGGGTCGGCCCATTCGCCGTGAAGTGCATTCCGCGCTCGCCCGCCCATGTGGCGCCGATGGTATTGGATGATCCGTACCAGAACGCCGGCGGCTGCTGATATGGATGAAGTTCGATGGGAGCATCCTTGTAACGATAAAACTCGCCATCATACGTCAGATGTTCCGAAACCATCGCCTCGCGAAGACAATCGTAAGCATCAATAAAGATGTCGCGCGATTTCGAATGATCAACGTTGTGAAAGCCCAGTTCGAAGGGCGAAACGCCTCGCCCCACGCCGATTTCCAGCCTGCCGTGGCTGAGATGATCGAGCATCGAAATTTCTTCCAGGATGCGCAGCGGAGAATAGAGCGTCAACAGGTAACATAGCGGGCCAAATCGCATTGACTTTGTGCACCGCGCAAGCGCCGCAAGGAAGACTGAGGGCGACGGCGCCATATTGACCGGCGAACAATGATGTTCGGCCAGGTGCATGCAGTAAAATCCATATTGGTCAGCCGTGCTGTAAAACTGCAATCTCTCGTCATAAAGCTGCGCCAGGGGTTTGCCGCCTCTGCCGATGTGATCAAAAAGGCCGACCTTCATTTACCGTGCTCCACAGACCGCGTCCCATTGATTTCAGAATTTCCGGACGAGGCCGAAACGCGGTGTCGTTCCTCTCCCCAGATGTTCTTGATTTGTTGGTTGCAAGCATATGGCACACTGCATGCAGCGGCAACAACCTCCGACGCTGTCGTGGGGGCCTGGCGGCTAGCGTTTCAGGACCTGCTTGTTCTAACCGCCGCCGCCGAGTTTCTTCAATTCAGTTTTCAAATCGGCTGGCGCGTTGGCCATCAGCTCAAGCATTTCCACCGCCTCCTTCGCGCCGACCGGACTTATGTCCAGTTTTAACTTTGAGGCTTCTTCAAGTAGGGCCGGGTCGGCAAGCAAGTCGAGGAAGGCCTTTTGCAGCGCTGCTGCACGCTCCGCCGGGATATCAGGCGGGGCGACGTAGGGCCGGGCGAGAGTGTAGGGAATTTCCGCAAGCTCAATCAAACGAAGCGCACGGTCGTCCTGGGCAAGTTCGCGCGCAGTGGGCGCGTCCGGGTAGGAGGGATGACGTGTCTTGCGCGCAAACTGCAAGACCGCTCGCACGGGGGAGTCCGGAAGGAGCCAATCGGGCTTCGCAGACGCAACCGAAGAACCGCCAAGGAACCGCGCCTCGATCTCGCCCCGATCAACGGCGATCGAGAGTGCGTTGCCATCAGGATAACCCGATATCAATTTGAACTTCAGCCCGATCGTGTCGCGAATGAGATGTGCGATATCGTTGCCCGATGCGCCCTCGCCGGTGACGCCGACCACAATTTCCGGCCCTCCGGCACGCCGTGAATCTTCAAGGGATTTCGCCTTCGCGTCCTTTCGCACAAACAACAAATATGCGTCGTCCTGCATGCTGGAGGGCGAACCAAGCCAAGTGAAGCGTCGTGGATCAAACTGGACATTTGCATTGCCGCCAAGCACAGCCATCATCGGCATGTTGCGCGCAAATGTGCCGAATGCGGTCCCGTCTTTTGGGGCGCTGTTGAAGAGATGGTTAGCTGCACGCAAACTTCCCGCACCCGGCATGTTCTGAACAATTGTCGCGGGCGCTCCGGGCAAGTGGCGCGTCATGTGACGGGCGATCATGCGCGCGTAAATGTCGTAGGCGCCGCCTGCGCCGTAGCCGACGATGACGTGGACTTGCTTTCCCTTGTAAAACTCGCTCACTGATTGGGCTGATGCGCCAATACCGGAAAACAGAAGCGCTCCAAAAGTGGCAATTGCCAATCGCATCAACCAGTCCTCCCAGACGTAGGCGCCCCTGCTTTGCTGCAGATTCACCTTGAATGTAGTCCGCAACTGGATTGCGCTCAAGCCGCCCGACAAGACTCAAGATCGCGCTTGGTGGTCGCAGAAGACCCGACAATCTTTAATCAATCGAAATAATGATCCAGAAAACGGGAGGCCACATGAGCGCTGATGCGCAAGTTCGATATCCAAGGCGCAGCACGAAGCTGCTGAAACTTAAGTGAAGACTTTCAACTATCAGAAACCCGACAATGCAGGCGCTGGAAGCCGCCGCCGCAATGTCCTGAGAAAATCTGCCAAATCGAGCCCCGTGACCGCCGGTGTTCTTCTGTCGTTCATGTCGGCAGGCGTGATGTTCGAAATGGTCGAGAAACCGGCGCGGCGGTGGATCCGGAAAGTATTCGTTGGCGCGAAGTAGTTCCTGGAGCAAGAGAACACAGCGCCTGCTTCCGCTTCAATCGGATTCGGCTGGTCTCGATAATCTGGCAGCGAAGCTCTTCGTCGGCGCGCTCGCTCCACTGAGCCCCGGTGTGGCTACGATCAGGCGGCGGTTGACGGGCGCTTGCCAGATGCGGTGACCGTCCTGGCGAAACTTGCACTGAGTGGCGCATCAGTCAGCAGGACTGTCCGCAAGCTGAGTGACGAAGTCGATTCCAGTATCGCGCTGGTCGAAGCGGTTCTCCTTTGCCAATCTGCGAATCTCAGGACGTGGCTGAAAACCTGCCTGAACTGACCATGCGATGGGTAGTGGCGGAGAGGGAGTCCGCCTAGAATTGTTCTATTTCAATAGTTTAATTATAAATTATGACATTGTCCCCTATATAGTCCCCGCAAAGTGTGGCGGCATGCATCGAACAATCGCGAACAAGAGGTCCATGAGAGATGATCCTAACCACTGGGTGCCCGCGCGGTTTAAAGTCTACAAAATCCTATTTACCTATAGCAGGCGCTTCCGAAAACCGGTCGCGCGCGTGCGCGCGAACGTTTCCGGTAATTACCGCTTTTCGCCAATACTCCCCAGACAGGAACTTATTTCGCTAATCTCGCCCCCGGCGTCGGCTCCGCGAACAATATGACCCCATGGATCAACAGAGCCTGCTCTATCCGGGCGTCATTAGGCGCGCTGGTCGGCCGCCTATCATGTTTGCGCTCCCAGAAACGTACAGCCCGCTCATCAACGCCTAAAGCGGCGCCAAGCGTGCGCTGTGTAAGGCCAGCCAAGACGCGGGCAGCGCGTAACTGCGACCGGTGACAAGTGACCTGCCACGGGTCCCTTGGGCCTTTTCCTAGGTAGTGCGGATCGCGGTCCTTGGACCACGGCCCCCCTAAGTTCGGGGGCGAGCCTGCGCGAGTCAGCCTTTACACAGTTTTCCCCTGCCGCTGAGCATTTTTTATTATCATATTATCAGATA
>CANMLK010000157.1 GCA_947498445.1 Beijerinckiaceae bacterium
AATGAAGTTCTATGTGGCGGGGCGGCTAAATTTGTCCACCTTTTTCCGCGAAGAGCCCATTTTGTATCCTCCCGGCCAAGGTCTTGTACGCCCCGCCATGGCAAGATTAGAGCCCCCGCTGCTCAAATTGTAAAGCGGCGCTGCAAGGACGTCTGCGCGGCCCGCACCGCGTTCGCAGGTAGAACCTTCGCCGCATGCCAGCAGCTTAAGGCCTCCGCGCAGATGATTAGCCCTGCAATCGGCGCCGCGTCTCAATCAGCGCGGCCGTGGCGGGCTCCAGCGCGGCGAGCGATGCAGCCCTGTCTCGCACCACAGGCGCAAGGCCGCTGCACAATTCCTTGCCCAGTTCGACACCCCATTGATCGAACGGATTGATGTTCCAGATCGCCGCCTGCACGAACACCTTGTGTTCATAGAGCGCCACCAGTCGGCCCAGCGTGCGCGGATCAAGCTGCTGGTAAATGAGCGTGGAGGAGGGCCGGTCGCCCGGAAACACCTTGTGCGGCGCGAGGCGCGCAATTTCAAAATCGCTCAGGCCCTGCGCGCTTAGCAGCGCTTCAACTTCTTCGCGCGTGCGCCCGCGCATCAGCGCCTCGCTTTGCGCAAAACAATTGGCGACGAGCAAATCATGATGGTGCGCGTCGGCGTCGATGGCGCGTGCGGCGACCATGAAGTCTACAGGCACGACGCTTGTTCCCTGATGCAGCATCTGGAAAAACGCATGCTGTCCGTTCGTGCCGGGCTCGCCCCAGATCACAGGCGCCGTGGCCATCTGCACGGGCTCGCCGTCGCGCGTCACGCACTTGCCGTTTGATTCCATATCGAGCTGCTGCAGATAAGCGGCAAAGCGTGCGAGCCGTTGATCGTAAGCGATCACTGCGTGCGCCGAATAATCCCACGCGTTGCGATACCAGATTCCCAGAAGTCCCATCAACACAGGCAGATTGTCCTGCAGCGGCGTTTGCGCAAAATGCCGGTCCATGTCATGCCCGCCGCGCAAAAACGCCAGAAAATGATCGCGCCCGATGGCAACCGCCAACACGAGCCCGATGGACGACCACAGCGAATAACGCCCGCCCACCCAGTCCCAGAAGCCGAACACGCGATCAGCGCGAATGCCAAACTTCGCCACCAGATCGAGTTTCGTCGAAACAGCCGCAAAGTGATCGGCCACCGCCGCTTCGCCCAGTTCTGCGGCCACGCGCGCGCGCGCCGATTGCGCGTTCGTCATCGTCTCCTGCGTCGTGAATGTTTTCGACGAGATGATGAACAGCGTGCGCTTGAGATCGAGCCCCTTCAGCGTGTCGGCGATGTCGGCGCCGTCGACGTTCGATACGAAATGCGCGCGCGGTCCCTCGCCCGCAAACGGCGAGAGCGCCCGCACCGCCATGGCCGGGCCCAGATCCGATCCGCCGATGCCGATGTTGACCACGTCAGTGATCCGCTCGCCTGTTGAGCCGCGCACGGCGCCGGTGCGCACGGCCTGCGCGAACGCCAGCATCTTGTCGCGCTCGGCCTCAATAGCGGGGCGCATGTCGGCGCCGTCGATCATGATTGGCTCGCCGGAGAAATCGCGCAGCCCCATGTGCATGGCCGCGCGCCCCTCGGTGTTGTTGTAATGGGCGGCGGAAAACAGCGCGTCGCGCTTGCCTTCAAGATCAGCCGCCCGCGCGAGGCCCAGCAGGTGCGCCAGCGTGGCGTCGGTGACACGGTGTTTGGAATAGTCGAGCACGAGGCCATCCATTTCCGCCTGCAGCCGGTTGGCGCGGCCTGGATCGCCAACAAACAGATCTCGGATGCGCCGATGTCCGACGTCGACCCGATGGGCCTCCAGCGCCGCCAGTGCGGCCAGAACCTGCGTATCCGTCATGGAAATCCCCGACTTTCTGACAATCGCTCCCACGTTAAACCGCAAGGCCCCAAGAAAAGGTTGCAGCCTCCGGTCAATATGCGCCCTTGCCACGCGGTCCGCTTTCCCCGACATAGCGACCCATGGCTTCTCCCCCCCTTCTCCTTCTTCAAAATATCGCCCTCACCCTTGGCGCCAAGCCGCTGATCGAGGACGCCGAGCTTTCTGTCTCCCCCGGCGAGCGTCTGGCGCTGGTCGGCCGCAACGGCTCTGGCAAATCGACGCTGCTGCGCATCGCTGCGGGCGAAATCGAGTCTGACAAAGGCAAGCGCTTTTTCCAGCCCGACGCCTCCCTGCGCTATCTGCCGCAGGAGCCGGACCTGTCGGGCTACGCCACGACCCTCGCCTACGCCGAGGCTGGCCTCGCCCCCACCGATGACGTCTACAAAGCGCAATATCTGCTCTCCGAACTTGGCCTCACCGGCGAGGAAGAACCCTCGCGGCTTTCAGGCGGCGAGGCGAGGCGCGCCGCGCTGGCGCGTGTGCTGGCCGCCGAACCGGACGTGCTGCTGCTCGACGAGCCGACGAACCATCTCGACCTGCCCGTCATCGAATGGTTGGAAAAGCATCTTGCCGGGCTGCGATCTGCGCTCGTCCTCATCAGCCATGACCGGCGTTTTCTGGAAAACCTGACGCGCGCCACCGTGTGGCTGGATCGCGGCCGCACGCGCCGTCTTGAGCAGGGCTTTGGCGCCTTCGAGACATGGCGCGACGAAGTGCTGGAGCAGGAAGCGCGCGACCTGCAAAAGCTGGATCGCAAGATTGTCGAGGAAGAACACTGGATCACCCACGGCGTCAGCGCCCGGCGCAAGCGCAACATGCGCCGCGTTGGCGAGCTGGGTGAATTGCGCCAGCAGCGGCGCGACGCGCGCGGCGTGCAAGGCGGCGTGAAGATGGAGGCGGCGGAGGGCAAGGTTTCCGGTAAGCTCGTCATCGAGGCCGAAGCCATCGCGAAAACCTATGGCGAGCGCGCCATCGTCGCTGATTTTTCAACCCGCATCCTGCGCGGCGACCGGCTTGGCATCATCGGGGCCAACGGCGCCGGCAAGACGACGCTCATCAAGATGCTGATTGGCGAACTTGAGCCCGACGCAGGCCATGTGCGCCTTGGCGCAAATCTCGAAGTCGCCGCGCTCGATCAAAAGCGCATGCAATTGCGCCCCGAGTGGACGCTGAAGGAAGCGCTCACGGGCGGCAGCGGCGACTGGGTGGAGCTGAACGGCGCGAAAAAGCACGTCATCGGCTACATGAAGGACTTTCTCTTCGCGCCCGAACAGGCCCGCCAGCCGGTGACGAAACTGTCGGGCGGCGAACGCGGGCGCCTCGCGCTGGCGCGCGCCATGTCGATGCCGTCAAACCTGCTGGTGCTCGACGAGCCCACCAACGATCTCGATCTCGAAACGCTCGATATCCTGCAAGAGATGCTGAACGATTATCCGGGCACCGTCATCGTCGTCAGCCATGATCGTGATTTTCTGGATCGCACGTCCACCTCCGTCATCGTGTCGGAAGGCGAGGGCCAGTGGCTTGAATACGCCGGCGGCTATTCAGACATGGTGGCCCAACGCGGCTATGGCGTGCTGGCGCCAGGAGTTGCTGCACCAGGATCTGCCGGGTCTGGCGCTGCCGGGTCTGGCGTCGCTGCGCCTGAGCCGCGCGGCAAGACCAGCAGCGCCTCAGCGCTGCGCACCAAAAACGGCTCGCGCAAATTGTCCTTCAAGCAAAAACACGCGCTCGAAACCCTGCCCAAAAAGATGGACGAAAACCGCGCGCTCGCCGCCCGCATCCGCAAGGAACTGGAAAACCCCCAACTCTACGCCCGCGACCCCGCCCGCTTCGCAAAACTCTCCGAAGCGCTGGTGAAAACCGAAAAAGACATCACCCGCGCAGAAGAAGAATGGCTTGAGCTGGAGATGCTGCGCGAGGAGATGGAGGGGTAGCGGAGGGGGTGGGCGGATGCATGGTAGCCCGCCGCTTAAGTACGCAATCTTATTTCCTACACGTAGGTTTTCAAAAGGCTGGCGGCCCTTCGCAAAAATGACAATGAGCGTAACCTAAGGAATAAGATAGCCGGTGGAAATTCACCGCGGGGTTCTTGCTTCAATGTCTTACCGTTGTTGGCTGCGCATCGTTGCACTTGGATTGATCGTATGCGGTGCCGGTATTTTACCGGCCTCTGGTCAGAACGATCAGGTAGAGCCACCCAAAGCAAGCCCGATCGTTGAGCGTGAGAATGCCGCTGACATTCCTGCGACCCCGGAAAAGCCCGCCCTCGCGGCTATTAGAGAAGGTTTGGACCATTCCTTCTGGAAAAGCCCAAAATGTAGCGAATCCGCAAGCCACGATGAAGCCGATCTGTGCCAGCAAATCAGAATGGCTAACGCCGCAGAAAGCACGTTGCTGATAGCTTGGTGGCAGTTCGGACTCGGTGTGCTTGGCGGTGCGCTTCTATTCGCCAACCTTTATTACGCGCGGCGCGCTGCAAATGGGGCTATTGCCGCTGCCGAGGCCGCGCAGGCCGCTGTTACAGTTGCCCGTGAGATGGGAGAGGCGCAGGTCCGTGCCTATGTCCGCATCGTATCCGGTACGGTCGAACTGGTTTCCGGCAGCTTCGGTATGGTCGATCAGCGGCTCCGACCGCTGGTGTCTATTAAGGTGCGAAACTACGGACAATCTCCGACACTCCGCTTCCAATGGTCTATAATTGTTAGATACTATCCACCAATGGACAGTCCCTTCTTGGGCAACCTGTGTTTAGGTTCTGATTCATGGGGGAAAGACATTGGCCCCGGTGAGGAGCTTTCGCTTAGTCTGAATCTCGGCAGCGCCCTATTGGATAGCAGCGCAATGCAGATCCTCGCTACCGAAGAATTCCATATGGATTTTGTAATCCGCTACGCTTTCCATGATGTCTTCGGGAACCGGGTCGAAGATGAGCGCATCTTCACCGCGTTCGTCCCGCCCAATGGGGTCGGTATCAAAGCCAGCTTGATCCCACATGTGTTCGATAAGCAGACGATCGATAGGCTCATTGAAGCGAACAAGCCGGAGAATCTCGCTCGCTGGGAGAGTGAAAAAGGCAGAGAAGAATAGAATTGACGCTGCGAGGCCCTTCGTCGCGCGGGGGGAACAACCTCCGTCTCCCGTTTCGTGCGTTGCGCACTTGATACATACGGCCGCGTACTTGCACCCTATCGCGCCACGTTGGATGTGCGCTCGTGCGAAAGAGCGCCTCGCCGCCAAACTCGACGCCCCCTAAGCCCCCCTCCCCCTTGCCCCCCGGCCCCCTTCCCCCTATCCATGCGGCGAACATGGAGATTGCCCACGTGGCCGACGAGAACCTGCTTTTCCTCTGCAAGAGCGCCGATCTTGCGCCCGGGTCCATTCTCAAGGTTGAGCGGGAGGCGGGGGCATTGGCGGTTTACAATCTGGAGGGCGAATTCTTCGCCACCGACGACCGCTGCACCCACGGCCTCGCCAGCTTGTCGAATGGCGACATTGTGGACGGCGAGATCGAGTGCACGATGCATTTCGGCACGTTCGACATCAAGACCGGCGAGCCGCGCCAATCGCCGTGCAGCGTCGCCATCAAGACCTACAAGGTTGAAGTGCGCGGCGACGACGTGTTCGCCGTGATCGGCTGAGTACGGCCAGGCAGGGCTAAACAAGGGGGCGGTCAGGACCATGATCAGGATCACCCGCTCCATCTGCATCGACGAGAGCGAATTGCACGAAACTTTCGTGCGCGCCTCGGGCCCCGGCGGGCAGAACGTCAACAAGGTGGCCAGCTGCGTCCAGCTGCGCTTTGATGTGGCCAATTCTCCCTCCTTGCCCGACGATGTGCGCGCCCGCCTGTCGCGCCTTGCGGGGCGTCGGCTGACCAATGACGGCGTCATCATCATCAACGCCGACCGCTTCCGCACGCAGGAGCGCAACCGCGCCGATGCGCAGGAGCGGCTTGTGACGCTGATTCAGCAGGCGGCGATTCGCCCCATCACGCGCATTGCGACGAAACCGTCGAAAACCGCCAAAAAGAAGCGGGTGGACGAGAAAAAGCGCCGCAGCGACGTGAAGCGTAATCGCTCAGGCCCGCTTGGGGACTAAAACCGTGTTGCTTTTGCAACGGGTGTTGCCCGGTCTCCACAGTCAGATGGCATAAGGGGATTTATAGTGGGCGCTTAAGTCCTCCAAACGCGTACACGTGATGAGCAGTCCAGACCGACGGCAGATGGAAGATCCGGTGGCGGGCGCTGCCGAATTCCTCATGCGTTTGGGCATCGCCGTGCTGATGATCGCCGGGCCGGTGGGCGCGCTGGCCTCCCGCCGCCTGATGGTCGCGCTGGTGCCCGTGGGCGCGGCGCTGATGATCGCGTCGGTGCTGATTGCGCCCCGGCAGGGCATGTTCCGCGCGCTGGGCCAGGCGCTGGCCTCGCCGCTGGGCATTGTGGCTTTGGCGCTACTGGTGTGGATCGCCGCGTCGATCCTCTGGACGCCATATCCGGGCGTGGCGGCGGAGCGGTTCGCCAAAATGATTGGCACATTGGCGGTGGTGACGCTGGCCATCGCCATCCTGCCCACCCATGTGCGCACGCCAAATCTCAATCTCTTGCCCATCGGCCTTGGCGCGGCGTGCATTGGCGTTCTCATTCTCGTGCCGCTCAATCTCATCGACACGCGCCTGGTCGAGGGGCCGGAGCCCGGCGTCATCGAGCGCATCGCCATCATGACGGCGGTGCTGCTGTGGCCGGCGCTGGGCGCGCTGGCGGTGCGCGAGCGCTGGATTTCGGCGGGCGTTCTGGCGGTGGTGGCGACGGCGGCAATATTGCTGGTGCGCACGCCCCCGGCCTTTGGCGGGCTTGCGGCGGGCGCCATCGTCTGCGCCTTCGGGCTGGCTGGCGGACGGCGTTTCGCGCAGGTGCTGGCGGTTTTGTTCGCCATTCTGTTCGCCTCCGCCCCCGCACTCGCCCTTCTGAGCGAGCGGTTTGGGCCGCAATTGGGCATCGAGGCGCTGCCGCTGGTGCGCTCCTTCACGGCGTGGGCCGGCATGATCGTGGACGACGGCGTGCGCACGCTTGCGGGCTACGGGTTTCACGCGGCCGTGCGCGGGTTGCAGACGGGGTTCATCCCCTTCGGCGCGCCGCGCGGCGCCATCTTCCAGATGTGGTTCGACCTTGGCGTTTTTGGCGCGCTGCTGACGGCGTTTTTGCTGGCGCGCGTCATCGTCGCGGCGGGGGCTGCGACGCCGCCTGCCTCCGGCTTCCTGCTGTCAACCGCAGTCTCCATCATCGCCATAGGCGCGTTCAGCGCCGTGGGCCTGCAATTGTGGTGGCTCACCATCGTGGGGCTGGCGGCGATCGCCAGCGCGCTCTTGCTGAAGGGCCAGTATCGCACTGATCGGCCAGCGGCCGAGCGTCCAGCAGCAGACCGTCCAACTGTTGCGCGGCCTGTATCCGAGCGGCCCGTCGTTGAACGGCCAACCGCTGATTTTGTCAGGGAGACTTCGGCGCGTCCGGCGCTTTGAGCGACTCGGCGCCTTCGCCAAACTGCGAGGCGAAGAAATTGCTGTAGGTGCCGCCTCGCCGGATCAGATCGTCATGGGCGCCAAATTCGACGGCGCGGCCCTTTTCGATGACGAAAATGCAGTCCGCGTTGATGATCGTCTGCAGCCGGTGCGCGACAACCAGCGTGGTGCGCCCCTGCCGCAGATCGTCAAGCGCCTTTTGCACCTCGCGCTCTGATTCTGAATCGAGCGCCGCTGTGGGCTCATCCAGCAGGATGATCGGCGCATTTTTCAAAATCGCGCGGGCGATGGCGATGCGCTGCTTTTGTCCGCCCGACAATTGCGCGCCCTGTTCTCCAACGCTGGTGTCATAGCCGGTTGAAAACTCGGTGATGAACTGATGCGCGTGCGCCTTGCGCGCCGCCTCGAAAATGTCTTCATCGCTCGCGCCGGGGCGCCCAAGCGCAATGTTGTCGCGGATCGTGCCACGAAAGAGATAGACGTCCTGCGACACGAAGGCGATCTTTGAGCGCAGCGAGGCGAGGTCAACCTTGGAAACGTCCTGTCCGTCGATTTCGATCGTGCCGGCTTCAGGGTTATAAAAGCGCTGCAGCAGAGCGAGAACCGTGGATTTTCCGCCCCCTGATGGGCCCACCAGCGCCGTCGTCATGTTGGGCTCGGCGAGAAGATCGAGCCCGTCGAGCACGGGTTCGTCATCGCGATATCTGAAGCGCAGGCCCGTGAAGTTAATTCGACCTTGGCGGATCTCCAGCGCGGGCAATCCGGGCGCCTGCGTTTCCGCGGCGGGATGATCGAGCACCTCGTACATCATGGAGGCGCTGCTGACGCCGTTTTGCAATTGCAGGCGCAAACGCGCCAGCCGCTTTGCCGGCTCATAAGCCATCAAAAGCGCGGCGACGAAGGAGAAGAACGAGCCCGGGTCCGCGTTATAAAGTGTTATGCGCCAGCTGCCGTAGAAGATCACGGCGCCGATAGCCAAACCCGCCAGCGCATCAGCAATCGGGCCAGACATCGCGAGCCCGGTCGAAACGCGATTGGAGCTGCGTTCCACCTCGCGCACAGCGCGCTTCATGCGGCCGCGCATTTCATCTTCAAGGTTGAACGACTTGACGATGCGGGCGCCTTGCACGGTCTCCTGCATGGTCTGCATGATCTGCGTTGCGCCCGCGTAACCGCGAATGACGAACTTGCGGATGCGTCCCACTGTCTGCGTCAGCAGCAGGGCGGCGACAGGCATTGTCGCGATGGCGATGAGCGCAAGCACGGGCTCTTGCAAAAACATCACGATGATCAGGCCCACGACGGTGAGGATGTCGCGCCCGGCCGTCGTCACCATCGCCTGCATCGTGTCGCGGATGCCGTTGGGCGCGTACACCAGCCGGGTGATGAAGTCGCTCGAATGCCGGTCGTGGAAGAAGCGCATGTCCTGCTGCAGCAGGTGGTCGAACAGCCGCCGTTGCGCGTTTGCGATGATCGCGTTGCCTCCGCGCGCCAGCGTGATTGTCGCCAGGAAGGTGACGACGCCGCGCAGCACGAAGAGGCCAAACACCAGCCACGCCATGGAACGCAGGTCGCGGAACTTGTCGCCATCGATGATGCCGTTGAGCACCGGCTTGAGCATGTAGGCGGAATAGGCTGTCGCAGCCGCGCCCACGCCCAGCAGCGCCATCGCCAGAAGATACGAGCGAATATGCTTGCGCCCGTGCTCCTGAAAAAGGCGGCGGAGCATCTCCACCGTTTCCCTGTTCCAGGGCTTCCGCTGCTTGGGTTCCTTCATGTTCATCGTAGGGGCTTAGCCTGACCACCGGTTGCGGACAAGCGGGCCCGCGTTAGGGCTCGGCCCGGGGCGCCGCCCAGGTGGGCTGCCCAGGTGGGCTGCGCTGATGAAAAAGCGCACTCGCAAAGGTCAGGGTTCGGCCTTGCGCGTGCGCGACATGTCCTTGATCCGGCGCGAGAGCCGGATGCCGCGCCGCTCCTCGTGGGCGCCATCCTTCTGCAGAAGGGCGCGGAACTCGTCGCGCTTTTCATGCACGGAAGCGATGACGAAACCCGACGGCACGCCGATGTCGACGAGCAGGGCTTCGGCAAGCTGAAGGCTAGCTTCAATGGTTTCGGGCACCGCGTCGGTGGCGCCGATCTCGTACAGGTGAGA
>CANMLK010000158.1 GCA_947498445.1 Beijerinckiaceae bacterium
AAGGCGGCAGTAAAAAGCCTGTCTGGCGGTCAATCTCGCGGAAATTGTCCATCGGAGCGGCCGCCATCATCGCGAGGAATCAATACGCTGTTTCTACGCTTGCCCTTGCCCCGCCGCCAGGACAAGTTAAGTCCGACAGGCTGCTAGCTGTCGCTTGGCCAGCGAGCAAGGGCCGGGCCACGCTTTAGCGCCAGCTCAACGAAATCCGATAAAATAATAATGGCTTGATCGAAATTGGCCGGGTCAGGGCCTCAGCGCGTCCGGGGCATTCCGCCAGATGCGCCGCCTTGCAGGCGGAAATGGGCGCGGTCGGGTCCATCCAGCCCATTTTGCGCGCCCGGCGCGAAGTTGCGGCTGCCGCTAGATCCAAAGATGTCCTGCGACGGCACTATCACGGTGTCGACGCGGACGCGCCCGCCAATGCGCACACAAGTGTCGGTGCCGTTGAGCGAAACGAAGCCAGATCCGTAAATGGCGCAGGGGTTCGACTGGGCAAAAGCGCCGGACGCCGCCAAAAGGAGAGAGCCCCCAGCGGCAAGGCCGAGGGAGGTAACCCCGCGCCAGACGTTTGATGTGACAGCGCTTGCACTCATAAGGACCATCCGCGACTCAAGATTTGCGATCATATGCCCGTGCGCTCGCGGCAGGATCATGGCGAACGGCGTTTTGGTCACCTTTTTTTAACCATACAAACATCTGTCGCGCGGGGGCAAGAGCTAGCGCCAGTCGCCCAGTGCGGCCTGTGCAACGGCCAGCGCCGCGACCGCCGCCGTGTCCGCGCGCAGGATGCGCGGACCCAGCGAAATAGCGACCGCGCGGTCGAGGCTCAGCAACATCCGGCGCTCAGCGGGATCAAACCCGCCTTCAGGCCCCACCAGCACGGCAAGCGGTGTGCGTGCGTCGCCGCCACACTCCGCCCGAAGCGCCGCGACCGGGTCGCCCGGCGGCGCATCCTCGTCGCAGAACACGAGCAGACGGTCCTGCGGCCATTGCGCGATCACCGATTCGAACTTCACCGGCTCGTCCACGTCTGCCAGGCTGAGTACGCCACATTGCTCGGCCGCCTCGATCGCGTTGGCGCGCATGCGCTCGGTGTTGACGCGGGTGGCCTGCGTGCGCCGCGTCAGAACCGGGCATAAACGCGAGGCGCCCATCTCCACGGCCTTCTGAACCATGTAGTCGAGGCGCGCGTGTTTGAGCGGCGCGAACAGGTAGTGAAGGTCGCATGGCGCGTCCTGCGGCCGCACGATTTCGCCGATATCCAGCGCCGCGTCGCGCCGTCCCCTGGCGCTCACCCGGGCAGACCATTCGCCCTGCCGTCCGTTGAACACGTGGAGGGGCTCGCCATCGCGCAGCCGCAGGACATTCAGCAGGTAGTTGGCCTGTTCGCGGGTCAGTTCAGCGCGCGCGCCCTCGTGCAGGTCAGCGTCGATGTACAGCCTCTGCGCATTGAAATCGTAGCGCGCCAAGCTCTCCGCCCTTTTTCGTTCTACGGGAATGCGCCACCATGGCAGAGCGTTGCCCTTGCGTCATCATCGAGCCGTATTCAGGAGGCCTTCTGGCGACGCTTGGGGCGCTCCATATGGGCGCCCTTGCTAATTCATGCTCCGGCTTGATAAAACTGTCGTCCCGCAGGGCTAGAGGCCATCAAGTCCGCGGCGCTACCTGTACAGGTGTTTGAGATGATCGCAGCTTCCGTACGTTCGACGCCGCGTTTGGCGCGCGCCCTGGTCCGCACCGCAGCGGCGATTGTCGCCTTCGCGTCTCTGGGCGCAGTGGGCGCCTTCGCTCAAAGTTGTAACGACGACATTGCCACGCTCCAGACGAAGCGCAACGGGCACCTTGCGGCGCTAAACAAGATCACGAAGGCCAATGGCGGCAAGCTGGACCCGGTGTCCGCTTGCCCCCGTTTGCGCACACTTGCGTCGGTTGAGCGTGAAATGCTCGGCTACATGCAGAAAAATCAGAGTTGGTGCACCATTCCCGAGGAAATCATCACGCAGGTGAAGACCGGGGCTAACCGCACCTCGCAGATTGCTGGGCAGGCGTGCAAGATCGCCGCGCAGGCGCGCCAGATGCAAAACCAGCAATCATCCGCTGGCCCAGCCGCCCCGGCTCTGCCCCGAGGGCCGCTTTGAGGCAAACGGACGCGCGCACGCCTGCGTCGTCCACCTCGCCTCTGCCTGACGCTGTCGCTCCCAATATCCTGCTCCGCGCCTTGCCGACGTCGTGGACGCCGTACGTCCAGCTCGCGCGCATCGACCGGCCGATTGGCTGGTGGCTTCTCCTGCTTCCCTGCTGGTGGTCCGATGCGCTTGCAGGGGTCGCGCAGGGGCGTGGACCCAATTGGCTCAACATTGCGCTATTTCTCGTTGGCGCCATCGCCATGCGCGGCGCGGGGTCGACGTGGAATGATCTCATTGATCGCAAGATAGATGCGCAGGTTGAACGCACGCGTCATCGCCCGCTGGCGTCGGGACGCATTCGGCCCAAACAGGCGCTCGCCTTTCTCGTTGCGCAATCGCTCGTGGGCGCGCTCGTGCTCTTGTTGCTGTCGTTGCGCTGGTCAGGGGCCGAGCTGGCGATTGACTGGTTTGTGATTGCGGTCGGCCTTGCGTCGCTGCTGGTGGTCGCGATTTATCCTTTCGCCAAGCGCTTCACATTCTGGCCGCAGGCAGTACTTGGTCTCGCCTTCGCGTGGGGCGGGTTAATGGGCTGGGCGGCGTCCTTGGGCTCGCTAGCCGCGCCCGCCTATCTCATCTACGCCAGCGCGATTTTCTGGACGATTGGCTACGACACGATTTACGCGCTGCAAGACGCGCGCGACGACGCCATTGTGGGCGTGCGCTCCACGGCGCGGCTTTTTGGCGACAATTTGCGTTTGGGCGTTGGCGTCTTTTATGCGCTTGCGGTTATCACAGCAGCGGCGGCGATTGCGCTCGCAGGTGGCGGATGGTTCGCGTGGGCCGGGCTTGCCGGGTTCATCGCGCATCTGGTGTGGCAGCTCGCAATCGTGCGAATCGGCGATCCGCCATTGGCGTTGCGCTTGTTTCGCGCCAATCGCGACGCGGGTTTGATTCTCTTTGCAGGCCTCGCGTTCGACGGTCTTTTGAAGCATCTGACCTGAGAGCAGATTACTCGCAGGCGATGCTTTCGTCCGCTTGCTCGAAAGTGCCTGCTTCCACCCGGGCAACGCCCACCCGCGTTACGCCCATGCGCCTGCGCCGTGCAAAACGTCCGCGGCTGCGCTTCGTCGCCACGTTCGCCCGGCTGCGATCAAAGGTCTGAACGCCGCGCTGCGCGGTGGCGATGAGATCAAGCGCGCCGTCTTCGCGCTCGACCATCCGCGCCAGCGACAAATGCTGCGCCCAGCCCTGCCACATCTGCCGGGCCTCAGTCTCGTCGAAGGTTTCGAGCAGCAGCACGGACAGATCGGCGTCAACGTGACGAAGGGAAACCTTGTAGCAGGGACGCTCGCTCGCTGTGTTTTCGAGCCCAAGAGTCACGCCCGTGTACGCGTTGACCGGCACCCGGATTTTCATGCGCACGCCGCGCAGGCGCCGCCCGATGGTCACCTGCTGGCAGGTGAGCGTGACGTCGCGCTGGCCGCCATCGGCGCGTGCGTCGCGGTACGCTGCGGCGGCTCTGGGAGCTTCGATCTCTTGAAAGGCAAATTTCATGACGCAACCCTGTCCTGCGGCCGGGGATCGTTGCCCCGTTAAGCGCATGATGGGTCAGGCTCACTCGGCGTTTTGCTAACGCCGGTGGTTAATGGCCTCTGAAATGGTTGTTATTGCAGTGAAAACGCCGGGCGTGGCAAACCACCCGTCACCCGATTGCATCAAATTTTACACGAAATCAGATTTTGCAATGCCGGAAGGCCGGAAGCACCGATTTGCCCCATGCGCCATTGTAAAGATCGATGAGATCTTGCGCAGCCGTGCGACCGCGTGCGACCCGCGCATCGAGCACGTCGAGGTGTCGGCCTTCGTCATGTCCACTCGCGTCGAGACGGGCGCGGCGCTTGAGGCCTGCCCGGGCAATCGCGAGCGCATCACGCGCAACGTCGCGTGCGCTGCGCCCGGCGATCATTGCGTCGAGGCCCAGTTTGGGCGCGTCATCACGCAAGGCCTGCCGCTGCTGCGCGCTCCAGCCCTTCACGAGATCCCACGCCGCGGTGAGCGAATCCTCGTCATAGAGCAGGCCGACGAACAGGGCGGGCAGCGCAATGATGTGCTCTCGCGAGCCGGAATCGGCGCCGCGCATTTCCAGATAGCGCTTCAGCCGAACTTCGGGGAAGATCGTCGAAACGTGATTGGCCCAGTCCGAAAGCGTCGCCTTCTCGCCCGGCAGCGCAGCAAGCTTGCCATCGAGAAGATCGCGAAAGTTCGCGCCGACGACATCGTGATAGGTCTCGCCGCGCTTGACGAAATACATCGGCACATCGAGCACCCAGTCGACATAACGCTCGAAGCCAAAGCCGTCGTCGAAGACAAACGGCGTCATGCCCGCGCGCTGGTTGTCGGTGTCGCGCCAGATTTCTGAACGGGCTGAAAGCAGGCCATTGAGCTTGCCGTCCGTGAACGGCGAACTGGCGAACAGCGCTGTCGTAATCGGCTGCAACGCAATGGACACGCGCAGCTTGCGCACCATGTCGGCTTCGTTGCGGTAATCCAGATTCACCTGCACCGTGCACGTGCGGTACATCATGTCGAGCCCACGCGTGCCGACTTTCGGCATGTACGCGGTCATGATGCGATAGCGGCTCTTGGGCATGCGGGGCGTTTGCTCGAGCGTCCACAGGGGACTCATGCCAAGGCTCGCGAATTCAACGCCATGTTTGGCGGCGATGCGATTGGCCAGATCGAGATGCGCGGCTAGTTCGCTATCGGTCTCGTGAACGTTGTCGAGCGGCGCGCCGGACAATTCGAATTGCCCGCCCGGCTCAAGCGAAATTGCGCCGCCGGCTTTCTCGTCGAACAGCCCGATCAGCGAGCCGGCGTCCTCAATGGGGGACCATCCGGTGGTCTCCCGCACGCCTTGCAGGATCGCCTCGATGCCGCCGCGGCCGTCGCGCCCCTTGTAGGGCACGGGCGTCAGGTCGTTGGCGTAGAAGGGAAACTTCTCGTGCTCCGTGCCGAGCTTCAGCGGCGCTGCGCCCTTGGAGCCCGCTTCCAGCCAGCCGACGAGTTCGTCGCGCGAGGTGATGGGTGTCGTGTCGGTGACGTCGCGCGCCATGGGACCTTCAGGAAGTCAGCAAAATCGGACCAGCGCCTTCATATGCTGCGCCGTGAAATGAGGCAAACGGGTCCGGTTGAGGGTCCATCATTGGCGCGCTGCCCCCTGAATGTGGGGCGCTGTGGCGCGGGCGGCGAGACGTCCGGTGATGACGTAACCCGTCACGATGGCTGCGGCGCCGAAAATGGCCGCGCCGACAATCATGCCCAGCAGGCCGCCCTCCGGTCCGCCCAGATGGGCGCCAAGCGTCACGAAGGGAATAGTGCCCAGTGTTGCGCGCCCCCAGTTGAAGAGAGTGGAGAGGAATGCGTAGCCGAGGTTGTTGAATGCCGCGTTGGCGACAAACAGCCCGCCCAGGAAAATCCATTGCAGGCCGCCCCATTTGCAAAAGAAAACAATCAGGTCGGCCGTGCGCCCCTCCGCCGCGAAAACGGCGGGTAAATAGGGCGCTGCGATGAACAACAGCGCCCAGACCACGAGCGAATATCCCGCGACGAGCATGAAACTGTCGGTGAGCGTGCGCGTGATGCGCCCATAGAGCCCAGCGCCCAGATTCTGTCCGATGATAGGGCCCACAGACCCGCTCAAAGCGAACAGCACGCCAAAAGCGACAGGCACGAGTCGGTCGATGATCGCGAACGCCGCCACCACAGGTTCGCCAAAGCCCGCAAAAACGCGCAGCGCGTAGGATGTTGAAATAGGCGCCGCGAGGTTGGTCGCGATGGCGGGCAGGGCGATGCTCATGAGAGGCCGCAGATCGGCGGTCACGTGCGCCAGCTGTGGACGGGCGATCAGATTGTGCGCCTTGATGGCGCCCCACAGGCCCACGACGGCAAAGGTGGCGCGCGAAACGCAGGTGGCGATAGCGGCGCCCGGCACACCGAGGTCGAAGCCGAAAATGAGCAGCGGATCGAGCACGGCGATCACCGCCGCGCCCCACAGCGTCACATACATCGAGCGCTTGGCGTCTCCCACGGAGCGCAGCGCGCCCGACATCACCATGCCCACCGCCATGAAGATGTTGGCGGGCATCGTGATGAGCAAAAATGTGTCCGCGACGTCGAGCGTTTGCCCGGTCGCGCCCAGCAGCATTAGCAGATCGCGCCGGAAGGGCAGGGCGGCGAAGGTCGCCACGCCTGACAAAATCACAGTGTGCACAATGCCCGACGCGCACAGCCGCCGCGCCTGCTCGCGACGGCCCGAGCCGATCTCGCGCGCCATCAGCGCAGACACTGCGATGCTGAGTCCGATGTTCATCGAGATGAGGAAGAAAGACACCTGCGTCGCAAAGCCAACTGCGGCTGTCAGATGCGGATCGGCGAGCCAGGAGATGTACAGCAGCGTCAGGAAGTCGACGACGAAGATCGCCATCAGGCCAATCGAGCCGGTCGCGGTCATCACGACCACGTGGCGCATGATCGAGCCTTCGGTGAAAACAGCGCGCGGACGAGTGGGCGATGCGGGAGCGTTCATCGCGGCGCGTCCGTGCGGGCGGAGGCGTTTTCCTCCTGTTGCACAATGTCGCGCGCTTCCTCGTTGAGCGCCTGCGCGCGCCGGGTGGGCGCAGTCAACGGCTCAGGCCGTACGGCAGGCTCGCCCGACGCGGCTGGCGCGTAGACGCCGCCCGCTTGCTGGATGGCGAGCCTGTCGAAGTCCCGCTGGCGCACATCCGCCGTGATTTCAGCGGCGGCGTCTGCATCGCCCGAAAGCTTGCCGAGAATATCGCGCCCAAACAGCAGCGCAGCGTCGAATGTTTCGCGCGTGAAGGAGTCGACGCCCAGCCGAATAAGTTCAAGCGCGTGGATACGGTCGTAAGCGCGCGCATGAATCTCGGCCAGCGGAAACTCCGCCTTGCACAGCGCCACGATCTTGTTGGCTTCTTCAGCCTTGTCCACACATACGGCGATCACGCGCGCATGCGCAGCGCCAGCAGCGCGCAGCACGTCGAGGCGCGTTCCGTCGCCGTAATAAACCTTGAATCCGAAGCGGCTTGCGTTGCGGATGCGCTGCACGTCGTGGTCGATCACGGTGACGTCGGCGCGGCCCGCCAGCAACACCTGTACGGCGATCTGCCCGAAGCGGCCAAAGCCAACGACAAGCGCGGCGCCGGTGAGCCCTTCGGGCGGCGTTTCCGACGGTGGCGGCTCGCCCTGCTTGCGCACGCCCATCGCAAGTTTTTCCAGCGCGCCAGCCGCTATCGGTCCTGCGACCATCGTGAGCGCGGCGAGCGCTGTAAGAATTGCGGCCTGCGGCGGCGTGAGAAGCGCAGCGCCCGCCGCCAGCGGAAAGACGACGAATGAAAATTCGCCCGCCGATGTAAGCGTGCTGGCGCCAGCGATCGACTCGCATTGCGTCGAGCCTGTGCTGCGCATGAGGCCGAACACGACAAGCGCTTTCAGCGCGAGTACGCAAATCGCTGCGCCCGCAAGCAACAACGCGTTGGAGGCGATAAGCCCAAGATCAATCGCGATGCCGACCGACATGAAGAACAGGCCCATCAGCATGCCGCGAAACGGCTCGATATCAGCTTCAAGCTGATGCCGAAAATGCGACTCCGATAACAACAGGCCAGCAAGGAATGCGCCCAGCGCCATCGACATGCCGGCGTAGTTCATCAGCACCGCTGCGCCCAGCACCACAAGCAGCGCGCCTGCCGTCATCACTTCGCGGGCGCCCGAACGCGCCAGCAGCCCGAAGAACGGATTGATGGCAAAGCGCCCGGCAAAAATGACTGCCGCAAACGCTGCGATAATGCCGCCAAACGCCAGCAGGTTTTGCCGCCAGTCGCCGCCGCCCGAACCGCCGGTCGCCAACAGCGGCACTATCGCCAGCACAGGCACAACCAGAATGTCTTGCGCGATGAGAACTGCGAACGAGCGCCGTCCATAGGCGCTGTTCACCGCGCCGCGCTCTTCCAGAATTTGCAAGGCGATGGCGGTGCCCGAGAAGGACAGCGCGATGCCGGCGAGCGCCGCGCCGCGCGTGTCGACGCCCGCAAGCCAAAGAACGCCACCGATAATGGCCGAGCAGATAACCATCTGCGTCAGGCCAAGCGCCATCATGTCCTTGCGCAGGGCGAGCGCGCGCGAGGGATTGAGCTCAAGCCCGATGATGAAGAGCAGAAGAACGACGCCCAGTTCCGCGACGTGGATCGTGCTTTCCGCACCGCCGATCAGGCCCAGCGCATGCGGGCCAATGACGACGCCAGCGGCCAGATAGCCGATGACGGCCCCCATCCCCAACACGCGGAACAGCGGCACAGCGACGACAGCCGCGGCAAGAAAAATCAGGATGGGAAGCAGAAAGCTTCCCGTATGGCTGGGGTCTGGCATGGGGCTCTCTGCGCGGGCTCAGGTCAACATAATGATCTGCGCCCCGATTGCGAGCGCACAGCGGGCGCTCTACTCGTCCAGCTTGCGCTGGGATGCTTGACTTGGAGGCGCTTGCGGCCACATTTCCCGGACATGACTGTGCTGAAACCCCTCAAAATAACTCTCTGCGAGCCGCGCGGCTTCTGCGCCGGCGTCGTGCGCGCTATCGACGTGGTCGAAAGGGCGCTCGTGCTTTACGGAGCGCCCGTTTATGTGCGTCACGAAATCGTGCACAATAAATACGTGGTCGAGAGCCTGAAGGCGAAGGGCGCCATCTTCATCGAGGAGCTGGACGAGGCGACGCAGACCAGCGCGCCGGTGATTTTTTCAGCCCACGGCGTACCCAAATCCGTGCCCGCCGACGCCAAGGCCCGCAACCTTATCGCCATCGACGCCACGTGCCCGCTCGTCACGAAAGTGCACCGCGAGGCCGAGCTGCATCACCGCCGTGGCCGCACCATCGTGCTCATCGGTCACAAGGGCCACCCGGAAGTGGTGGGCACCGTCGGGCAATTGCCGGATGGCGCCGTGCTGCTGGTCGAAACTGTTGCCGACGTCGAAAAACTTACGCCTGCGGACCCCGCCAATCTCGCCTGGGCCTCCCAGACCACGCTATCGGTAGACGACACCACCGCCATCGTCGAGGCGCTGACGCGGCGTTTCCCGTTCATTGTGGGGCCTCACAAGGATGACATCTGCTACGCGACGACGAACCGCCAGCAGGCGGTGAAGGCGATTGCCGGCAAGGTCGACGCGCTCATCGTGGTGGGCGCGCTCAACTCGTCCAATTCTCAGCGCTTGCGTGAAGTAGCCGAACAATACGGCTGCCCC
>CANMLK010000159.1 GCA_947498445.1 Beijerinckiaceae bacterium
CTTCGCCACCGGATCAATTCGAGGCTTCCAAGGCAAAAGCACCTCTGCCGCCCGATTAGCCTACGTTTCTGCGAAGGCTGGTATTATTGGTTTCACGAACCAGCTTTCCGGCGACCTAAAGCGGTTCGGCATAGCAGTTAATGTGATCCAGCCAGGATTTGTGTTGACCGAACCAGGCGCACGCATCCGTACGCTGTTCGACAGCCTGCCGAAAGCCGATCAAGACGCAATGCTGGCGCGGCGGACGCCGCGTACGCCGGAGGAACTCGGCTGGGCGACAGCGTTCGTCGCCGCGCAGGGCGCCGACGCGCTCACTGGCGCGGCGCTTCGCCTGAGTGGACCCATGGTCAATTGTGATTTGAAAATTATACACGATCCGGAAGGTCAGCTAGCCTCGACGGCAAAGCTCGAGCAGGCATTCGTGAGTTAGTAGCGGACGACGCGCGGCAGGACAGTCGCGCCTAAGGATCTATCGCGGGCGCCGCGTCGATGACCAAACGGGCCGTAGTGTACGCCGCTCCCAATAACTCCCAAGCGGCTGCACGATGCTTATTTTGAGGTGACCCGGTTTTCAACCGACTTACGCTCGTAGCGGCGGCGGCATAGTCGAAGCGGAAAACCACTTACGAAACGCCTATCGGCTGTGCAAAAGGTTCAGAATTTATATCCGGTCAGAAGCGCTTGTTCTTTACGGGCGAGCATCTCACTCGCCTATGCGAGGGCGACCCAAGTTGGGGCAGCGCTATTTGGCGGCTTCGAGCAGTTTCTGCATCCGCTTCACGACCTGCGTGGGGGTGGCGTAAAGATCGGCGGTGAGCTTGTTGAGCTCGTCGGCCGATACCGGATCGATCTCAACATTTAGCTTTTTAGCTTCGGCCAAAAAACGGTCATTCTTCAGTGTAGCCTCGAACCCCTGTCGCAAGGCGGCCACCCGGTCGTTGGGCACGCCTGGAGGCGTTGCAAATGGACGACCATAGGCTTGGCGGGCGTACATGAGGTGAAATAGTTGACGCTCTTCCTCAGTATTGCCGGTCGGCAACAGTGGCACGTGTCTCAGCTCGTCATGCTGCTTGAACCCGAAAGCAGCCAGAATGACGACCTTGTTTTCCGCTATCTGTGAGGCGTAGTCAGTTTTGACCGAGCTCCATGCAAGGCCGGCATTGGCCTGTATTTCCCCGCGCTCCATGGCGAGCTTCGTCTCAGTTCCGCTCTGGTAGCCGGTCACGATTTTGAACTTGGTTCCAATAAGCGTATTCGTCAGAAGCGGAAAGTCGTAGGGGGCCGCCCCTGTCGAGGTCGCGCCGACAATTAGCTCTTTTGTGAACAAATCGTCGAAAGATTTCACTGGCCCCGTATGCCATGCAACAAGAACGTGGGATTCCCGGCTCGGGCTGCCGAGAAAATTGAAGCGACGGGGATCAAAGTGAGTCGCTGATGGATTTAGGAGCGGCGTGAGCGGCATGCCGTTGTTGAACACGCCAAAAACCGATCCGTCGCGAGGGGATATTGCTGAGAACTGATTTGCAAGCGTTAGGCTGCCGCCGCCCGGCACGTTCTGTGCCACCAGCTTTGGGTTTCCCGGGATGAACGCCCCCATATGGCGGGTGAACAGTCGGCCGACTATGTCGTAAATGCCTCCGCTGCCGGATCCGATTTGCACGAACACCGTGCGAGCTTTGTAGAACTCGGCCGGTGTCTGGGCCGTGACGGCGCTCCCCGAAAGCCCCAGCGCAACAATTATCAGTGCGAGGCAGCTAACATCGCTTTTTCCCATCTGGATCTCCCAATGTTTCCTCTGCCTTAAGCTCTATCCTTCTCGCGGCGTGCATCCACCGAGGCTGCATCGTTGTAGAGCCTCTAAGCTATCGGGCAGTCCTGTTAGCATAGCAATGAAGAATTTTGTAATTATTATTTACAGCACAAACCTCGTAGTGGCAAGCTGCGGAGTTTGACGCGAACGACAAGCATTGATCAAACAATAGATTGACTGGTAGGCTAGCAACTCGGTCGCGTCGTTGGTGAACCGGCTTAGCCCCCGATAAACATGGGAGGAATAAACATGCCCGTCGCATTGATCACAGGCGGCGCGAGCTGGTTCAGCCGCGAGACTGCTAGTTTGTTACTTGAGGCGGGCTGGGACGTTGTGCTTGGCGACATCAATCAATCCAATTTGGAGGAAGTTCAGAGCGCGCTCGGTCATCCCGAAAGGGTGAGCGCAAGTTTGCTCGATGTAACTAACCTCGAAGCAGCTAGGGCGATCGCTTCCGATATTGTGGTAAAATATGGTTCTATCGACGCTCTAGTCAATGTCGCTGGAGGAACCAACTATCTGCAAATGAAGCGATTGCCGTTTCACGAGACTGACCCCGAAAACTGGGACAAGATTCTTCGGCCCAATATCCATGGCGTGCTAAATTGCTGCCATGCAGTGCTGCCATATATGATCGAGGCTAGGCGCGGGGGGATCGTGACTCTTTCTTCGGGCATGGGGTTTAGAGGTCAGCCGCGGATGGCTTTATATTCCGCAGCGAAGCGCGCCGTCATCGGACTCACTCAAGCGATCGCGCAGGAGGTAGGTCCTTATGGGATCCGCGCAAACTGCGTTGCGCCCGGCAGCGCGGAATCCCGGTGGATGCCGAACCTAGAGCCGAACTCAGAGACGGAACGTGTCCCACTGCTTGGCGCTCGGGTCAGCGCGCGCGACATTGCCAACGCGATTGTTTTTCTGCTTTCCGACAAGGCCAGTCATATCACCGGTAGTTGTCTTGATATCTCCGGCGGCACGGCCTTGCACTAGGTAATCAGCGTAAGTTCCAGGCTTTGAACTCAACGGCGCCACTTGCGCTTGGCGGTGAATTGTCCGACAATTACAGCTGTCTTCGGACCCGAGTGTGCGCGGAAAATGCGCGCCCGGCGCCCTCGAGATGGTGGTAGGGAGCGCTGGATGATTATCGATTGCCACGGCCATGTCAGCGCGCCGGCGGAGCTCTGGGCGTACAAGGCGCTCATCCTCTCGCACAGGGGTAGCCACGGCCGCGGCAAGGTGCATGTGACGGACGATGAAATCAGGGCCGCGGTGAACAAGAAGGAGATGGCGCCCACGGGCCATCTGGACATGCTGAAGCGCCTGTCCATCGACGTGCAGATGATTTCGCCGCGCCCGTTTCAGATGATGCACAGCGCGAAGCCGGCCCAGGTCGTGCACTGGTTCACCGAGGAGACCAACAACATCATTCACCGTCAGGTGAAAATGTTTCCCAACCAATTCTTCGGCGTCGCGGGACTTCCGCAGGTGGCCGGCGATCCGGTGGAGGTCGCCATTCCGGAACTCGAGCGATGTGTCACGTAGCTCGGCTTCCGCGGTTGCCTCCTTAACCCCGACCCATTCGAGAACAGCGGCGTGCATCCGCCGCCGCTCGGTGATCGCTACTGGTATCCACTCTACGAGAAACTTTGCGAACTGGACGTGCCCGCACACATCCACGCCACCGGCTCGCACGATCCGCGCGCCCCCTACATGGTCAATTTCATCAACGAGGAAACCCTCGCCGTATTCGGTCTCGTGAACTCCGACGTGTTGACTGATTTCCCGGACCTGAAGATCATCGTCTCTCACGGGGGCGGCGCGATACCCTATCAGATCGGACGTTTCCAGGCCGGCAGCATCATGCACCGCGATTCCGGCTCGAGCTTTCTGGACGGCGTGAAGCGGCTCTACTACGACACCGTGCTCTATTCCGAAGGTGGCCTGCGCCTTCTGATCGAAACGGTGGGCGCCGATCGCTGTCTCTTCGGAGCTGAATGTCCGGGCGTTGGATCGTCCATCAATCCGGAAACCGGCACGACGTTCGACGACATCGTTCCGATCATCGAGTCATTTGAATGGCTCGGCGCCGCCCAGAAGAAGCTCATCTTCGAAGGGAATGCGAGAAGACTTTTCAAGCTGCACGACCTTCCGGCAGGCTGACGAAGCGCGGACAGCGAACTCTGGAGATCACGTCATGCGGATATATCTGACGGCGCTTGCAGGTTTGTCGATGGCCTTAGCCGCTGTGCCGACGGGCGGGGGCGCTTCCGCGCAGCAGGCCCAGCCCTTCTTCGCGGGCAAGACGATCAGGGTCGTTACGCCGACGGGACCGGGTGGAACGGTGGCGCTGTACTCGCAATTGGTGACGCGGTATTTGCGGCCCCATATCGTGGGAGGGCCTGCGCTCGTTGTTCAGTTCATGCCCGGCGCGGGCGGCGTCGCTGCGGCAACATACATGATGTCTGCGGCCAAGGACGGGACGTTCATCGGCCAGATTCATTCGAGTTCGGTGCACGCGCCATTGCTTGAAGCGGCAAGTTTCGATCCCACGCAGTTCAACTGGCTGGGCTCCATTACGCCTATGTACGGCGTCGTTTCGATCCTCAACACGGCGCCCGCCATCACGCTCGAACAGCTCAGAACCGTATCGGTTCCACTCGCCGCTTCGAGCCGCACCAACGAATCGAGCATCATTCCCGAGTTGATAAACAAGCTGCTCGGAACGAAGTTCAAGGTCGTCCTCGGCTATCGCGGCGGCGGGGACATGTTTCTCGCGATGGAGAACGGCTAGGCGTTCGGGCGGGTCGCGTCGTGGGATTCATGGACGTCGGAAAAGCCCGACTGGCTGCGCGACGGTCGTCTGGTCCATCTCGTCCAGTACGGGCCACTCAACACGGAGATACCCGACGTTCCCTCGCTGTCGAAGCTGCTCGATGGCGAGAACGACCGGAGACTCTTGGAATTTCTTGGAATGGGCATGACTTTGGGGCGCGCGTTCTACATGCCGCCGGGCAACAATGGCGCGCCCCAAAAGGAGCTTGAGGCGGCTTTCGCACAAATGCTGAAAGACCCCAGCTTCGTCGAAGGCGCGAAGTCCCTGCGCATGGCGGTCGAGCCGCGCAGCGGCGCCGAAATCTCGGAGGCGCTCAAACGCGCTTACAACGTGACGCCGGGCGTGCTCAACGCCTTGAAGCAGCTCATCGCGAACTGAGCGCCTTGTCTTTGTCTGGCCGTGGGAGGATCGAATGGTGACGCGGGCTGAAAACGAACGGCTCACGCGAGTGGGGCCCGGAACGCCGATGGGCGATCTGCTGCGCCGCTACTGGCATCCGATCCTTTTTCGCAGCGAAATCGACAAGCCGGACGGCCCACCGGTTCGTGTCCGCATCCTTGGCGAGGATCTGCTCGCTTTCAGGGACACTACCGGAGTCGTCGGACTTGTGGATGCGTACTGCCCGCATCGCCGCGCGCAACTCTTCTTCGGCCGCAACGAGAAATGCGGGATACGGTGCGTCTACCACGGCTGGAAGTTCGACGTGAACGGCAATTGCGTGGAGCTTCCCTCCGAGCCAGCGAGCAGCGGCATCATGAGCCGCGTGAAGATCAAGTCTTATCCGGTCATCGAGAAGGCCGGCTTGATCTGGACCTATATGGGACCGCCTGAACATAAGCCCGCGCCGCCGGACTACGAGTGGACGCGCACGCCGGATACGCACCGGTTCATTTCCAAGAACCACCAGGCGTCCAACTTTCTGCAGGGACTGGAAGGAGGGCTCGACACCTCTCATTCGACGTTCCTGCACGACATGGACATTTCGGGCGGCAGCATGATCCGCAGCCGTGACGGGGCGCCGAAAATTGAGATCTTCCCGCGCGACTACGGATACAGCTATGTGTCGCGGCGCGATCTCGGTGCGGATGGCGAGTACGTCCGCGTCTACCAATACATCATGCCGTTCACGCAGTTCCGCGGCGACAATGTCGGCATGACCGGCCAGAGCAACAAGGTTCCCAAGATCGACGGACATCTCTGGGTGCCTATCGACGATCACCAGACGATGAGCTGGAACTTTATGTACGGCTTCGACCAGAACACGCCGATTCCTGAAGATTACTCGGCCTGGTTCGAGAAGCTCGTCGGGCGCGCGCCGGAAGACTACGTGCCGGGGACCTACGCGCTGAAGCGCAACCTTGCGAACGATTACCTCATCGACCGTGAAGTCCAGCGCACAAAGACCTCCAGCGGCATTGAGGGCATCAACACCCAGGACATCGCTTTGCAGGAAAGCATGGGGCCCATCGTCGACCGCAGCCAGGAAACCCTTGTGACGTCCGACAACGCAATCATCGCCATGCGCAAGGTGCTGCTAAAGGCTACCTACGCCATCGAGCAGGGACAGCCAGCGCCGGGCGCCGATCCCCTCACGCATCGTGGCGTCCGCGCGTACGACTGTATCGTCCCGCGTGGAACCAACTGGCAGGATGCCGTGGCCGATCACGTCACCGCGCGGTGGTGACGGCGTCCGCGAACAGGAGCTGAAGAATGGCCGATTTGTCCGTGAGCATTGCCTTGTCCGCCAATCCGCGCACGACGCCCCTTTTGCGCAACGAAGTGAAGCCGGACGGAATCGAGCTTCGTTGCAGCACGGTCCACCCTTCCGAACTCTTCTGGCGTCAGTTGAAGTTTGCCGAGTTCGACATTTCCGAGATGTCGCTTTCGACGTACCTGATAGCCCGGGCGAACGGCGACGATCGCTGGATCGCCTTGCCCGTTTTTCCCACCAGATATTTCTTTCACACATGGATTCTCGCTCGCCGCGACCGTGGAATCGAGCATCCGCGGGATCTCGTCGGCAAGCGCGTCGGCGTGCCCGAGTACCAGCAGACGGCGGCCTTGTGGATACGCGGCGTTCTGGAAGACGAGTTTGGCGTGCGTCCTCGGGACATGCACTTCTGGATGGAGCGGCCGCCCGAAAAGAGCCACGGGGGCGCCACCAATTTTCGCGCGCCGGAGGGGGTCACGATTGACCAGATACCGGCCGATTCCGACATCGGGCAGATGATGGCGTCCGGCGCCCTTGACGCGACCTTGCTTTACGTGCGCGACCGCAATCTCGTGGACCGCAGCCGGATAGATCTCGATCAGCATCCGATGGTGAAATACCTGTTTCCCGATCCGGTCGCCGAAGGCGTCCGCTATTATCGCAAGACGGGCGTGTTCCCGGTCAATCACACCATCGTTGTCCGGCGCGCGCTCCTCGAAAAGAATCCGTGGATCGCGATCAACATGTTCAAGGCCTTTCAGGAAGCCAGCGAACGGGCGGAGCAGATCCGGCTCGAATACGCAAAGTACCATGTGGACGCCGGTTTGGTGGATCAATCGGCCCTGCGCGTTAGCCTGTGCGACTATGGTGTCGCGGCGAACAAAGGCGTTTTGGAGAAGTTGCTGTCCTACTCATTGGGCCAGGGTCTCACGCCCAGGCGCCTGACGCTGGAGGAGATGTTCGCTGAAAGCACGCTGGGCCTATGAGCCCGTCAGAGAGTCGCATGCGCGCGTCAGGTCGCGTCGCGAGGGGCGCAGTCGGCGAGGAGCGCAGTCGGCGAGGAGCGAATGCCATGAATGTTTTGTCTCGACTTCGATCGCTGGACATCTGCGATCTTTCCGACGCCGTCGATGCGCTCGGGCTGCCTCCCGCGCATACGCGTTTGCTGGCCGTCAGCACGCCGCAGCCCATCGCCGGTGTCGCAATCACGGTGAAACTTGTTGCCGGCTTGGCGCCTGCCACGTCGAAGCCGAGACATCTGTGCACTGCGGCCATCGAAATGGCCGGCCCGGACCACATCATCTTCGTCGAGCAGGCGACCGGCGTCGACGCGGCCGGATGGGGCGGCTTGCTGGCGCGGGCCGCGCAGGTGCGCGGCGTCGCGGGTACGGTCATCGACGGTCCCGCGCGCGACATCGAGGAATGCAACCGCGTCGGCTACACCGTATACGCGCGCTCGACGACCTGCCGCACCGCCCGCAACCGCGTCTATGAGGCGGAATGTCAAACGCCGGTCGCGTTGGGAGACCTGTCTGTCGCGCCCGGCGACTACATTGCAATAGACGCGTCGGGATGCGTCGTCATTCCCGCTGCGCGGATCGGGGATGTGCTCTTGAAGGCAGAGGAGATCCGCGACCGCACCGAGGCTATGGCGCGCGCCATTTACCAGCACGCACGGGTGTCGGACGTGATGGGCGGCAATTACGAGAATATGCTGGCCCGCGCGGCGGACTGATCTACCCCTTCCGGCCGCCCGCATCGCCGCCGCTGTTATGACCGTGACCTCCGGCGTGTCTGATTCAATTGGTTGATATTACCTGTTCCGACTCGTAGCGAATTCCCGTGCTGGTCGTGGCGTTGAAAGACTGGGTTATGAGTCAACCCGACCGCCGTGAAACGCGTCCAACAACATTTTGAGATTTTGAGGGCAGGGCGGTCCATGGAGCTCATGGCTCCTCCCTGGCGCGCAGGCCAAAGAAGCGCGGGCCATTCCAGGACGTGCCGGTCATCGCTTTGGCGGCAGCGGATAGGCCTTATGCTGGCATTCGGCCACTTCCACGCTCATCCCCTTTTTAAGAGGAAGGCGGAGCCTCACCCGGGAGAACCGGATGATCGTCCTGGATAGTCAAACGCCGCAGCATTCGCCGTTCTTCGGAAGGGAAGTCTGTGCGGGCATGGATCGTGCAGCGGTTATCCCAAATGATCAGATCGCCAGGCTGCCAGACATGTTCATAGATAAGTTCCGATTTTCTTTGATGAGCGAAGAGGAGCTGCAGAATCCGGTCACTTTCGTCCGACGGCAAGCCTATTATTTCTTCGGTCATCAGTTCGCTGACAAAGAGGGATGACTTGCCCGATTCTGAGTGGCGCCGAAAAATCGGGTGCGCGTAATGCGGGAAATTCTCGCGGTCGTATCGATCCTTTAGTTTGATCATCGTCCCGTGCTCATAGACCTGCATCGCCTTCAGGCCATCCAGCTTGCGTTTGATTTCGTCGGGCAGCGTTTCCGCCGCCTTGTAGCTGTTTCCAAAAAGCGTATTGCCGCCGTGCGAGGGCACCTCGATCGCATAGAGCACCGTAGCTTTGCATGGGCGCTCGAAGTATGGGGTATCCGAGTGAAACATCATTTCGCCGTCTGGCAGCGAGCCAATCGGCTTACCGTCTTTGCGTACATTGGTCACAAGCATAACGTCGCCGCCGTACTCGGCCGCCTCCGGTGTGGCGCCACGCTTCCGAGAGCGAATGCTGAGGGGACCAAACCGGGCGGAAAACGCCCTTTGCTGGTCGATCGTGATTTCCTGGTTCCGGATCAAGATGACCAGATGATCGTACCAGGCCTGCTCTATCAAAGCGAATTGTTCATCCGTGATCTCTTCCCGGAGATCGATGCCGGTGATCTCTGCGCCGAGCGCCGGCGACAACGGCCTTATGCCGATATTCGTCATTGCTTCCCCCGGATCGATTGGTT
>CANMLK010000160.1 GCA_947498445.1 Beijerinckiaceae bacterium
ATAAGCCCCCAATAGGCGCGGTTGCGAACCGAGGGATTGTAACGGCTTTCGCGCATGATGACCCTGTGCGCGAGCGCCGCAGGAACACCGTTCGCGCTCGCATGATGCGCAACAAGCGCGGCTAGCTGCGGAGCCGGGTTTGCGGCGGCCCGCGACGTTGCGTTCGCGCGCCCGCGCTGCCTCATCGCAGCTTTGGAATTCCCATGCTTCACGCCCTTGGCGGTGATCGGCTTTGTTTCAAACGCGACCGGATATTCCTGGCTTCGGGGAATTTCCTGCGCGGACCCGGCAGTCGCCAGTGCGAACAGGAATGCAATCGTCGAAATGGATCTCAGCATAATGAACGCTCTGGCGGCCCCATGGCCCAAACCATGCGGACTACGGATAAATTGGGGCCTTTTTGCGCCACCACCGTAACCGCAGCTATTGCGCACAAGCGATTGAAGAGCATCCCTTGCGACATTCCGCCCTGAAAGATAAGTTTGTGCTTAGCTCGAGAAACATGAGCCGCGCTCCGGGGGAGGAGATATGATCGCGTTCAAACTGAACGACAAGAACGTACAAATAGATGTCCCCGCGACAGCGCCACTGCTGGCGGTGCTGTCGAACGACCTGGGCGTCAACGGGACAAAGTTCGGCTGCGGCAAATCCCAATGCGGCGCGTGCGCGGTTCTCGTCGACGGCGATCCAGTGCGCTCGTGCGCAACGCAGATTTCCGCTGTGTCCGGCCGCTCGGTCGTCACCCTTGAGGGGCTCACGCAAAACGGCAAGCCAAGCAAACTGCAGCAGGCCTTTATCGACGAACAGGCGGCCCAGTGCGGCTATTGCGTATCGGGCATGATTATCCAGGCGCAAGCGCTTCTCGACCGAAACCCGAACCCGTCGGACTCTGAAGTCCGCACTGCGCTGAATGGAAATCTATGCCGCTGCGGCGCTCACAACCGCATTGTCCGCGCCGTGCTGCGCGCCGCGAAGGAGGGTTGAACATGGACGATCGCATGAACGTCAATCGTCGCGGCCTGCTCAAGGGCGTTGGCTTTGTGGCCCTCGCCTTCGCCATCCCGCTTGAGTCATCGGCTCAAGCTCCGGCGACCGAGAAGCCCCGCCTGCCGGGCAACCTCAATACGACCCGCAACATCAGCGCGTGGATCCGCATCAACGCGGACAAGACCGTCACCTTGCTCATCGGCAAGGTCGAATTGGGTCAGGGCATCCTCACCGCCGTTGCGCAGATATGCGCGGACGAACTCGACATCGATTTCGAACGGGTGCAGCTGATCTCCGGCGACACAATGCAGACTCCTAACGAAGGCGGCACCACTGGCTCATTCTCGATGCCGCAATGTGGCCCGGCCGTGCGCCAGGCGTCGGCGGAAGCGCGCAAGATCATGCTCGACCTCGCGGCTGAAAAGCTCGGCAAGCCCACTGACGGCATGACCGTGAAGGACGGGACGATCTCTGCGGCAGGCGGCGGGTCCGTCACGTATTGGGACTTGTCGGTTGGCAAGGCGCTGGAGCGTGAAGCGACCGGACAGGTTAAACCGAAACCCGCCAGCGAATATCGCTATGTCGGTAAATCAGTTGGACGCATCGACATCCCCGCCAAGATGGTAGGCGGCGCGGCCTTCATCCATGAAATGCGGCCCAAGGGCATGCTCTTTGGGCAAATCGTACGCCCCCCCACCTACAAGGCTAAACTCGCCTCCGTGGACGTGGCGCCCATCGAAAAGATGCCGGGCGTCCTGAAGGTGGTGCGCAACGGCTCATTCCTCGCCGTCATCGCGCAACGCGATGAGCAAGCTAACGCTGCCGCCAAAGCGCTTTACGACGCTGCGAAATGGGACGTGGAGAAAGCCCTCCCCGGCGCTGACGGGATGCAGGACTGGCTCGTGAACGCCAAGCCCGCCCGCAAGATCGAGACTCTGAAGAAGCCCCGGGCAGGCGGCGAGCCCGCGGTGAAAACAGTGGAGGCCACGTACTACCGCCCCTACCAAATGCATGCATCCATCGGCACATCCTGCGCGATTGCAACGCTCGATGCTGACGGCGTCACCAGCGTCTTCCTGCACAGCCAGACGGTGTTCGAGACGCGGCAGGCCATCGCGCGCATGCTTGGCGTTGATCTGGCGAAGGTGCGCTGCCAGCATGTACAGGGCGCCGGATGCTATGGCCACAACATGGCCGACGACGCCGCCGCGGACGCAGCCCTTCTCGCGCAGGTCATGCCGGGACGTCCCGTGCGCATCCAGTATACGCGCGAGGGCGAACATCGCTGGGAGCCATACGGTTCGGCGATGGTGCTCAAGGCGAAAGCCGGCGTCGACAAGGACGGAAACGTGCTTGACTGGGACCTCGACATTTATTCGACGCCCCACGGCACGCGACCCGGCGGTCAGCCTGGCAACTTCCTGTCAGCGCAATATCTGGAAAAACCATTCGCCATGCCGACGCCCGCGAACAACGGCGCGCCGAACTTTTCGGCTGACCGGAACGGCATCGCGCTCTACGACTTCCCCGGCCAGAACGTGCTGACGCATTTCATCACTGACATGCCGCTGCGCGTCTCTTCAACGCGGGGCCTCGGCGCCTACGGCAACGTGTTCGCCATCGAATCCTTCATCGATGAACTGGCGCGCGCGGCAAATGTCGATCCTGTTGAATATCGCCTGCGCTACCTGAAAGACGAGCGCGCCCGCGACGCCGTGCAAAAGGCGGCCGATGTATTCGGCTGGTCCAAATGGCAGAAGCGCGAAGGCCGCGGCCGCGGCATCGGCTTTGCGCGTTACAAGAACACGGCCGGTTATTGCGCCGTCGCCATGGAGGTTGAGGTGAACCGCCGCAACGGGCGCATCCGTGTGCTGCGGGCTGTGGCCTCCGCCGACAGCGGCCATATCGTCAGCCCTGACGGAGTGATTAACCAGATTGAAGGCGGTCTGATTCAGTCGCTCAGCTGGACGCTGAAGGAAGAGGTGAAGTTCGACGACACGCGCGTCACCTCCGACGATTGGGCGAGCTATCCGATTCTCACATTCAGCGAAGTGCCTCCCATCGAAGTGGTGCTGATCAACCGGCCTGGAACGCCTTTCCTTGGCACGGGCGAAGCCTCGCAGGGGCCAACAGGGGCCGCTCTCGCCAATGCGGTGCACGACGCGACGGGCGTGCGCTTCCGGCGCCTGCCGCTGACGCCAGACCGGGTGCGCGCCGGGCTGTCCGCCTGATAAGCTAAAATTCCGGCGCGCCGTCACCGCGCGCCGGATCGCTTTTGCAACATTGCCGAACAGGTCCATGGGTCGTCTGATATTTTTCGCTTCGGCGCTCACGCTGCTTGCCGCAAGTTTCTTCGCGTATGCGCTGCGCCATGCCGAGCTTCCCGCGCGCGCCGCCCTGCCACGCCCGGTCTTTCCAGCCGATCTCGTGCAGCGCGGCGAAAAGCTGGCCTCCCTCGGCGCCTGCGCGGCCTGCCACACGCGCCCGGGCGCGGCGCCCTATTCCGGCGGCCACGGACTGAACACGCCCTTTGGCGTAATCTATTCCACGAACATCACACCCGAGGCTGAAACTGGCATAGGCCTGTGGGGAGAGGACGCCTTCATCCGCGCCATGCGCGAGGGTATCGACCGGCGCGGCGGCATGCTCTACCCCGCCTTCCCCTACGACCATTACGCGAAGGTCAACGACGCGGATATGAAAGCACTCTACGCCTATTTCAGCACCCGACAGCCCGCGCGCGCGCAGGCGAAAACAAATGAATTGAGCTTCCCGTTCAACATCCGTCCGCTCCTAGCTGCATGGAGCCTGCTCTTCCTCGAAAGCGGCCCCTACAAGCCAGACCCGACCAAGAGCGTGAAGTGGAACGAGGGCGCGTATTACGTCGAAGGACTCGGCCATTGCGGCGCCTGCCATTCCCCGCGCAATGCGCTGGGCGCGGTGAAAGCCGACGCGCGGCTCGCAGGTGGTGATGCCGACGGATGGCATGCGCCGGGCATCGGCGCCCACGCAAAAGCGCCCGCGACATGGACCAGAGACAGCCTGACCAATTACCTGATCGATGGCTGGGACGAGAACCACGGCCTCGCCGCTGGTCCCATGACGGCCGTCGTCAATCATCTCGCCAAAATCGATGAGTCCATGGTGGACGCCATGGTCGAATACCTCATCGACACGCAGCCCAAACCGGACGCGGGCGAGCGGACGAAGGTGATTCAACTTGCCCGTGATCGCGAATTTTCAGGCGGCGCTCCCGCAGGAACCCTCAGCGAAAACGAAAGCCGCGGCGAAGCAATCTTCGCCCGCGCTTGCGCCAATTGTCACAAGCGCGGCGGCCAGACCACGCCACTGGCTTTGGGCGCCGTCATGAACGCGCCCCACGCCGGCAATCTCATCGCCATCGTGATGAAGGGCGTTCAACCGCCAACCGGCGCGCCGGAAAAGTCGATGCCGCGTTTCGCGCAAAGCCTGAAGGACGACGACATCATCGACCTTGCAACCTACATGCGCAAACGCTTCACGCAGAAGCCCGCGTGGACGGATGCGCCTCAGCGCGTCAAGGACATGCGCGCGGCTAAATAAAGCGAAGCGCCACGGTGCGCCTCAAATCATCACAGGCCGCGCCAGCTTACTCCGCCGCGCGACGGTACGACGCCACATCCACTGCGCGCAGTTCGATGGTCTCCTGCAGCCAGTCCGCGTTCTTAGGCAACACCGCGCTGATCGACCTCAGATGATGGCTTTGCGGGTCGCGCCCGGAGGGCAACGCTCCCGTATCGCGAAGGGCGCGCGCCTCAGCCATCAACCGGCGACGCGCAGCCACCAGCGCTGTGTCCGCGCTGCCCAGATGCTCTCGGGAGCGGTCGGCGATGGGGCCCATGCTCTCCTGTACCGCCGCATCCTGCATGACGATGCCCGAAATGCCGGTGAAGGCGACGGTGCGCTGCAGATCGCGGTTGATGAGGTAGTCATTTTCCTTGTTGCGAACCGGATCGAACGTCCCGGGGATCATCTCCGCGTGAATATGACCGCCAGTCTGGTAAAACGTGCGCTCGCGATGCGACAGCGGCCGGTCCGGCACGTAGCTGATGTTCCAGGCCCATGTCGTCTCGTCGTCAATCGGCACGAAGATATGCGCGCCGATCGGTTCGTCGTCGTCGCGAGGAACGGTGACGTTGGACGGCATGATCCAGTTTGTGATGCGCCAGTAGTCCATATTGTTCTCGCTATCGCGGCGGGCGCCCACCAGCAGACCGAAGTCGGTGGAGCGGACGTTAATCTCCGGCGGCGCGAGCACATTTTTGCGGGCGCCTTTCATCTGATGCGTCCAGGAGGGATGCCACAACGGCGCGTCTGCGTGCAGAAAAGTCACGTGGCTCGAGTCAAGCGTGCCGTCGACGCACTGCATGAAATTGCTGAAATGCCGGCGTTTGGAAATGTAGCGGTGCGTTTCCGGCACAAGAGTCCACTCGTACTCGGGCAGCGGCGGGATGGCCTCCTTCGGACCCATGTAGATCCAGATGACCCCGCCATGCTCGCGCGCCGGATAGGCGGTGAGTTGGATCTTGTCCTTGAACTGTTTCGCCTTGGGTTCGTTCGGCTGGTCTATGCAGCGTCCGTCATAGCTGTACTTCCAGCCATGGTAGACGCAGCGCAACCCGCATTGTCCGTCGGGCGAATCCTCGGATTCATTGCGCCCCAGAAAGAGTGACGAGCCACGATGCGCGCAGAACTCTTCAATCGCGCCAATATTGTCGTTGTGGTCGCGGAACACCACAAGCTTCTCGCCAAACAGCGTTGTGCGCACCGGCGCGCAACCAGGCTCAGGCAATTCCTCACTTAGCAGTGTCGGCATCCAATAATGCCGCAGGAGAGCGCCCATAGGCGTGCCGGGCCCCACTCGCGTGAGAAGCTCGTTGTCTTCCTGGCGCAGCATCCTTCTTCCTCCCGTGTCATTTTATGCATCAGACTACCAAGCGTCCGCCGCACGGCAAGTCTCGTCGCAAGTCTCATCGCAAGTCTCATCAAATGGGCTTTATGGCGTGGAGCAGCAGTGGCGAAGCGCGCTCAGGCGAGGGAATAGGGAACCTGCTCGGGTCCCCAGCGCTTCACGACTTTCTTGGCGGCCAGATCATATCCATTCTGCATCACGCGGCCCACAACCCGCTTCGATCTCACAATGAGAGCTGCGGACCGGTCGCTTGCGCCCTGCTCGGCGTGTATATCAAAGGGTGGAACGATATCGGCGACACCCGGCACGCCGCGCGTTGCGCCGATCAGCCGAAGCTCCGCGAAGCCTTCAACTGATCCGTCATCCTCCCGCGCATAGCGCTCCAGACTCTCCGCGCCGTCCACGACGCCGTAAAGAACCCAGGCGTCCGCGTGATCATGCACGCCTCCCTTGTAGCCCAAGGGGCGCACCACCGCGTTGACCACGAAGCCAAAATCCGGGTCCTCGTAAAGCAGGAGGTTTTGCCCCACGGTGAGGGGCCAACCTTTCGAATGAGCCTGAATTAACGGCGAGGCGGCGAGGATTTGAAGCTTCTCGCGCGCCGCGGCCATGCGTGCTTCGTCCGTCCCGTGCATGCGCCAGATCGCGCGCAGGTCGGCAATAAAAACGTCAAAGAGAGGCGCCGCAGACGTCATTCAAAGAACTCCAATTTCAGGCGTAAAGCTGCTAGACGCTACCGGCCCATCATCTCCTGCGCGCGCGCGAAAACTTCTTTGGGCAAAGCGTAGAGTTGCTTCACAAGGTTTTCGACATCGCTTCCGCCGACGAACTCGATCTCCAACCCGATCTTGTTTGCTTCAGTTACAAACTCCGGATCTTTCATCGTGTCAGCGAACGCCTTGCGCAGGGCTTCGAGCACATGGGACTCAAGCCCCGGAGGCGCGGCGAGCGGGCGGCCCATGGACTGGCGGGCGAAAATCAGGTTGAGGAAATCGCGATCCGCTTCGTTTTTCACCAGGTCCAGAACCAGCGGCACGTTCGGCAGTTCGGGATGCTTCTTGAGCGCGAGCTGCATCACGATCTTGAACTCGCCGCTCTGCAATTGCTCACGGCTGCCAACGCGCGCCGTTCCCCACGAATACCCCACTGCGCCATCGGTTTCACCGCGCATCATCGCCATCGCGATCTCGTTCATGCCGGGATAGCCTGAGACGATGTTCAGGCGCGTGCGCAGGACCGAATTGAGAACAGTGGCGAATATTTGCATGTCGCTGCCAGCGCCCGCCGACCCGACATCGATTGGCGCGCCAGCGAGGATATCATCCAGCGTTTGCGCGGGCGCACCCTTCCGGATGAAGAAGCCCGCCACCTCGTTGTTCATGCTGCCTATCCAGCCGAACTTCGTGGCGTCGAAACGCGCGCTTGTCGTGGCGCCGCGGAGGATCGGGTCCATCGGGACCCCTCGGCCGATCAAGCCGATCGCGGTTCCGTCGCGCGGCGCGTTATTATAGATAAAATTAGCCAGCGTCATGGAGCCGGCGCCAGGCCGGTTTTCAACAACCATGGCCGGGCTGCCCGCAAGATGCTTGGGCATATGGCGGGCGAGAACCCGGCCATACGTGTCGTAGCCAATGCCTCCTGGCGAGAAGCCAACCATGATGGAGACTTTCTTGCCGGCGAAATTGGCCGTCTGCGCGTACGCGCCGGAGAATGCCGCGGTCAAAATAACCACCGCAGACGCGATCAGCTTTAAAGCCTCTATGACCATGACGCTCGTCCTCCCCATCACCGCGCGAGCTTGATTGTCTTATGATCCATTATAGACAATGCGGCCATCAGAGACGGTATAGTTCACCGCAATGGCGCCGATCCGGTTCGGGTCAACCCGTACAGGATCATCGTCGAGAACCGCGACGTCGGCTTGCTTGCCGACCTCTATCGTCCCCTTGCTGTGCTCCTCATAACCCGCATAAGCATTGTTGACGGTGTACAAACGAAGCGCGGCCTCCGCGTCGATCGCCTCGTCCTCATCAAGAACGACGCCCTCGCCGGTTTTGCGCGTAACCATAGATTCGATGCACTGCAGGGGCGAGATATACTGCAAACCGGGCCAATCAGTGCCGACCGCTATCGAACACCCTGAGTTCAGAATGCTCTTCACACGGGAAATGCGGGTCCCCCGGACGGGACCAAGCCAAGGCTCGGCCATACGACCGCGTGATCGCAGGAACGACGGGTTTGGCACAGCCATGACGCCGAGGCGCTTCATGCGCGCGATACGTTCGTCGGTACACAGCACGTTTCCTGCGTGCTCAATGCGATGGCGCAAGACCTTTTCGGGGTGCGACGTGATCGCCTCCTCGTAGGCGTCAAGTACTTCGTCCGTCGCTCGGTCACCATAAGCATGGATGCAAAACCGTATATCGTTGGCGTGGGCCAGGCTCACGACCCGGCGCAACTCAGGGAGAGGGACCCGCGCAGCGCCGGTCTGGTCTGTGCCGTAATAAGGCTCAGCCATCAGCGCGCCGCGGCTGGGGAACTGGCCATCATAGCTGAGCTTGACGCCACCAAACTTGATCCGACCGCCAAATCCCGTTGTGATCCCCAACTGTACCAGCGATTCCAGATCGAACTTGCTCTCCTTCACCCGCATCAGCAGGTGGATACAAGCCGTCAGACGCCCTTCGTTCTCGAGTTCCTGATAGGTGCGGACGTCTTCGGCGGCATTGACCATGTCGTGCACCGTAGTAATGCCGCACCGACCGAGCTCAGCCAGTGAGAACAGGATCTTTTCTTTCAGCGGCGTCTTGGGTTGATTGGACCGCTCCATGCGCTTCAGCACAAGATGCCGCGCAGTATCCATCAACAATCCGTTCGGTTCGCCTGTGATCGCATCGTGCTCAATACGGCCGCCAAAGGGATGCGGGGTTTCGCGAGTAATCTCCGCTGCGCGCAGCCCCGCTGTGTTGGTGGCATAGACGTGACCGCCTAGGGTCAAGACGACCGGCCGGTCGTTTACAATCGCGTCGAGATCTGACGCCAACGGCCACAACTCGCTGCGATTGACGGAGCAGGACACGATCTGCCAGCCCCCACCCTCATGACGCCGCAGAACTTCGGCCAGCTTCGCCAGAAGCTCAGCCTTGTCCGCAGCGCCGTCGAGGCCGCGCTCATACTTTTGAGCCTCCTTCATGTGCACGTGGGGATCGATGAAGCCCGGAATGAGCGTGCGCCCCTTGAGGTCGATCGCCCTGGTATCGTTCCCCGCCAGACGTCTCACGTCCTCTCCACCCACCGCGACGATCTTGGACCCCTTCAATGCTACTGCGGAGGCCAGCGTATTGGCCGGATCGAAGGTGCGGA
>CANMLK010000161.1 GCA_947498445.1 Beijerinckiaceae bacterium
TCCCATTGATCGTCCCGAAGAGACAGGCGAACCGCCGACATTCAACGCTCCTATCCGAAAAGGAGCTTGAATCAGATTTGAGAGTCCTGGGGAATCTTGAATGTCAACGCGCTCTAATCAGCAGCAGCTTTGGCAGTCTGGGTATCAGCAGCCAGCGCTGACTCCTGTCGCCAACGATCAGCTGCCGAAATTCGCGCGTGGCGAGTTTCCCGCGGTGGTCGATCCAGAGAACAATCGCCGCCATGCGGCCTCGGGGTTGATCATGGGGCGGCCATTGCAGGTGAACATGCCGCCGGCGACCCAGACGTTGTTGCGCGCAGAGCCGGCGCGACCTGCGCCACTCGTCGCGCGCCGCGTGCAAGGTGTGGGCCCCATGCCTTACGAGCGCTGGGGCTTCAGTCTCCTGCCTGGCGCTAACGGCCAATTGACGGCGGATTCCGGACATTCTGCGCAGACCGCGCCTGCGGGTACCGTGTGGGCCAACGAACCGCCGGGCAGTCGTCCTGCGGAGGCCTATACGGACCCCTATCAGGTGATGCAGGTCATTTCTGCCGCGCCGCGTGTTCCGGCGCCCAGCGCCATGCGGATGATGCCGACAGGTTCGATCGCGCCGAACTTCATGCGCGGTGCCGGACTGCGTCCCGGGCTTGATGTTGACATGACCGCGACTGGCAGCGTGGAAGGCGGCGATCAGCTGCGAGGCAGCGACAGGATCCCACTGCCGCCCATGTCGCAGCTGCCTGCCGACGCTTTGCCGGCTCTCTTTCCCTCTTCCGCGCCACACACGCCGGCGCGCAAGGAGGAGACTGCGGGAGGCGATGTCGAGTGGCCCCCGCAATTGTCGGACGTGCTTGTCAAACTTGGTCGATTTTCGCCGCAGGCCCGATTGGGTTGTCCGTTTACGTCGTTGGAGGCTGTGCGCGCCCGATGCACTGCAGCCGCTCCCGCACTTTCGCCGGAGCTATGATGATGAAAACTTTGGTGGTGAGTGCATTATGTCTCGCACTTGGCGGCTGTAACACGCCGTCGCGCGACGCAGCGTTTGTAGCGCAGTCGAATAGCGTCATTCCGGTCCAGTCCTATGCGCTCGGCCAGCCAGACGCGCCCGCGCCGTCAGAGGCGATGCTTTTGTTGCCGCCCGAAGCAGGCAGCGTGACGCGCGTTCGTGAACGTCACTTCCGGAATGGCACCCGTCAGGAGATCATTCTTTCTGGCGGCGGAAGCGGCGAGAACGTGCTGGACGTCAGCCTGCGCACCTCTGGCGGCGACATCGCTCCACGTGGAGATTTGCAGATTGGCAAACCATCCCAGCGCGGCGTCGCCACGGAAGCGCAGGGGCGCCTTCCGGGGGTCAGTATGCATGTCGTGACACGGCCATTGAACAATATGTTTGGGCCATTTGGCCTCGCAATCGGGCGGCGCGGCAACGAGCGTTGCATTTTGGCGTGGCAATGGATCGACGATCTGCGCGCCTCTGCGGGTGGTTCGCGCTCGCCGCTCGCCTCGGCTTTGTCGGGCGGCGGCATGCCAGCGTCCGTGCGGGTTCGCATGTGCCGCGCCAATGCGACGCTCGACGACATGGCGGCCTTTATGGAGGGGCTGCGTCCTGTCCCCGCCGCGATCAACAACGTCATCAGTATGGACCGCCGACTGGTCTCGTCCACGGGCTTTGCCGATGTCGCGCCGATGACGCGCAGCGGTCTCTCGTCGCCGATCGAGGGGTCTCTCGAAGCCTCGCTACCCGGCGGGTCCTCGGCGTCGAGTGTGGCCTCGGCGCCGACCGTCCGCAGGGCCGCCCCTGTTACAAGAACCGTCGCTGCGCCAGCCAGGCCTCGGGTTGTGCGCACCGAACCTCAGCCGGCGCCAGTTCGCTACCAGCTGGAGCAGGGAGCTCAACCGGCGGGTCCGCGCTATCTCGCGCCCGTGGAAGGCGCTGCAGGGGGCGCTCCCGCAGCCGCCGGGCAGCCGCCGGTTCGTTCCGCGCGACAACTCGATCCGAGCCTGCCCAGTCGGGCGTATCTTGGCCCCTCTGGGCAGCGTTAGGAGTGTCGGATGTTGCGACGCGTTGACGCTTGCAGTTAATTGTGCGCTGCAATAGGAACCTTGTAGCTCCGTCGAGGGTTTCATCGTCCGAATATCCCAGCTTCAGTTGCGTTTGCGGGTTCGCCCGCTGGAGGATCGATGTCTGACGTCGAGTTCGAACGAATGTTAGCAGCCCTCCTGCCAAGCCCTGGCGTGACGTCCTTGACGCTGACGGAGTTTCCCGAGGGGGATGATCAATTGGCGCGTCTGCTGGAAAGCGCAATTCGCCTCGGCAAAAAGCAGTGCACGAGGCTGGAGGAAATCCATCTTCCCACCGGACGCATGGCGGCGACCGGCGCGTTCTTCAAGGATGTCCGGGTTGAAGACGGCGGAGATGTCTTGCGTCTTGTGTTCGGAAACTGAGCGAGCGACCGCGCCACGCCGCAACATGAAAAAGGCCGCGTCGCTGCGGCCTTTTGTTTTTAAGATTCAAGTTGTTTTTACGCGCGATCAGACGATCGTGTTGCGCAGGATGCCGATACCTTCGACTTCGGCTTCCACGACGTCGCCCTTCTGCAGCCATTGTGGGTCCTTCATGCCAGCAGTCACACCCGAGGGCGTGCCCGTGGCGATGACGTCGCCGGGCTCAAGAGTGAGGGCGCCCGAGAGGCTTTCGATGATTTTGGGCACGCCGAAATAAAGATCGGACGTGTTCGAATCCTGTCGGGTCTTGCCGTTGACGCGCAGCGCGAGACGGTGGCCGTGGGGTGCGCCGAATTCGTCTTTTGTCACGACGATGGGGCCAATGGGGCAGAACGTGTCGAAGCTCTTGCCCTTGAAGAACTGGCCATGGGCGCGCTGGGCGTCGCGGGCGGTGACGTCGTTCACCACCGTGTAGCCGAACACGTAATCTTCGAAGTTCGCTTCCTTGATGTTGCGGCCCTTCTTGCCGATCACGATGGCCAGTTCGACTTCGTAGTCCAGCTTTTCGGTATAGCCTTCGTGCCGCTCGACGCCGTCCTCATGTCCGACGATTGTGGTGGGGGGCTTGGTGAAGAACTCGGGGTTCTTCGGGTATTCGGGCGCGCGGCCGTTGGCGGCGGCCATCTCTTCAATATGCGCCTTGTAGTTGCGGCCGACGCAGAAGATGTTCTTGCGCGCGCCCGGCAGGGGCGTCGCTATCTTGACGCCGGCGAGGGCGGTGAACAGGCCGTCCGGCTTGGCTTGTGCGGCTTTGAGAGACTCTCGGGCGAGGCTGAGGGCCGCGTCGCCGCCTTCCACAATCGCGCGCAGGCTGTCGGGCAAATCCTTGCCAAGAAGGGTCTTGGCCGCCTTCACGAGATCGCAAACGCCCCTGGCGTCATCGAGTGCGCCGACTTTCAGGGCGTCGCCGGCCTTATAGGTGAGAAATTTCACGTGCTCGTCCTCTTCTGCTGCTGCGGGCGCTAGTTATAAGGCCCGAGAAAAACCTCGCCGGCGAACGCGTCGCTCGCCGCGTCCACATACTCGGGCCAGCGCTCGTTGTCGATGCGCGGGCGCTCGCTTTGCGGGCGCGGACGCCCGTCCCAGCCGATCTGCTCCATGTAGTAGTAAATCTGGATCGCGTGGCCATCGGGATCGAAGGCGAAGGCGGTGTGGTCCATGCCGGGAAAGAGTTCTGGCGGCAGTTTGCGGATCGTCACGCCGCGGCTCTTCAGCCACTCCATCGCATCGCACATCTGCCTGTAATCGCCAACCTGGAAGCCGATGGACATGTGCGTGGTGTGCTCGCTGAAACCAAGCTCCTTGCGCAGCGCCATGGGGTAGATCGCGATGGAATGATGCTCTGTTCCGGCGCGCAGGAAGACGCAGCGATGGCCGTTCCATTCCACTTCCTCGGTGAGGCGCAGGCCCATGAAATCACGATAAAACGCGAACGCTGACGCGACATCATCAACGAAGATGCGCACGGGCCCGACCTTCGTCACCTTGAAGGGACGGCCGAGCAACACGCCGCCGACGTCATATTTTTCTTCCAGCGGCTCGAATCCGCGCGTCGCGCTCATCAGGTCGACACCGGCCTTAAAGCCTTCGTTGGTCTCGGCGTATTCGGACTGGTGCGGAAGCTCCGGCGTCGTCGTGTAGCCGCGACGATGCATGCCGCCGGGCTTGCTCAACCCATCCCAGCCAATCTGTTCGATGCCGTAATAAATCTCGTTGGTGTGGCCTTCAGGATCGAGCGGATAGGCGTGCCAGTTTGAGCCGGGATTGTCGCGGCCCGAACGGATGATCTTGACGCCTTTCGAGTTGAGCCAGTTGAAGCCGTCAACGACTTCGCGAAGGGTGCTCACCTGCCAGGTGATCTGGTTGATCGAGCAGCGCTTGTTGTAGTGCGGCAGCAGGCGCATGCGCAGTTTGCGCGGAAAGATCACGAAGGAATGGTGATCTGTCCCGTGACGCATGAAATAGCCCGTCGTCGGGCCGTGCTGGCCCTGCTCTTCGGGCGGCAGACGATGGGCGAGATCAAGCGGGTCGGCGATGCGAAAGCCGAAGTTCTGGGTGTAGAAGTCGCGGGCGGCTTCGATATTTTCGCAATCAAGCCCGAAATGCCCAAGCCTGCGGATGCGGAACGGCCGCTCCATGCGCACGCCGCCTACAATATGCCCCGCCGTTTTTGTCTGGTCGTCCATTCTTGCATCCTCCCGGCGCGAAAATCTGCCTCTTGGCGGCGACGATAGCCCTCAGTCATTTGGCCGACAAGGCCGCTGGTAGGGAACTTTTCGCCATAGGTAGAGGTTGAGAGATCGCGCAGTGCTCCGCTGCGCCAAACTCGGGAGGCGCTAAATGTCCCTTTTCGAGACTCGCGAACGGGCTTTCGAGGCCAGATTCGCCCATGATGAGGATCTTCGGTTTCGCGCCTGCGCCAGACGTAACAGGAAGCTTGCCGCCTGGGCTGCCGAGCGGAGGGCTCTTTGCGCTGATGAGATGGTCGCCTACGAGCTGTTCATTATTCAGCTCGGCGCATTTTATGGCGACCAGGGCGTGCGCGAACGATTGCTTCACGATCTGGAAAAGGCTGGAAAGCCAATCTCCGAACATCGCATCCGGCGGATGATGGACGATGGCATGGCCGCAGAGATGGCGCCGCCTTTCCGCTCACGGGACGATCACTCGAGGCACTGACTCGCCGAGTCGGTTATGCATACCGTCCGTCAAGCGAACCAATGCTTTGACCAGACGTTGATCTCCAGCTTCAAAGGAGATTCAGGCATGGCCGATGGGAAAAAGCAGGCTGACAAAACCGATCACATTTGCAAGGAAACCGATGTGAAGGGGGACAGCCCGGCGCGTCGCGAAAAGGACGTCGTCACGCTAGCGTCGGAAGATTCGTTCCCGGCCAGCGATCCGCCGTCCTACATGGCGGGTAGCGCCATCGCCGGATCGCCGCCGAAGCGGAAATCCGATGATGAGGATCAAGCCAAGTAAGACACTAAGGACGACAAGAAGAACGCCACAGACAAGAAGAAGGCGAGTTGAGCCCAAACGCGGTGCGAGCTTTGGACTTCAACTGCAAAACGCGGAACGGGGCGCCGCCCCGTTCCGCGTTATAATTTATCTCGCGCGATGCGTTGCGGCTTGCGATAGAGTGCGCCCGTCAAGTTAACCCGACGACGAAGGGCGCGTGAAATCATGCTGCGGCTGCAAGTCCTCTGCATCGCCACAAATTTTGCCGCAGGCATTTGCGTCGCCGAGCCGCAAAAGGTGATGATCCCGTCTGCGCACAGTGATGGCGTATCGCTCACCGGTTATTTTCAACCTGCTGCTGGAGGGACAGGGGCGCGCGCGCCGGCAATTGTGCTGATGCACGGCTGCGGTGGGCCGGTGACCTCAACAGGGCGGATACGCGCGCGTGAACGAAGCTGGATAGAGCGCTTCGCGCAGGCTGGATACGCCTCGCTTCTCGTGGACAGTTTCAATCCGCGCGGCGTGCGCTCTACCTGCGGGCGCCCGACAAAGGGGCTTTCTTCCCATGATGATCGTCCGTTCGACGCCTACGCAGGCTTGCGCTGGCTCCAGGCGCGCGCTGACATCGATGGCGCCAAGGTCGCTCTTATCGGCTGGTCGCATGGCGGCGAAACCGTTCTGTCCACCGTGTCGCGGACAATGGCCGATCGGGTTGGCGGGGGATCGGGCGCATTCGTTTCTGCGATCGCCTTTTATCCGGGCTGCCGTCGACTTCAATCCGCGCCCTATCGCGTGACGACGCCGCTGCTGTTGCATCTTGGAGCAGCCGACAACTGGACGCCCATGCAGTTTTGCGAAGCCCTTGCGCGTGCAGCGGTAAACGCAGGCGACGATATCCGGGCTTTTGTTTATCCGAGCGCGCACCACGGGTTCGATCAGCCCGCAGGGCAGGTCCGCGAGCGACTTCTGCCTTCCGGGCGCAGGGTGAGCAGCGGGCCTAATGCTGCTGCGCGAGAGCTTGCAGTGGAGCGGACGATGAAAACGCTCGCAACGGCGCTGGGAACGGGCGCGCGTTGATATTGAGGTCGCAGCCACAGGCGTCCAAATGGAGTGGACAAAACTCTACATGTACTTGCGAGCCAGCCCGATGATTTCTGACGGCATGGACAGGATCTTTCGGAAATCTGTCTCCTGATCAACGCCTCGCCGCACGTTCGTATCCAGATTTTGCTTTTTTGCCTCATCAAGATAATTGAAACTGCTTACCGCCGCATCGAAAGCATTTCGCAACGCTGTCAATCGGTCTTCGGGGATTCCCGGCGGCGCAATCACGGGGCGACCGAGGTCATTATTACTTGAGAAAAAATCGGCAAGAAGGCGCTGTACGTTTGTACGTGCAAATTTTCGAACTGTGGGCGCATTGGTATCGGGTATCGGCTCCATTTCGAGGTTGAATAGAAGTCGGAGCTTCCCGGAAGCCATCTGTCCTGGGCGAGACCGTTCAACGCCCTGATAGGTCTGACAAACGCCGTCGACTTCACCCCGATCCATTGCAAGCATCACATCGCCTGAGTTCTTGTAGCCCATCACGATCTCGAACTTCATGCCAAAAACATCACGAAGAAAAGTCGGGATCGCGGTGACCCCGCTACCAGCTCCCGTGCCGCCAACGACAAGTTTCTCGACGTATAAATCTTCGCCGCTCATCACCTTGGATGCCGCACGAACCACACACACCTGTCGTGCGGAATCGGTGGACCCAATCCAGCGGAATTTTGTGAAATCGGCGTCGAGGCCAGGCTTGTTTTTCAGCACGGTCGCCGTGGGAACCAATTGCGAGATAATGCCTATCGCCGATCCATCTTTCGGCGCTGAGGAATAAAGAAAGTTCGTCGCCTTGATGTGGCCCGCTCCAGGCATGTTGCGGACGACGAATGTTGGACTACCGGCAATTTTCATGTGCCGAGCAAGCAGTCGCGCAAATGAATCATAGGTTGATCCAGATTCTGAGCCGACGATGAAGTCGATCGTTTTGCCGCGATAAAAATCACCGAGGCTTTGCTGCGCCAATACTGACCCTGCATAAACGCACAACCCTGTCGCCAACACGAGCAGCTTGCGAATTGACATGACGCATATGCCTCCAGCATCTCATAGGGCAACCAGCGCGCGATCGGCTCATATTGTTTTTATTGAACTTCGATCCAAGTGGGTCCAACTTTACGTGGCTCTACTATGCTTGCAAGTGCTGTGCTTGCAAGTGCTGCTTGGCGAGCACCGGGCGCGCTGCTGACGCTTCTTAGCTTCGGCGTTCTGATTATTCAGGCACTTGTCCCGATCCAATACGCTGGCGGTCCCGAAGGGAGTCGAACCCCTGACCTTTGGTTTAGGAAATCAATAAACACTCATATTTTTCAATGTATTGATTGACTGTATATACCTTATGTCTATACTTTTTGTACTGAAAGTCATTTCTCGCAGGAAACGAAATCCATGAAAAAAGCGGTCATCTACGCCCGCGTCTCAACAAAGAATCAGACGGTCCAGAACCAGATCCAAGCTCTCAGGGACGCGGCTACAAGGCAAGGCTGGAATGTCGTCGCAGAACTCTCAGATGAAGCAATCTCAGGAGCCAAGGGACGCAAAGACCGTCCAGGGCTGGAGACGCTCTTCCAGATGATAGGCAAGCGTCAGGTCGATATCGTTCTGTGCTGGTCGCTAGACCGTCTGGGACGATCCCTGCAGGACCTCATCACGCTCATGAACGACATGAACGCAAAGGGTGTCGATCTTTACTGTCACACCCAGAATATAGACACGACGACCAGTGGGGGGCGGTTGCTCTTCAGCATCATTGGCTCCATCGCCGAGTTTGAGCGCGAGATCATCCGTGACCGAATCAATGCTGGACTTGACCGAGCCAGACGAGACGGGAAGAGGCTAGGGCGACCCACGAACTTGACCCAGAACGCGGCTATTGCTGCTAGGATGCTGCGTGAAAAGGGCGCCAGTATCGGGACGATTGCCAAGCAACTGAAGATCGGCGTCGGTTCTGTCTACAAGGCTCTGGAAGCAGCATGAGCGAAGCAGCAGCCAAAAAGAGCAGGCAAAGTCTTGACGGTGAGATCATCAAAATCCGTCGTGGGCTGGCTATCTACAAGATCAATGCATCACCTTTTTACCTGGCTCGGGTGCTTAATCCTGCTCGCAATCCAAAATACCTTGTCCGAAGCACGAAAGAGCAGTCACGCATTCAAGCGCGGATTGTGGCTGAAGAGCTGGCGCAGGCTGTCCATAATGCGAGCCCGATCGCTGTCGTTCTTCGCGATAAGACGTTTCGGTATTATGCAGAGATCGCTCTGAAGAGCGCACAATCGGATGTTGATCGTGGCTCACGCAATCCGCTGTATGCCAAGGACCTGAAATATAATCTGTTCGCCAAGAACTATGGGCTGGACGCCTTCTTCGGTGGCAAGGACATTCGGCAAATCACGGTCAAAGATTATTCTGACTTCTCACGCGCGCTCATGGTTTCAATCCCTGATCTGTCATCCTCCGTTCACGGCGCTCTACGATCAGCATTTCGCAATGTCATGAAGGTCGCTCTCTATGATGGAGTGATCTCGCAGGTTCCAGCTCCTCCAAAGCTGAACGAGGGCAAGCATTCTGCCCGTCTGTCAACGCCGGAGAGATTCTGCAGCGTTTAGCCGGAGGAAAAGTGCAGCAGGTGTTGAAGCAATAAGGCCCCCGATATCGGGGGCCTTATTGTATTTCTCAGGTCATTT
>CANMLK010000162.1 GCA_947498445.1 Beijerinckiaceae bacterium
GACGCGAAACCCCTCGCCCTCCAGCGCCAGCGCGCACGCTTCGCCAGACCGCAGCGACACCTCACGCTCGGAGGACAAGCCGCCCATCAGGACGACGACATGCTTGCTCATAAACCAGGCCTCCGGAAAACGTCTCAAACGCGCGCGGGAAAGCCCGCACGGCGATTCAGCCTTGCTGGATGATTAAGGATTTTGGTTGACGGACGGTGAAGGCGAACGAAAAAACAGCGGAACCCGCGCCCACACGTCATGCCGGCGAAGGCCGGCATCCACAACAGGCCAAGGGCCACATCGCCGCTGTTCAGCGTCATACGCGGGCTTGACCCGCCTATCCAACAGTGAGGCGCGGGGCGGAAAGCACTGAAAAGGATAAACCGATACGCCTGGATACGCGGATCAAGCCCGCGTACGACGGCCTCATGCCGACCGGTCACGCGCGGTGGATAGGATCGATCCACTTCACGGACTCAGGCTGTTCCACGGCATCAATATCGAGATTGACCGCAGTCGCCTGCCCGTCGCTGCGCACCAGCACGCATTCAAGCGTCTCATCCGCGCTCGCGTTGATTTCCTGATGCGGCACATACGGCGGCACGAAAATGAAATCGCCCGGCCCCGCCACGGCGGTGAATTCCAGCGCCTCGCCCCAGCGCATGCGCGCCTTGCCGCGCACCACGTAGATAACGCTCTCAAGCGCGCCGTGATGATGCGCGCCTGTCTTCGCGCCTGCATGGATCGTGACGGTTCCGGCCCACAATTTTTGCGCGCCCGCCCGCGCGAAATCGATCGCCGCCTTGCGGTCCATCCCCGGCGTCTGCGCAGTGTTTGGATCAAGCGACTGCGCCGGGATCACCCGCACGCCGTCATGCTTCCAGCGGGGTTCCGTCATGACGCCCTCTCAAGTATCGAAGTCGATCTGCTATGTTAGCCGTCATACACGGGCTGGACCCGCGTATCCAACAGGATGCTATTCGTGAAAGCGAGGGGCAAAAATCGCTGCAAAGGCCAAACCAATGCGCCTGGATACGCGGATCAAGCCCGCGTATGACGGCCCGAGCGTTACGCCGTCACACCGATCCGCTCGATTTCCCAATGCAAATCGACCCCTGAGTGCGCCATGACGCGGCGGCGCACTTCCTCGCCGAGATTCTCAATATCTGCAGCCGTTGCGTCGCCCGTGTTAATAAGAAAATTGCAGTGCATCTCGCTCACCTGGGCGCCGCCCATGCGCAAGCCGCGACACCCGGCGGCGTCGATGACCTTCCACGCGCTCTGCGGCTTGGGGTTCTTGAATGTTGAGCCCCCCGTCTTCTCCCGGATTGGCTGCGTCGCCTCGCGCGCAGCGGTGATGCGCTCCATCTCCGCAGTGATTTCGTCTGGCTTTCCGGGCCGCCCTTGAAACAGCGCACTTGTAAAAATAACATCCTCAGGCGCAGTACTATGACGATATGAAAAGCCCATGTCCGCGTGGGTGAACGTGCGAAGGTCACCTTTTCGATCCACGCCGCGCGCCTCAATCAGAACGTCCGTCGTCTCGCCCCCATGCGCGCCCGCGTTCATGCGTAACGCGCCGCCAATCGAGCCGGGAATGCCGCGCAAAAACGCCAGCCCATCAACGCCAGCCTCAGCAGCCGCGCGCGCAACCTTCATATCTGGCACAGCGGCGCCAGCGCGCACGCGATGATTATCGAGAATTTCCACCTCGCCGAACGCGCGGCCCGCAAGCCGTATCACAACGCCGGGCACGCCGCCGTCACGCACGATCATGTTCGAACCCAAACCAAGGACCGTGACGGCAAGATCGCCCGGCGCGCGCTGGAGAAAATAAGCAAGATCGTCTTCATCCGCAGGCGTAAAAAGAATCTGCGCTGGCCCGCCAACTCGAAACCACGTGTAGGGCGCCAAGGGCGCATTAGCGGTCAGACGCCCGCGCACATCCGGCATGAGCGCCGCAAAATGCGGCCCCAGATCTTCAAAACTCACGGCGCCACCTTCGCGAGTTCGGCAGGCAGCGAAGCCGCCCATTGTGTGATGTTGCCAGCGCCCAGGCAGATAACGTAATCGCCAGCGCCAGCAAGTCCCGCAACGATCTGCGCAAGATGCGCGGGGTCGTCGAGCGCCATGACGTTGCGATGGCCATGCGCCTTGATGGCGGCGACAAGATCATCTTTCGCGAAACCCTCAATCGGCTTTTCGCCTGCCGCATAAACGTCAGCCACAATCACGGCGTCAGCGTCATTGAAACAGGTTGCAAAATCGCTGAACAAAGATTGCAGGCGCGTGTATCGATGCGGCTGCACGATGGCGATCACCTTGGAGCGTGTGGAAGCGCGCGCCGCGCGCAACACGGCTGCCACTTCCACGGGATGGTGAGCGTAGTCGTCAAAAATCTTTGCGCCCTTCCATTCACCCGTCTTCGTGAAACGCCGCTTGACGCCGCCAAAGGCGAGAAGAGCCTTGCGAATATCATCTATTGAAACACCCAGTTCATGCGCAACCGCTATTGCCGCAGTGGCGTTGAGCGCGTTGTGATGGCCCGGCATCGGCAGGCGTAGATTCTCGATATAGGTCGCCTGCGAAGTCGCACGGTCGCGCAACAAAACGTTGAAGCGCGACTCCCCACCATCAAGATTGACGTCAAGAAGACGCACATCAGCCTGCGGATTTTCGCCATAGGTGATCACGCGCCGGTCCTCGATGCGTCCCACAAGCTCCTGCACCGTGGGATGATCGAGACACATCACGGCGAAACCATAGAACGGCAAATTCTCCACGAGCGCGCGGAACGCTTCCTTGATCGCGTCAAACGTCTTGAAGTGATCGAGATGCTCGGGATCGATGTTTGTGACGACCGCAATGTCAGCGGGAAGCTTCAAAAATGTGCCGTCGCTCTCATCGGCTTCCACCACCATCCACTCGCCCGCGCCCAGTCGCGCATTGGTGCCGTAAGCGTTGATGATGCCGCCGTTGATGACCGTCGGGTCAAAACCGCCCGCATCAAGCAGCGCCGCAACGATGGAGGTGGTTGTAGTTTTACCATGCGTGCCCGCAACCGCGACGGAGCGCTTCAGCCGCATCAGCTCGGCGAGCATTTCCGCGCGCCGCACCACGGGCAGGCGCTTCTCGCGCGCCGCCGTCAGCTCGGGATTATCGCGGCGGATCGCGGTGGAAACGACGACCACCTCAGCCTTGCCGATGTTGTCGGCATGGTGCCCCACATGCACGCTCGCCCCACGCTCGCGCAGGCGCAACACGTTGGCGTTCTCGGAGGCGTCCGAGCCCTGCACCGCATAGCCCTGATTGAGAAGAACCTCCGCGATGCCGGACATGCCGATGCCGCCGATGCCGATGAAATGGATGGGCCCGAGTTCGCGGGGTAATTTCATGAAAGGCTCCCAGAGCGTCTTCCGGCCAAGCAGCAAGGCTTCACACGGACAAACGCGGCAGAAAAACAATACGCTGACGCTTCAAAATGCCGAAGAAGCGCGGGTCAGAGCTGGGCCGTCGCCATCACCAGATCGGCAAGGCGGGCCGCCGCATCCGGCACCCCGGCGCTCTTGGCCGCGCCAGCGCGCCGCGTCAACCCCTCAGGGTCCGTAAACGCGCCTGCAATCTCTGCCGCGACCCGTTCTGGCGTAAAATCCGGCTGACGGATCACGATTACAGCCCCGCTGGCGGCAAGCTCCGCCGCGTTGGCCGCCTGGTCCTGATCCAGCGCGAACGGATAGGGCACCAGAATGGCCGGACGGCCAATCACCGCCAGTTCGCACACTGTCGAGGCGCCTGCGCGGCTGACGACCAGATGCGCATCGGCGATGCGCTGCGGCAAATCCTTGAAGAACGACGCAACTTCCGCCTGCACGCCGAGCTGCGCGTAAGCCTCGCGCACGCGCGCCTCGTCTTCTCCGCGCGCCTGCTGAACGATGGAGACCCGCGCACGCAGCTCCGGCGCCAACGCGCCAATGCCTGCCGGCACGACATCAGCCATGACGCGCGCGCCTTGCGAGCCGCCTGTGACGAGGATGCGCAAAGGCCCATCGCCAAGCGCAGGGTATGGCGTTTGCGCCGCCGCTATCACTGCCGGGCGCACAGGGTTGCCTGTGTGAACGGCCTTCGCTGCAATCTCGGCGCTGGCGCCTTCAAGGCGCGGAAAGCCCGTGGCGATGCGCTTCACGCGTCCCGCAAGAAACCTGTTGGCCCGCCCCATGACCGCGTTCTGTTCATGCAAGATTGCGGGCGCGCCAAGCAGGCTTGCGGCCACAAGCGGTGGCGCGGTTGGATAACCGCCAAAACCAACCACGCATGCAGGCTTGAGACGTTTGATCAGTTTGCGCGCCTGCCATGCGCCAATCGCAAGTTTTGCGATAGCGCCCGCCTTGCTCAATATGTTGCCGCCCGTTGGCGTCGCGGACGTGATGGCGTGAATGGCGCGAGCCGGAAACTGTTGGCCATATTTCAACGCGCGGTCGTCGGTAACCAACTCCACCGCCACGCCGCGACGCGCGAGTTCGTTAGCAAGCGCCTCCGCGGGAAACAAATGGCCGCCAGTGCCTCCTGCCGCCAGAAGGATGCAACGATCGCTCGTCATGCGACGCGCTCAATGATTGCGGATCGCGGACGTCGTCGCGTCACTGCAATGAGAAAGCCCATGCCAAGCGCCAAAGAAAGCATCGACGACCCGCCGTAGGAGATAAACGGCAGCGTCATGCCTTTTGCCGGAAGCAGATGCAGATTGACGCCCATGTTGATCGCGCTCTGAAGGCCAAAAAGCATGATGAGGCCAGCAGCGGCGAAGCGACAAAACGGATCTTCGTTGCGCATGGCGAGCGTGAAGCCACGCAGCACGATGAACGCAAACACTGACATCAGGAAGAAGGCGACCAGAACGCCAAACTCTTCGCCCGTCACCGCGAAAATGAAGTCGGTGTGCGAGTCCGGTAGAATGCGCTTGAGCGTTCCCTCTCCCGGCCCCTTGCCCAACCAGCCGCCCTGCACGAAACTGTCCACAGCAACGTCGCTCTGGAAAGAATTGCCCGGATTTGTCGAAGCTGTTTCGACGCCAGAATTCAGAAACTTGTCGAAGCGCACGCGGACGTGCGGCAGAAATTTGTAAGCAAAATATCCACCAGCAATTCCTAGCGTTCCAATGCCGGCCACCCAAAGGATGTGAAGCCCGGCAAGAAAAAACAATCCGCCCCAAACGATGCTGACAAGAACCGTCTGTCCAAAATCCGGTTGAAGCATGAAGGGTATGATGGTCGCGGGCAAAAGAAGTAGCGCAAATGCTGTCCCCGGCACGTCGCGTCGACGCGCGCCTTCCGAAAAAGCCCAGGCTGCAAGGATCACGAAACAAGGCTTCACGAATTCTGACGGCTGCAAGCCTAACACCCAACGCCGCGCGCCCTTGATTTCGACGCCAAACTGGATGGCGGCCAACACGCCGAGCATCCCCACCGTGAAACCAATCAGCGCCACGCGTCGTACGCCCCGCGGCGTCAAAAGCGAAACTCCCGCCATGATAATTCCTGCGGGCACAAGATAAGCCAGGTGCCGATTGACGAAGTGGAACGTCGGCAAACTAAGTCGCTCCGCAACCGGGGGACTGCCCGCCATTGTGAACACGACACCGAGCACCATGAGCGTGCACAAGCCTGCGATGAGCCAGCGATCTACGGTCCACCACCAGTCGGAGAAGAAGGATTGTTCTGCGCGTGAAAGCATCGCGTTATCCTCACCGCACCTTAAGGGTCGCGAGCCCGATCATCGCGAGCACGAACGAAAGTATCCACATGCGAATAACGATCTGCGGCTCTTTCCACCCCAATTTTTCAAGGTGATGGTGAAAGGGAGCCATCAGGAAAATGCGTTTGCCTGTCATCTTGAAAAAGCTGACTTGCAAAATAACTGACATCGCTTCCAGAACGAACAACCCGCCCACAATTGCGAGCACGATCTCGTGCTTCACCGCAACAGCAGTGGTTCCAAGCAGGCCGCCAAGCGCCAGCGAACCAGTGTCGCCCATGAAGATGGACGCCGGTGGCGCGTTAAACCAGAGAAAGCCCAGGCCCGCGCCGATAACAGCGCCGCAGACGACGGCTAACTCACCGGTGCCCGGCACGAAGTTGACGCCCAGATGACTGGAGAAAATTGCGTTGCCGACAACCCAGGCAATGACACCGAATGTGCCCGCTGCGATCATGACCGGCACAATCGCAAGTCCGTCCAAACCGTCCGTGAGATTGACAGCATTGCCTGAGCCGACAATCACAAGCATGGCGAACAGGACAAAGAAATGTCCCATATCCACCACGTATCCATTGACGAGCGGGACAGCCAGCCCCGTGATCGTGGCTGGGCCGAATTTCATCATCGCGATGCTGGCGAGCAACGCGATCATTGCTTCCACGCCTAGCCGGGCGCGGCCGGAAAAGCCGTCATGCGTCTGCTTTTTCACTTTCAGATAGTCGTCGTAGAAACCAATGGCGCCGAAGCCAATGGTCACGAACATGACAATCCAGACAAACGCATTTTGCAGATTGGCCCACAAGATCATCGAGCAAATGGTGCCAAACAGGATCATCAGGCCGCCCATGGTCGGCGTGCCTACTTTTGTGATGAGATGTGACTGGGGACCATCCGCGCGAATGGGCTGGCCCTTGCCCTGTTTAAGGCGCAGCGCGTTGATCATCGCGGGCCCGAACAGAAAAACGATCAGCAATGCTGTCACCGTCGCGCCGCCAGCGCGAAAGGTGATGTAGCGAAAGACGTTCAGCGGGCCGAAGACGTGCGCGTAGTCGGCCAAGTAGTATAACATTTCAGACCTCGCCTGCCGCTTCAGCGGCATGTTTGCGAATGGCGGAGACAATGGGGCCCATACGGCTACCGTTGGAACCCTTGATCATCACGGCGTCACCAGCCCTGATCTCCCCGATCAGCGCCTGTTCGATATCCACAGAAGCAGGCGCCCAAAGGCCTTTCTTTTCCGGCGGCAAGTTGTCGAAAAGCCCCTTCATCATCGGCCCCGCCGCATAGACGAGATCAACGCCGTTGAGCAGGATGGGCTCCGCCAGTTCATCATGCAAACGCTGCGCCTGATCGCCAAGCTCGAGCATGTCGCCAAGCGCCGCAATCCTGCGCCCGCCCGCGCCCAACGGCGCGTCGCCAAGTACGCCAAGCGCAGCACGCATAGATGCAGGATTTGCGTTGTAGGCTTCGTCAATGAGGAGAAACTCCCCGTCGCGCGTGCGCTGTGTCGACTGCTGACCGCGTCCGACAGGCGCTGTGTATTCGGCCAAACGCGACGCAGCCTCTTCGATTTGACAACCAAAGCAATGCGCTGTCAGCAAGACAATCAGCGAATTCATCGCCTGATGACGTCCAGGCGCGCCAACGCGATAATAGTAAGTTTGCCCTTCAAAAATAACTTCGACATCTGACCCTCGCGGATCAGCGCGGAACGAAACCAGCCGCATGTCGGCGACTGCAGATTCTCCAAATGTCAGCTTGCGAGCGGCTTGCGAGCGATCCGCCGCCGCAATAAGGCGCTCCACATTGGGCGCGTCTGCGGGAATGATCGCCACGCCTTCGGGCGCAAGCGTGGAATAAATTTCACCCTTTTCGTCCGCGATTCTGTCAAGCGAACCCAGGTTTTCCATATGGACCGGCGCGATTGTCGTGACGATTGCGACGTGGGGGCGAACCATTGCAACGAGCGGACGGATTTCGCCCGCGTGGTTCATGCCGATTTCGAAAACGCCATAGTCAGTGGTCACAGGCATACGCGAAAGCGTAAGAGGCACGCCCCAATGATTGTTATAGGAGGCGACTGAGGCGTGCGTGCGCCCGAAATGCGAAAGTACCAGCCGCAGAGCCTCTTTCGTGGATGTCTTTCCCACCGAGCCGGTGATAGCGCATACCCAGGCGCGCGATCGCTGACGCGAAGCTGCGCCCAAGCGCTCCATCGCGCCTAGTGTATCTTTTACAATGTACAACGGCCCAACGCCGGACAGTGAATCAACGTGATCTTCATCCACAACGCAGGCGCCGGCCCCATTTTCGAATGCGCGGCGCACATAGTCATGCCCATCACTGTTCTCACCCTTGATGGCGATGAACAGATCGCCGGGCTCAATTGTGCGGCTGTCGATGGAGACGCCCAGAACGCCAGCCGGCAACGCGCCGCGCACGCGCGCTTCGAGCGGCGTGACAAGAGAAAGCCCTGTCCAGAGATAAGTCTCGTTCATTCTGCCTCCGCAAGCGCATGCCGCGCAGCGTCGTGATCTGAAAACGGCAACGTTATCGAGCCGATTTTTTGTCCCGTTTCATGCCCTTTGCCCGCGATGACGAGCGCGTCTCCCGCGCGCAGCATCGCAACGGCGTGCGTGATCGCGCTCGCGCGCTCGCCAATCTCAAGCGCGCCCGGCGCCGCCTTCAAAATTTCTGCGCGAATGGCCGCTGGCTCTTCAGAGCGCGGATTGTCGTCGGTGACGATCACAACGTCGGCCGCGCGCGTCGCAATGGCGCCCATGATCGGGCGCTTGCCGCGGTCCCGGTCTCCGCCACAACCGAAGACGACGATCAACCGACCCGTCGTCATCGGCCGTAACGCCGCGAGCACTTTTTCAAGCGCGTCGGGCTTGTGCGCGTAATCGACGAAGACTGGCGCACCGTGCCGTTCGCCGACTTTTTCCAGGCGTCCTGGCGCCCCTTGCAACGACGCCAGCGCGGTCAAGACTGCATCGACATCGTCGCCCGATGCGATACACAGACCTGCCGCCACAAGCGCGTTGGACGCCATAAAAGCCCCTGCGAGGGGTAAAACAATATCTCGCCGCTTGCCGTCATGCTCCACCACGAGACGTGTTGAAGCGGTGGCGGATTCAGCTTCAACAAGCCGCAAGTCTTCGCCCTTGGCGCCAATGGTGAAGACGTTCAGCCCACGCGCGCGGCAGGCGTCGATCACGCGCGAGCCATAGTCACCATCAGCGTCAATCACTGCTGTCTGGCCTTTGTCCAGCAAATCATCGAACAGGCGCATCTTGGCGGCGAGGTAGGATTCCATGTCGGGATGATAATCAAGATGATCGCGCGACAGATTGGTGAACCCGGCCGCCATCAGACGCACGCCATCGAGGCGCCGTTGATCGAGTCCGTGCGACGACGCTTCCATCGCCAAGTGTGAAAAGCCCTCTCCCGCAAGCCTGTCGATGGTCCGATGCAAAGTAATGGGATCGGGCGTG
>CANMLK010000163.1 GCA_947498445.1 Beijerinckiaceae bacterium
AGGCGCTGCTGCGCAAGGCCTCGGAACGAACCGTCGAGGGATTGTGGAACGCAATCGGTGAATTGATCGGCAAGTTCGAACCGAAGGAGTGCGCCAATTACTTCGCCGCAGCAGGTTACGATGCAGTCTGAAAGGAATCCGCTCTAGCACGGTGTCGACCACAGCGCGGGCGACCTCCACGGGTTTCGAGAGCGCGGTAGGACAATGGATGATCATCGTTGCGTCGCAGTTTGCATCGTCGAGAATGGGCCCGAGCGCGACGGCAAAGCGCGCAGCGTCGGCGTCGCCTACAATGTCGGCGGGGTTGGCGCGCGACCATGTGGACGGCATTAGACCGTCCAGTTTCTCGATTGTGCCGGTCGCGAACGTCGCGAGCTTGCCCCCGAGGGCGGCAAGTTCGTCCACTGCGAGAACGCCAAGTCCCCCGCCGTTGGTGAGGATCGCGAGCCTGTCGCCCTTGAAGGGTGCGATACGGCCGAGCGTTTCTGCGGCCGCGAACAATTCATCGATGTCATTCACGCGCAGCACGCCGGCGCGCCGAAAGGCTGCGCTGTAGACATCGTCGGCGCCGGTCAGCGCTCCGGTGTGTGTGGCGGCGGCGCGCGCTGCGCCGCTGCTGCGGCCAGCCTTGATAACGATGACGGGCTTCACGCGCGCGGCTGCGCGCGCCGCCGACATGAACGCCTTGGCGTCGGTGATCGCCTCGACATACATCAGGATAGCGCGTGTCGCGGGATCGATTGCGAACCAGTCAAGAAGATCGTCGAAGTCGACATCTGCTGTGTCGCCGATCGAGACAAGGCCGGAAAATCCGACCCGCCGCGTTGCTGCAAATGCAAGAAGCGACGCTGTGATGGCTCCCGATTGCGAGATGACAGCCAGATCGCCCGGCGGCGCGCGATGCGCTGCAAAACTCGCGTCAAGCCCCGCGCGGGGCGACAGCACGCCAAGACAATTTGGACCGACAATGCGCATGCCCGTGCGCGCAGCCAGTTCCTTGAGCCGCATGCGCAGCGAGTCCGGCCCATGGCTCGGGTCGGCGGTGATAACCACGGCGGCGGGAACGCCCAAGGCCGCGGCTTCCTCTGCAATCTCCATGACTTTGTTGCGCGGCGCCGCGATGACCACGAGATCTGGCGGCGTCGGCAGGTCGGTCAGGCGCGCCGCGCACGCGATGCCGCCAATGTCGCGATGCCGCGGATTGATGAGGTGCAAGCTGCCGCGAAAACCGCCATTTCGCAAATTCGCGAGAACAGCCGCGCCAAGACTGCCCGCACGCGCGCTCGCGCCGACAAGCGCCACCGAGCGGGGCTGAAACAGGCGGTTAAGATTGCGGATGGTCATGGCGTCTGATCCAGTCTGCTGTGCAGCGACGTGAGCCGTGAAGGCGACGCCGTGCGGTTGACGCCCGTCAAAAGCTTGGGGCGCGGGGCCTGACGCGTCAACTTCGACTCATGCAGCATCAATGATAAGCTTGTGCATTCTGCTTCGCCTTGAGGTCGCGCAATGAGCGTCCATCGCCGTCAACTTCTCAAAATGTTCGCGGGGCTGAGTGTTTCAACCCTTGGTGTTTCAGGCATCAGCGCTTCTGGCTTTGGCGCACGCAAAGCGTTTGCGGCTCCGGCAAGCGAGCGCTTTCCCCTTGGCGTCGCCAGTGGCTCGCCTGCGGCGGATGGGTTTGTTCTGTGGACGCGATTATCGCCCCAGGGGCTGCGCGGCTCCGCAAGCGTGACGTGGAGAGTATTCGAGGAAGGCGCATCGGCCCCCATCGCGTCTGGCGAACAGGAAGCTCCTGCCGAGTTTGCTTATTCAATTCATGCCGAAGTGACAGGCCTGAAGCCGGACCGCTGGTACGAATATGAATTTGCCGCGATGGGCGCGACGAGCCCGCGCGGGCGCACAAGAACCTTTCCCGCGCGGGGCGCCGCTACATCGAATATGCGTTTTGCTTACGCCTCGTGCCAGCGGTTTGATGTCGGGCATTACTGGGCTTACGCGCATATGGCGCGCGAGGAGCCGGACTTCGTGCTCTTTCTGGGAGATTACATTTACGAGCGGCGCGCCAATGCGAAAAGTGCGGTGCGTCCGCATCCCGTCCGTAACGCGCGGTCGCTGGAGGATTATCGCGATCTCTACGCCGGCTATCGCAGCGACCCGTTGCTGCAGGAGATGCACAGGGTCTGTCCATGGCTTGTCACGTGGGACGATCACGAGGTTCAGAACAATTACACCGGCGACCTTTCCGATATTGCTGACGCTGACTTCCAGACCCTGCGCGTGGCGGGCTACCGCGCTTATTACGAACACATGCCGCTGCGCGCCTCTAAAATGATCGGCGCGCTTGAAGGCCTGAAGCGCGATGCGCGCTTGCGTATTTATGATCGTCTTGATTTTGGCAATCTTGCGCGCTTGCATCTTCTTGATGCGCGCCAGTATCGCACGCCGCCGCTTTGCGGTGCGAACAGGCAAGACAACGCCGCAGCTTGCGTGTCAGACAAGGCGGCCTCGCGACAGATGCTCGGCGCCGCGCAGGAGAATTGGCTTGCTGAAGGGCTACAACAAGGCTCGGATTCTGCGTGGAACATCATCGGCCAGCAAACGCGTTTCACCACGGATGCTTATCCCAAGGGTGAGGCGCATCGCAGTTCACTCGATCGATGGGATGGATACCCTGACGCGCGCAAGCGGGTGATTTCGATGATCGAACAACATGCGCCGCGCCGCACGCTGATCGTGGGCGGCGATATCCATCGCAATTGGGTGGCGGACGTTCACGCAAACCAGTTCGATGTTTCATCGCCCGTGGTCGCTGCAGAGTTTACGGGCACAAGCATATCGTCGCTTTCGGGCCGTTCGCAAAAAGCGATGGATCGGGATCGCGCGATCAATCCCCATTGCAAGGTAGCTAACTCCGAGCACCGCGGCTATGGCGTCGTCAATGTCACGCCGCAAGAGGCGCGCATTACGTTGCGCACAATTGATGCGCGCGCGCAGACGCAGCCGCAGCTTGGCACGCTCGCGCAGGTGCGCGTGCGGCGCGGGCAGGGCAAAGCGGAATTGATCGGCTAGTTGCTTGGCGGATTATTCCGCAAGCACGCGGGTTGAGGGGAAAGACACCTCAACAAGCGTGCCTTCATCCTTCCGGCTGCGAATGGTGAAGGCGGCGCGATTGGCTTCCACAAGCGCTTTCGTCAGCGGCAGGCCAAGGCCGGTGCCTTTTGTGTGGCGCGACGTCTGGATCTGCCGGAAAGGCTCGAGCGCGATTTCGACCTCTTTTTCGCTCATGCCGACGCCGTTATCGCGCACGCGCAACACGGCGGCGCCCGCGTCGGTCAACGCTGTGGAGACGATCACCTGTCCGCCCGGCTGGTTGAACTTCACCGCGTTCGACAGGAGATTGAGAACGATCTGCCGCAGCGCGCGCTCGTCCGCGACGATGTTGGGAAAGTGAGGCGCGAGCGACAGGCGGATGATGACCCGTTCGCGGATCGCCTGCGCTTGCATCATCGAGACGGATTCGTTGATCACGCGATTGGCGTCGACGCTGCCGAAATTCAGTTCGAGCTTGCCCGCCTCGATCTTCGAGAGATCCAGCAGGTCGTTGACGAGGCTCATCACGAGCGCGCCAGAGGCGTGAATGTCCTTGAGATAATCCTTATAGCGGTCGTTGCCGATGGGGCCGAACCGCTCTTCGAGAATGACTTCGGTGAAGCCGATGATGGCGTTCAGCGGCGTGCGAATCTCGTGGCTTATTTTCGCCAGAAAATCAGATTTAAGCGCGCTTGCCTCTTCAGCGGTGCGGCGCGCGTCTTTCAGGTCGCGCTCGGCGTTTTTCCACTGGGTCATGTCGCGCATGACAACGCAGAATTTTGAGGCCGGCTCGACGCCAATACGGCCAATCGTCATGAAGACGGGGATGACGCCGCCCTGGCGCGCGCGGCCCATGACTTCACGGCCATCGTTGAGCACGCTGCGCACGCCGTTGGTCTTCAGTCCGCTGAGATAATCAATCGCGGCAGGATGGCTTTCCGTCGCGAACAGGATCGTGAAGGATTCCCCAGCGACTTCGTTTTGCTCATATCCGTAAAGCGCTTCAGCCGAGCGGTTGAGGCCCAGAATTCGCCCGTCTGCATCGAGGATTGCGACGCCGTCGGTCGCGGTGTCGAGGATCGCGTGCAGCTCGCGCCCTTCCGTCTCTCTCGCGCGCAAATCAAGTTCAAGCGCGCGATAGCGCGTCGTCAGCTCCGTGTCCGCAGGGCGGCGAAACGTGGTGAGCATTGCCGGCGCGCCGTCCCACTCAATGGTGGTGAGCTTGCCTTCGAGCGCGACGATCTCGCCATCTCTGCGCGCCACTGGAACAGCGCCAGCGCTGGTCGTAACATCGGGCGCCCGACCGCGGAACATGCGTGTCACGCCGCCTGCAGACATAAAGTCCGCAAAGCTGTCGTAGCCGAGCGTGTCGAGAAGCGCCTTGTTGAGAAACACGGCCTCGCCTTCGCGGCACACCATCAGCGCCGCGTCGATGCGATCGAGCAACCGACGGGTCGCCACATCCTGCGAGGGCGTGGGCGCCGTGAAGACAGGAGCGCGCTCAGTGGGGCGCTCCGGACCGCGCGCGGTGCGGTCGGCCTCGCTGTGGAGGGGCGTGCGCGCCGGCTCAGCTTTGCGTTCGTCGCTCGCGCGCTCGTCGCGGCGCACCCGGCGTTTTTCCGCGTCCTCGATGCGGGCGCCCAGCGCACGCGCGATCTCGCGGAAGGCGTGACGTTCGGTGGGCGTTAGCCTGACGAGTTCTTCTTCCTCGCCTTCGCGGCTGGGAAATTCGTCTTTCGAATTGACCTCTCGCGCCTCGCCTGCGGTGGCGACAGGCGCCTGCGGCGTAGCGGGTTGCGGTGTCACGTTAGTGAGGACATTTGTGGGCGCCTGCCCTGAGAATTGGGTACCGGTCTTCCATGCATTCAGCGGCACAACATTTTGCGACGTAAAGGCGGCCACGACAGGAGCGGCAGGGCGAGAACTAAACTCCAGCGGCGGGAAAGCCCGCTCAGCCTGCGATTTCGCAACGTGGTCGTCGGTGAGGTCAGCATCGCTTTCCGTCGATGGCTCGGGGCCGACATCCTCGGCGTCGAGCGCATCGAACAGCGATGGCTCTTCAATGTGCGCCGCGATTTTGGCCATCTCAGCTTCCAAGTTAGCTTCGGCGGGCAAGTTAGCTTCGGCAGTCATGTGAGCCACCGCGGCCATGTCACCCGCAGACGCCAATTCAGCCTCGGCGATCTGGCTGGGCTCATCTTCCAAAAGCACCTGCGGCGCAGTCTCTTCTGCAATATCAGCAGCGAGCAAGTCGTTGCCCGGCGGCATGCGCTTGGTCACGCGGTCGAGATGGACAACGCCAAACCCGCTGTATCCGGTGAAAACGCGCTCGCGATTGAAGGTCGGCAACCCGCCCATCACCACAGGCGCCGCCTCGTCGCCGTCGCCTATGGGCCAGTTCACCTCAATGCCGCTCCACGTCTCACGACGCATGAGAGCCGCGCAAAGGCGCCCGTCTGGATCAAAACCCGGCAGGCCAGCGAGTTCCAGAACGCTGCGCCCGAGCAGTGCGTCCGGATCAACGCCAAGCGCATGGCTGCCCGTGTGGTCGAAACTCGTGAAGCGCACGTCCGCGTCACACTTCCACAAAAAGCGCACGCTGCCTGTCGGACGCATCTCCGGCGCACGAGGCGCGGGAAGATCACTTGGCGCCGCCGTCTGCGTTGGCAAAACAACTTCGGCTGGCGCGGCCGCAACGAGCAGGGGAAACGCTGGAGACGCATCTTTCGCCAGCGAAGGGGCTCGCATCGGCGCGCGGGTCAGAAGCGCTGGCCGCACGCCAATGGCTGCGGCGACAAACATATTGGACGCACCAGAGACCTGCTTGCATTGAAAGGTGATCGCCTCAGAGACGCCGCCGACGTAAAAACGCAACCGCTCCAGCCTGGGCTGTCCCTGCGGCAAGTTGGCGGCGAGGTCTGCAAGACGCCGGGCGCCCGGCTCGGCACCTTCAAAAATTCGCTGGTTGAGCGCAACCAGATCGTGCGCCCCGAAGAGGGCCAGCAATGGATCGCTCGCGTGCAAGATGCGGGCAGGCGAGCCGCCCGCCACGAGCACCGGGCCGTTCGCAAGCGCGCAAAACGCCGGATCGGCGAGCGCGGCTGCGATGGCCTTCGGGTCGTGTGTGGCCTGCGTCATTGCTCGCGGGTTTCCCTTGCACGGGCTTGATCCAGCCATCTGCGCTTAACAGATCCTTAACCTGTCAGGTTCCCCCGGTCCATTGACCGGGCCCACTTTGCCCCACGAGGTCGGATTCATGCTTAATGCCGATGACGCACTGCAAAAAATCTTCGGCGTCTATATTGCACTGCAGCATAGGCGCCTTTATATAATCGATGTAGGCGAAACAATTGGTCCGTTCAATCCATTCTGCACAAGCGGACATATCGGGAGATAGAGCCATGGCCGAATTCACACAGCCGCAGATTCCAACGGAAATGCGGGAACTCGCAGAGCGCAGCGTCGTTCAGGCTCGCAAGGCGTTCGAAGGGTTCATGGGCGCTGTCCAGAAGACGACCGAAAGCATCGAGCACCCGGCGGGCGCTGGCATGAAGGACGTCGGCGCCAAGGCGGTGTCCTTTGCTGAAACCAACGTCAACGCTGCGTTTGACCTGGCCCAAAAGCTCGTTCACGCCAAAGATATCCAGGAAGTTCTGTCGCTCCAGGCCGAGTACCTGAAGCAGCAGATGGAAGCGGTTCAGCATCAGGCCCGCGAAATGGGCGAAGCCGTCTCAAAGGTGACCGGTGTCAAGAAGTAGTAGCTCGACCCGCCTGAAGAAAAAAGGGCGCTCACTTAGCGACAGCAACGCAACGGCGCAAAACTCCGTTGCCGATGCGCCCGCACCCTCTGCCGCCCCGGCCGAAATCGCCCAGACGATGACGGCCGAAGCTGAGCGCGTTGGCGAAGCTGTCGGCCAGTCAGCGCAAGCGACGCTTGATCAGGCTCAGGCGGCCCTTGGTCGCGTGCAGGAAGCTGCTGGCGATGCGAAGTCTGGACTTGAGGCCGCAGTCGTGGCCGCAAGTTCAGGCGTCGGCGACATCAACATGAAGGCTTTCAACGTGATGAAGGCTTCTGCCGACGCGGCGCTCGATTATTTCTCTGCCCTCGCGAGCGCGTTGACGTTGCCGGACGTGGTCGCGGTTCAAACCGAGTTCATGCGCAAGCAGTTCGAGACCATGAACGCGCAGACCCGTGAGTTCGCCAAGCTGGCCGAAGAATTGTCAGCCCGTTCCTTCGCGCCGATCAACCAGACTTTCGCCCGCACCTTTGGCGCGGCCGGCTAACGCAACACGACGTATGGCGCGCCGGATAAGCCCGGCGTGCGTTCGACTTCTTGCGAAACTGAAAATCCAGTTGCGTCGGCGCTTGCAATCTGGCGGCGGGCCAACTAGGTTCCGCTCGACTTTGCAGGCCGCCTTAGCTCAGTTGGTTAGAGCACCAGATTGTGGATCTGGGGGTCCCCGGTTCGAGCCCGGGAGGTGGTACCACTGATCTCAATCACTTAGACTCGCGCGACGTGACTTGCACTTCCCAGAAAATCTATTGGGAAGCGCATGGGAAGCTCGATGTCCTTGCGGTTCATTCGCGCGGCTCTGAGAACGGAATCATTTCTTTCCTTTTGTTCTGAACCCCCATTGATCCGTCGCCGATGTGAAAGCAGGCCCCGGCCCGCTCTCGGACCGTGCGCTCTTTGCCCATCCACGACCCAGCTTAGACCGGAAGCAGTCAGGCTTCTCGCACTCGTGTTAAACAAGCCGATCCAAAAACATCGACTACCGCCGGTTAATACGCGAGGATGCACCCGCCTAACGAATCGAGACGGCGGGGGCCGGTAAATGGACATCGAGAGCTCCCCTACGATTCATTCAGTTGGGAAAATGCTCTAGCAGGCGAATGGCAAAGGACGAGATCATGGATTGGCTCCAGTTCTACAATCATCGCCGCCTTCATTCGACGCTGGGATATCTCAGCCCCGTGAACTTCGAAAAGGCGAAGGCCAATGAAAGAAAGGGGCTTGGCGAGGAAGGAAGAAAGGCAGCATAGTCAAATCGCCAAGGGAGACGCCAAACCCGGGCAAGCTCATCCCCGGAATTTCTTACGCAGCCGCGACTGAATAAACTTTTCCTATGGAGAACCGCCATGTATTTGCGTCATCTGATGAGCACAATCCTTTTCAGCGCAGCCGCAGCATTGTGTGCTATCCCAGCCAGCGCGGCCGATTATCCACTGCCGAAGGACGGGAATTGGATCGCCAAAGAGTTCAAATTTCATGACGGCGCGAGTCTTATCCATTGGAAAACCCAGCCATGAAGCGCACACACCGCCGCGTACATCTCCGTTTCTGGCTAATCGTCGGCCCTCTCATAATTCTGGCCCTCGTTTTGGTCCTGACCCTGCGCCCGCAAATGAGTGCAAGCGCGCTCTTATCTACTGAACCGTTCGCAAGCGTCATTAAGACACCATCCTACTTGGCTTCTTAATTTACAACAGGTGATCTTATGTCGGCTGAGTTCAAGCTGGTTGATTGGAATGCGCGTAAATTTCTTTACGATGCAATTATTCTTGGCTTCTTAGTCGTCTGGATCGGCGGCTATGTCTTTCTAGGTCTCCGGGGCCAACCGGAGCCGGAGTTGTCCGGCGTTCTGATGGGTGCCTTCGGAACCGCGGCTCTGATCATGCTGCACGTCATCCTCGCGATTGGGCCCCTGACCCGGCTAGACCGACGTTTTCTGCCCGTGTTGTACAACCGTCGGCATCTTGGCGTGATGATGTTCTTGGCCGCCGCTATCCATGCGGCGTTTGGGATCGGTGAAGTGCTCGAGAGTGACGGAGATACTCCGCTCGCGGCAATTATTTCCGGCACAAAGTCGGCCGCCGAAGTTGGATTTCCGTTCGAACTGCTCGGTCTCGGCGCCGTAGTCATTCTCGCGCTGATGGCGTTTAGCAGCCACGACTTCTGGCTTTCCAAATTCACGCCCGGTCTCTGGAAATGGCTCCATATGGCTGTATACGTTGCCTATGCCTTGATAGTACTTCACGTCATGCTTGCCAAATTGATGCAGGACAGCAGCAATCGTGATAATTT
>CANMLK010000164.1 GCA_947498445.1 Beijerinckiaceae bacterium
TCAAGCCCCGGGGACATCCAGGCATTTGTCGAGAGATCCTACAATCTCTCCCCTGCCAGTATTGAGCGCGCCAAAAAATTCATGGGAAGCATTTAAGCGGTAACGGCCATGAAAGCCGTCCATCTCAATCGTTCGTTCGGTTGAGCGCAGAGGTGTACCGCTCTACGACGCTCGAAGGAGTCTGCATAAGCTTACTTATATGAGTTTCCAGGTCCTCACCTGATACCGGGCTCACATCAAGATTGAGCTTGTTTGTCTCTTCGAGGTAAGCGCTGTCCCTGTGAGTCGCCATGAAGCCGTCCCGCAAAATCTTCGCCAGTTGCGGCGGAGTGCCAGGCGGCGCTGCAAATGGACGAGCCATTTTGAAAGATGATTGAAGAAGATCAAACATCGCTCGATCATCGTCATTTCGCGCTAGTTCATCAATCCTCACAGCATTGGGAAGTGCCGGATGGCGCCCTGCGCCACCGTATCCGAACTGCAGGAGAAACTGCAGCGAAGAGGGGCCCTTTAGCCAGTCCGGGCGGACTGAGTTCAGGGACGAGATGCCGATCATCATGCCGTCCATCTCTGCTTGTTCGATAGCGAGTGCGATGTTGGGCGTACCCTTGTAGCCACGCACAATTCTGAATTTGATATCCAGCACATTGCCAATTATTCGAGCGCCAATGTCGGCGTCAGAGGATGGCCCGGTTGACCCTAGTTTCAGGGGTGTTGTTCTGCTGCGCAGTTCGTCAACCGATTTGATATTGAAATCCGATCGAACAATTAGAAAATACGCATCATCGAGATAGGAGCTGGAGCTCCCGATCCAGGTAAATTTCTTGGGATCGTAACGCGCAGCCTTGTCGCCAAGCATTGGCGCCAACGGAATGGATTTGACGAAGGTCCCGATGGTCAACCCATCTGGCGCTGCAACATTGAACAGGTGGTTGGCGGCGGCCATGCTGGCGGCTCCGGGCATCGCCCTGACGATTACAGTAGGAGAGCCTGGTATGTGTTTGGGTAAATGATTGGCAAGAGCGCGTGCATACGATTCATAACCGCCCGAGGCGCCAAGGATGAGATGAATTACTTTTCCTTCGTACGGCGACTGTGCAGAAGCTCCACTCGCGAAAAATGCAGTGAAGACCGACACTACTGAAAGCATTGAGCTTCTGCGCATGCATCCCCCTTTTGCCGATATCGCCTTTGATAGCTGATATAAGCTGCGTTTCTTGACTCAAACGTTATGGTATGGAAGCATTTTGTCAATGGTCCTTCTTGGCGCGTTGCTGGCAAGAAGTCCAATTTATACGAGAGGGAGTCTTATGGACAGCCAATCTAATTCCGGCGATTTGCGTACATTCATTGCGGATCTGGAGGCCATTGGTCAGCTGCGGCGTATCAACGGCGCCGACTGGAATCTGGAGGTTGGCGCGATCACGGAAGTCGTCAGCGACAGTGAGGGGCCTGCGCTTCTGTTCGACGAGATTAAAAGCTATCCGAAGGGGTTCAGGATCCTCACGAACGGATTTCGGACTCATGATCGCTTTGGCGTGGCGCTCGGCTTTGGGCCGGGGATTCATGGTCTTGAATTGTTGCAGAAGTGGCGGGACAGGCTGAAGGACATGAAGCCCCTGGCCCCGCTCGTCGTCGCTAGCGGACCAATCTTTGAAAACAGCATAGTCGGCGACGACATAGATGTACTGACATTTCCAGCGCCCAAATGGCACGATGAAGATGGCGGCAGATATATCGGCACGGGCTGCTGTGTTGTCACCACGGATCCGGAGGCGCAAACTACCAATCTGGGCACTTATCGATGCATGGTGCAGGGGCGAGACCAGATCAGTATCAAGATGAACAAGGGCAAGCACGGACGCATGGCGATGGAGAAATACCACGCTCAGGGCAAGCCCTGTCCGGTTGCTGTCGTCCTCGGCACAGAGCCGCTGGTTTTTCTGTCTTCCGTACTTTCATTGTCTCCTCATCAGGAGGAGTACCATATAGCTGGCGCCTTACGCCGTGAGCCGCTTGAGGTCGTAAAGACTCCCATCTACGGACTTCCTGTTCCTGCTCGTGCAGAGATCGTGCTTGAGGGAGAGATACCGCCGTTCACTCCCGGATCGCTGCCCAAGGAGGGTCCCTTTGGCGAGTGGCCCGGATATTATGCGGACACCACGACCGGTGAAGTGCCGTTGATGCACATCAAGGCGATATACTATCGTAATAACCCGGTTCTGCTCGGAATGCCGCCGATGAAGCCTCCCAATCACTATCTTTCGCTTCCTCTGGGCTGCGCCTCGCTGTGGGAGCAACTGGATGCAGCCGGTGTGCCGGGAGTGACGGGCGTATGGTCGTTTGTTTATGGCGGCGTGGTGGGGCCGTTCGTCGTCATCTCGATTAAGCAGGCGTATCAAGGGCATTCAAGGCAAACACTGGCGGCGGCAGTCGGAACACGCGCCGGCGCATATGGTGGGAAGTTTGTCGTTGTGGTTGATGAAGATGTCGACGTAACGAACATTCACGATGTGATCTGGGCAATGTCCACGCGGTGTGATCCTTCGGACATGGTGGATATTATCCGTGGGGTCTGGACGTCCCCTGCGGATCCCGCGATCCCTCCTTCGAGGCGAAACATGGCGCCGGGCCAGACAACGCTTCGCCATGGGTACACGATGGATCGTGTGTTGATCGACGCATGCCGTCCGTATTCCTGGATTGACGAATTTCCACGCGTCAATTGTTTCCCGCAACAGTTCAAGGATGAAATAGCTCGCAAATGGTCGCTCTGATGGCTGGCAAGGAGGAGGCGGATCACGAGGTTATCGACATTCACCCCCACGTGATCTCGGAGGATTGTTCAAGGTATCCATTGTCGCCGCTTTTTGGTTCTCAGTCGGACTGGTCGCGCGAGCGACCAATGCCGATACATCGACTTGCAGCTTCAATGGACGAGGCAGGGGTATCACGGGCCGCTATTGCGCAAGTATCGACATGCTACGGGTACGACAATACTTACTTGCTCGATTCTGTCATGACGGATCGACGGCGCTTTGCCGCCGTTTGCTCTTTCGATCTGCTGGATGCGCGGGCGCCATCCCATATTCTCAACGCGATACCTCATGGCCTCGCTGGAGTGAGGATTTTCACCGGCGGCGTCCGGAGTTTCGACACGAGCACGCTCGACGACAGAAGTTCATTTCCAGTATGGGAGATGTGCGGCGAACTGAATTTGCCAATCAGTATCCAGACGGGACCGATTGGCCTGGCGCAGGTAGCAGGGCTCGCAAAACGTTTTCCCAACGTGAAGATCATTCTTGATCATCTCGCCAGGCCCGACATTTCGGATGGCCCACCATATTCGAAGGCAGTCAGCCTTTTTGCGATGGCTGCGTTCGAAAACATCTACCTAAAGGGGACACCGCGCACATTCCACGAATCGACGGAAGGGCTTGCCACACCACAGACTTTCTTTCCCAAGTTAGTCGCGGAGTTTGGAGCCGCGAGGATCGCGTGGGGGTCCAACTATCCGGCATCTCAAGGCGGTCTCGTGCAGCTACTCACCACCGCGAGGCAGAGACTCGCCTGCTTGTCCCAGGAAGATCGCACCTGGATTTTTTGCAAAACGGCGAAGGACCTGTATCCGTCTCTGGCGATATGACAGCGCTAGGTGGGAAAGCCCAGCAATTGGGCAGGATTCTCCACGAGGACTTTTCTCAGAACTGACTGGTCGCTTGTGTAGCTGTAAAGAAGGTTCAAGAGGTCAGCATCGTTCGGCGGCTTTCCTGCATATTTCGGATGTGGCCAATCCGTGCCCCAAAGAAGCCTGCTTGAATCAGCCGCGATCAGCGCCTGCGCATATGGCCTGACATCCAGCCAGGGCTGCCCGGCCTTCGACAGCCTCTCTCCATTTGAAAGTTTCACCCACCAACCATGGTGAGAAACATTGTCGAGAACATAGCGGAAACCTTTCTGCTGAGGACCCTCAGCAACGACCGGGCGCCCCATGTGATCCAGTACGACCGGAGCCTTGATGGATCGAAAAAGATCCGCATTTTCGAGCAGGTCTTCGCCACCAGCATGGATGACGACATGCCAGCCCAGCGGCGTAATTCTTTGTAGAACGCGTTCGAATACGTCCTTGTCGGGGGGGCCGCCAAGAAACCGCACGAAATTGAATCGCACGCCACGAACGCCAGCTTCGTGGAGAGCCTCCAACTCAATATCGCGTTCATTCCCGCCGAGTGTTGCTACACCTCGATAGCGTCCCTGCGAGCGTCTCAAAGCATCAAGAAGAACCGCATTGTCGTTGCCGTGCATCGCGGACTGCACCACAACGCCGCGCTCGAAGCCGAGCGTGGCGTGCATCTTCCATAGAAGTTCGACTGGACAATCTGGAGCATCGTACGGACGTCCCTCCCAATACGGAAACTTCTCTGCTGGCCCGAATACGTGGCAGTGAACATCGCATGACAAGGGCGGCAATTGTTCCACGGGAGCACGGGTATTGTAGTCAGGCGGGGCGCACAATTCCATGAATAGCTCCTCACGTCGTCCTGTCGTTTACGACGCGTTCGGGATTAACCGTGCACCCTTAGCGGTCATCGCTGGCTCGCCTTCGCTACTTCTTGAATGGAAGAATATGGCTATATTTCTGCACAACCTCGTCCCGCTGCTGCTTGTTGATCCTGTTGACCATCGGGAAGCGGTCTCGCCATGCCCACGGGCGAACCGCGCTGATGACTGCTCGTGAATTAACGTGTGGTCCGTTCTCACACATATCTGGTGGCATACGCGGATCGAGCGGACTCGCCCAGCAATTTGCGACGGTGTGAATGTCCTCGACTGGATCCACGCGTGTCGTTATCGCCCAGAGAACTTCCTGAAGATTGGAAGGGTCTATATCGTCATCAACGACAACCACAAAGCGCCCGTTTCTCGCAGTCGCTGCACAACTTAGAGCGGCGAGACCAGCTTGGCGCGCATGTCCTGCGTATTTCTGCTGGATAGACACCACGACGAAGAACGGGGTGTGTACATAGGCGCCCGTTATTCCGGGAATACCGGCTGCTTCAAGCTGCTGCCAAAGCATCCCGCCTTCGAAGCGCACGGAATGATGGGGGGCGCCGGGCCATTGCGGCGCCATGTTCATCAGGATCGGGTCATTGCGATAGTAGACAGCCTTTACTCTTATGACCGGCTGTTTCTCCGCGAACCCCTTACCGCTGACAGCGTAATATCCCGGCCACTCGCCGAACGGCCCTTCGGTGTGAACCTGCTCGGATGGCGGCGGGATCTCGCCTTCGATAGCAATCTCCGCGTGCGCAGGAATGGGCAGGCCTGTGAGGGGCCCCTCGATAACGTCCAACGCAGCGCCGCGGAATCCGCCGACTACGTCGAGCTCCGAAGTTCCCCATTTTGACTTGGTGTATGCAAGCATGAAGATCAGTGGATCCTGACCAAACGTCGCCGCGACGGGGCATGCTTTCCCCTCTTTCCAGTAACGTTCCGCAATCAGCCTGCCTTGTTGGCCAGGGCTCTGCCAGATACCGAGCAGATCGCGTGCGTGCACCTGTATCCTGTAGGTGCCCATGTTGACGTAACCACTCTCGGGATCCCGGTTGATGATTGCGTCCCCGGTTCCGATGTAGCGCCCCCCGTCCTTCTCGTGTGCATGCAGTGATGGGAAAGCGAACATGTCAACATCAGCGCCGGTGCGGACGTTCTCCAGAATGGGCCCGGTCTTCACAACGCGAGGGGGAATAGGCGCGGCGCTATTGATGCGCCCGGCCGCGTAGCGCACAATCTCCATGCGTGGCGTATCCGCCGGCAGCCCGAGCGCCAAAGCCATACGGACCCGCGAGGCTGTTGGCAGACTAAGGACACGAAAGCCCTTCTGATAGTCGACGATCTCGTCAAAAAGCAGCGCCTGCGGCTCTTCGATCATCTCCGAGGCCGCTTCAGTCAGCGCACCAATTTCGAGGTTCCAGTGCGCGCCCTTGATAGTGCGCACCTCACCGAGTTTGTCACACTCGGCAAGGAATGATCTCAACCCATCGTACTCGGCCAAGGCGCCCTCCCAGCATTCTGATTTTCAGAATATCTATTGACTATCGAAATATCATTTGCGACGTGTCGTGTCCAGAAGCGAGGGCCGCGCAAAGTTGATGCTTGTCGAGGGCGAGGAGAACGATAAGAGGCCTGCCGACGGTCCATCACGGCACGGCAATCGCTCCGTCGTGATCGGATTGCGGGTGCTTGCAGCTCTCGCCCAGATTGGCGGCCCCGCAACGCTCTCGAACGTGGCCAAGGCAAGCCGGCTATCCCTCAGCCGGTCGCATCGCTTTCTGACTGGCTTGATTGATGCGGATGCAGTTCGGCAGGACGCAAACACCGGCAGATACACACTAGGTCCCGCAATCATTCAGATTGGGCTCGCGGTCTTACGGCAGACAGACGCCGTGAAACTCGCCGCCGACGCTCTGCCGGAACTTACAAACCAGACCGGGTTGGCGTCGTTGATCGCGGTGTGGGGGCAGAGCGGACCTACGATTATCAGATGGGAATATGGCGCGCTGAACTCTTCCATTCGCATTCAGGAGGGAGGTGTCCTCCCGCTCCTGACGACTGCGTGTGGACGCGTGTTCCTCGCCCATATGCCCGAAAAAGCGCTTGAGCCGTTTATAATACAAGAGATGAGACGGTTGGCGAAGCAGTCTCCGACGTCGATGCGGACCCGGGCAGATGTGAAGCGACTGCGCGAAGAGGTGCTTCGAAGCGGGATCGCGTGTTCAGTCGGAGAAGAGAATCCCGCTTTCATGGCGATTGCTGCACCTGTTCTGAATGGAAGGGGTGACATCGCTTTTGCTATTTCACTCGTTACGATGGTCGGCGACGGCGACATTCGCACCGATGGCCAGGCCGCCAATAAGTTGCGATCCGTTGCACAACGATTATCGCGCCAGCTAGGAGCCGCCTGACTGGGAAACAAGCAACGGGAGGAAGAAAGATGGATAGACGCATGACAAGAATATATGCGCATTTGGCTGCAACCGCGGTCATCTCGCTCTGCCTATCGAGCGCTTCTGCCCAAACGGTGAAAACAGATCCTGATGCTCCCGATTTCTACAAGGGAAAGAACATCAATATTTACATCGGTGTGGCGATTGGCGGCGCTTATGATCTCGAAGCGCGTTTGATAGGTCGGCATATATCCAGTTTCATCCCCGGGCGTCCAACCATTGTGCCGCAAAACATGATCGGCGCAGGCGGCATTACAATGGCGAACTACCTTCAGAATTTAGCTGCCAAGGATGGTACTGCGGTCGGGATGGTTCCCAATACGCTTGTCTCGCTTCAGGCGGTCAAGGCGCAGGGCGTGCGGTTCGATGCGGCCCAGTTTGGCTGGGTTGGCGCCTTGTCGCAAAGCGTGGAAACAATAGTCGCCTGGCACACAACCGGCGTCAGTTCGATCGAAGATCTGCGAAACAAGGAGTTTATTTCAGGCGCGACAAGCAAAGGGGCCTTGGTCTACACGCTCCCTGCTGTCCTGAACGAGTTTCTTGGAACCAAGCTCAAGATCGTGACTGGCTACCAGGGTATCAACCAGGTCAACCTTGCTCTGGAGCGTCGCGAGGTCGACGTGGTCGCCGGCAGTTGGACCGGCTGGAAGCTGACCAAGTCAAACTGGCTGAACGACAAGACAATCAGGATTTTGGTTCAGACTGAACCGAAATCCGCCGAACTCCCAGACGTCCCTTCTATACAGGAGCTCGCAACATCGGACGATGATCGGCAGATTATTACCCTCCTTTTGTCGGGCTCCGTGATTGGTCGCCCCTTGGCTGTCGCGCCTGGAACGGCGTCTTCGCGTATCCAAACCCTGCGGCAGGCATTTACGGCCATGGTGCAGGATAAAAGCTTCAGGGCCGACGCTCAGATCGGTCAAATTGAACTTGCTCCCATAAGCGGCGAATTCATCGAACGTGTCGTATCGGACGTACTGAAGACGCCACCACATCTTGCCGAACGCGCAAGGAAGATTATCGAGTAGCGGCAAGAGGGCCGCGCAAGACTTCGTCATATTGTTGAATTGTTCCATTGAGCCCACTGCTGAAGGCGGGCTTCAAGTTCCAGTCTGTTCCCGAGTGAGCAAGCGAGTTTTGACGGGAAGATGACGGTTGAGGGGGCCGCTTGGGTTCCGGCAACTATAAGCTCGCGATGCTTTGCATCTTGATTATGTTGTGCTCGCAGACCTTGTGGCGAACGCGCCGCCGCTATCGGTGAGCAGCGAAATCGCGACCCTTTACTCTTCCTCCGTCAACAAAGTCGCGTTGCCGCCGACCGCAGCAGTGTTCTTGGAGATAGTCTGCTCGATTGAGAAACGCGTCAGGTAATCGGGCCCGCCGGCTTTCGGTCCGGTTCCCGACAATCCGCTGCCGCCGAATGGCTGGCTTCCAACGACCGCGCCGATCATGCTGCGGTTGACGTACACGTTGCCCGTGGTCATGCGCGCTTTCACTTTGCCCAGAGTGTCGTCGATGCGCGTGTGAACACCCAGAGTAAGGCCGTATCGGGTCGCGGATATTGCGTCGAGCATCGTACCAAGATCAGGCAGACCTTTGCCGTCTGAAGACCATCGCACCACATGCAGAAATGGGCCGAAAATTTCGCGCGCGAGATCAGCGGGCCGATCGAGAGCGATGATATGCGGGCCGACATAGAGGCCGTCCGGCGCCGGGCCGGCATAGATGAGGCGGTCTTTCGCGCGCATCTCGTCGGCATAGGTATCGAGCGATTGTTTGGCCTCCGCATCGATCACCGGTCCCATGTGCGGTGAAACTTCGCGAGGGTCGCCAATCCTCAACTCCGCCGCTGCGCCAGCTATCATTCGAACGAGGTCGTCGGCTATATCATTTTGCACGCACACAAGCCGCAGCGCCGAGCAACGCTGCCCCGCGGAGCGAAAGGCGGAGGCGACAACATCGTCTGTCACCTGTTCGAGCAAAGCGCTCGCATCGACAATCATTGCGTTCACCCCGCCTGTCTCTGCAATCAGCGGAACTATGGGGCCTTCGCCCGTTGCAAGGGATCGGTTGATCGCGCGCGCCACCTCCGTCGAGCCTGTGAAGGCGACGCCGTTGCACGCGTCGTGTGCGACAAGCTCCGCGCCAATGTCGCCCTCGCCGA
>CANMLK010000165.1 GCA_947498445.1 Beijerinckiaceae bacterium
CGATGAGCTTCAACAGATCATCGGGCTTCAGCGATGGGCCGCATTTGAGGCCAATGGGGTTCTTCACCCCGCGGCAATATTCAACATGCGCGTGATCGACCTGGCGCGTGCGGTCGCCGATCCACAGCATGTGGCCGGACGTGGCGTAATAGTCGCCCGTCGTGGAGTCGACGCGCGTCATCGACTGCTCGAAGCCCAGCAACAGCGCCTCGTGCGACGTGTAGAAATCGGTCGCGCGCAACTCCTGATGCTTCTCGGCGTCCAGGCCAATGGCGCGCATGAAGCCCAGCGTCTCGGTGATGCGGTCCGCCAGTTCGCGATAACGGTGCGACTGCGGCGAATCCTGCACGAAGCCCAGCATCCAGCGATGCGCATTCTCAAGATTCGCATAGCCGCCCGTAGCGAACGCGCGCAGCAGGTTCAGCGTCGCCGCCGACTGCCGGTAACCTTCCAGCAAGCGGCGCGGGTCAGGCGTGCGCCCTTCCAGCGTAAAGTCGATGTCATTGATGATGTCGCCCTTGTAGCTGGGCAATTCAACATCGCCGCGTTTTTCGGTCGGCGCCGAGCGCGGCTTGGCGAACTGGCCGGCGATGCGGCCAACCTTCACGACAGGCGATGCGCCGGCAAACGTGAGCACCACCGCCATTTGCAGGAACACGCGAAAGAAATCGCGAATGTTATCGGCTGAATGTTCCGCGAAGCTTTCGGCGCAATCGCCGCCCTGCAGCAAAAATGAATGGCCTTTGGCGACGTCCCCCAGCGCACGCTTGAGCTTGCGCGCCTCGCCCGCAAAAACCAGCGGCGGATAGCCTGCGAGCGTCTTCTCAACCGCGACGAGTCCCGCGGCGTCAGGATAGGTCGGAACCTGCTGGATCGGCTTTGCTCTCCAGCTTTCTGGGCTCCAGCGATCTGCCGCCATGTCCGTCACTCCGGGGCCGTCTCGGCCTGTACATATCAGGAATTCGAAGCTGCGCCTCCCGGCGAAGCCCCTGAAAGACCGGGCTTATACACGAGCGATCTCGCAAATGCGAGATGAGGCAGATCAAAGGCCAAATCGTCTCGGAGGTCAGCGCTCGTGGCGAGCGGTGCGAGTGCGCATGGTGACGAGTTCTTCAGAGGCAGTGGGATGCACGGCCATTGTGGCGTCGAGGTCCGCCTTGGTGACGCCCATCTTCATGGCGATTCCGATCAGCTGGATCATCTCGCCAGCTTCGTGCCCCATGATGTGGATGCCAAGCACCTTGTCGGTCTTGCCGTCCACAATGATCTTCATGAGCACTTTTTCCTCGCGGCCCGACAGGGTTGCGCGCATTGGTCGGAACGAAGCCCGATAAATGTCCACAATGTCGAACCGCTCCCGCGCGGCCTGTTCGGTGAGGCCGACCACGCCGAGCTCCGGCGTCGTAAACACCGCCGTCGGGATATTTTCGTGGTCGCAGGAGATGTCCTTGCCGCCGAACAGCCGGTCGGCCAGCGTATGCCCCTCACGGATCGCCACGGGGGTCAGGTTATCCATGTCGGTGACATCGCCAACGGCGAAAACTGACGGCGCGCTGGTGCGCGACAGAGCATCGACCTTCACGGCGCCATTTTCACGCAGCTCGACGCCCGCCTTTTCGAGCCCGAGCCCGGACGTATGCGGCCGTCGACCCGTGGCGACCAGCGCCTGATCGGCGAGGATGTGGGAGCTATCAGTCAGCGTGATGCGCAGACCCTCTGGCGCCTTTTCATACAACGCAGGCACAGCGCTAAAATGAAACTTCACGCCCGCGTGCGCCAATGCGTCCCGCAGACCGACGCGCACGTCTTCGTCAAAGCCGCGCAGGATGTTGTCGGCGCGCATCGCGACCGTCACTTCGCTGCCCAGACGCGCGAACACGCTGGCGAACTCAAGCCCGATATACCCGCCGCCCAGAATGAAAAGCCGCTTGGGCAATTCAGGCAGATCGAAAATCTCGTTCGACGTAATCGTGTGCTCGATGCCGGGCGCATTCGGCAATTTGGTTGGTTCGCCGCCCGTGGCGACAAGAATGTATTTCGCCCGCACGAGACGCCCGTCGTTGACGATCCGCACTTCGTTGGGGCCTTCGACAAGAGCCCGACTTTCAACGATCTCGACCTTTGCGCCATCCAGCCCCTTGCGGTAAAGGCCCGACAGCCACGTGATTTCCTTCTCTTTCGACTCGACAAGTCTGCGCCAGTCAAACTGTGGCGGCTGGGAAATCGTCCAGCCAAAGCCCGCAGCATCGGCAAACTCGTCAACAAAGCGGCTCGCATAAACGTAGAGTTTTTTCGGCACGCAGCCGCGGATCACGCATGTGCCGCCGATGCGGAACTCTTCCGCAATCATCACGCGGGCGCCGTAGCCCGCAGCAATGCGGGCTGAGCGAACACCGCCCGAGCCAGCGCCTATGACGAAAAAGTCAACGTCGAAATCCGACATGCGCTCGCCTGATTAGAGAGAATGACCCTTCTTGCGCATCTCTTCGCGCACGCGGGTCATCAGGTCTTCAGACATGCGGCGGTTCCACACGTCAAGCGCCGCCATCATCTGGTCGATGACCTGCGGCTGCATCATGACATATTGCCTGCCAGCGTCAGACTTGAAGAAGGCTGCGGTTTCTTTCAGCGCTTTTTCGCTCATCGTGCCAGCAAAATAGCGTGCGGTCGTGTCCACCATTTCCACGTCACGCTTGTCAAACTCGGGCTTCAAAGCCTTGACGGTTGCTATCAAGTCGTTGCGCAATTCCGGACGGGTGCGCGACACCGTGTTGACCAGACTATCGGCAAGCTGCGGATAAAACAGATCGTAAGTCTTGGAGATGCCCGTGAGGATGACAACCTCACGCGCCGCATCAACGTGCGCCGCCGAGACCTGCAAAGGCGGGACTGCGGGCGCAGGCTGTTGAGCGAAAATGGGCGAAATGAGCCCGCCAAACGAGACTGCCGCGAGCGACGCAGCGCCGAAAACGAGTCTTTTGAACTTCACGTGCCGTCTCCCCTTGGTATCTGGGTAAATCATCTCGAAGTCCGCCGTTCGGGCGAACCGATCACTTCCACGCCGTTGGGCGCGGCGACAATGATTGCGTCCGCAAGCCCCAGGAACAATCCATGCTCCATGACGCCGGGCACGCGCGCAAGCGCGCAAGCGAGCGCTTCTGCATCCGGGATCACGCCCAGGCTGCAATCGAATATATAGTGACCACCGTCCGTGACGAACGTGGCGCCGCCCGAAGTCTGGCGCAAAATCATCTCGCCTGAACAATTGACCGACTTTAGCGCCGCAGCAATTGCGCGGCGGGTCGCTTCAACGCCAAACGGCGCGACCTCGACAGGCAACGGAAAACGGCCCAACCGCTCGACGCGCTTCGAACTGTCCGTAATCACGATCATGCGAGCAGAGGCGGATGCGACGATCTTCTCCCTCAGGAGCGCGCCGCCGCCGCCTTTGATCAGGCGCAGGCCCGGATCAAATTCGTCTGCGCCGTCAACAGTCAAGTCCAGTTCGGGCGTTTCATCCAGCGTGGTCAAAGGAACGCCAAGGCTTTGCGCCTGCGCCCGCGTCGCTTCAGACGTCGGCACGCCCACAATTTTCAGGCCGCCGCGCACGCGCTCTGCCAGGAGATCCACGAAATGCTTGGCCGTCGACCCGGTGCCAATGCCCAGGCGCATTCCCGGCTGAACGTATGTCACCGCCATCGCAGCGGCTTCACGCTTCAGATCGTCCGGCGACATCGCAGCCTCGTTCGGGAGCGCAAATGGGAGAGCGCCCGATAGCCGACCGTGACCGGAAACGCAATGGCGTGACACTACCGTGCTGGAGGCGTGCAGACCACTTCCTGCTTCAGAACGTAGCAGATCGACATGGCGCCGCTGCGTAGATCCACCCGGAAAACCCCCGCCTCCCGCTCGTGCCGAGAGGCGACCAGGCCATAAATGGAGGGCGTGAGCGCGCTCGCGCCCTGCCCGGGCGGATAGCACAAGGTGACGCCGATTGTGCCTTCCTTGTCGCCGTACTGGCAGGCCCCCACCTCCCCGGTCGCCTTGTTCACGCGGTAGACGATGTTCAGCTCGATCTCCGGCGCGGCCAGAAACTCGAAATTGTCGGCCAAAACCGGCTGTGCCGCAAAGACGAACATGGCCGCCGCCAGCACTGCGGTGCGTATGCGTGCCGAAACCGGCATCCGAAAAGCAGGCATCTGCTCACCCCCTCAACAACGATGCGGCAAAGCGAATCGCGAGGCGCAAGCATATCTCATCGGACTCGGATTGAATCGCCTCAAGATGCTGAGGTGACCCCGCTGCACGGTGCACAAATGCCAACTGTCTGGGCGGCGACGCTTTGCAATTTTCGCCCCGGTGTTTCATGAGAACGGGAAAGCGCCACGCACTCCCCATTTTGAGGCCCCAAATGTCATCGCCCGCCCCGCTGCTGGTTCTCGACCTTGACGGAACGATCGCCGAGACGGCCGGCGACCTTATTGGCACGCTCAACATGGTCCTCGCAGACGAAGGCCTCGCGGCGGTCAGCCTCGAAAGCGGCCGGGCGATGGTGGGCGCGGGCGCGCGCGCGCTGATCGAGCGCGGCTTTGCGGCCAGCGGCGCCCCGCTCGAGGCCGAGAAGCTGGAAGCCCTTTTCCACAAATTTCTTGCCGTCTACGAAGATCGGATCGCGCAGGAATCCCACCTGTACGACGGTTTGCAGACTTCCCTTGAGCGCTTCATCGGGGCGGGCTGGCGTCTTGCGGTCTGCACAAACAAGATCGAATCGGCCTCCGTAAAGCTGCTGGAGGCTCTGGGCGTCGCCCACATGTTCGCCGCCATCTGCGGTCAGGACACCCACCTCCACGAAGGCAAGCCGGTTTCCAAGCCCGATGCGCGTGCCCTGCTCATGACCATCGCACTTGCCGGCGGCGAACCCGCGACCTCGGTGATGGTGGGGGACTCAAAGACTGACATCCTCACCGCGCAGAACGCCAGCATCCCCGTGGTCGCAGTGGATTTTGGTTACACCGACGTCCATGTCAGCGCGTTCGAACCCGATGTTGTGATCTCGCACTTCGACGACCTGTGGGACGCGGTCGCGAAGATCACGCGCGGCCGCCCCAACCCCGTCGCCTGACGAAGCGCGCTGCGCATCTCCTCTGTCAAAACCCCGTACTTGACTTGGCGCCTCTCGCCGGAGGATACACCGGCCACTGAACGATCCCGTCGCACACGGCGGATCGTTTTCCCGGGCGATTAGCTCAGCGGGAGAGCACTCCCTTCACACGGGAGGGGTCGCAGGTTCGATCCCTGCATCGCCCACCAACAATGTCAAAGACTTAGCGCATACTCGATCTGGTCAGATGGGCAGCCTGTCACACCCTTGTCACAACGGGGATGTGTCAGATGGCGTCCATTCGCAAACGTGGTTCGAGATGGCAGGTACAAGTGAGGCGCTTGGGATGCCCGCCCCTCGCCCGCTCATTCGTCACCGAAGAAGATGGCATCAGGTGGTCTCAGTGGAAATCAACATGCCGCCTTCCCGATTCCCACCGTCACCAAATTGCGACCATAGCTCGACTACGACTCATCGGTACATAGAGAGCAGCGAAGACGCTAAGAGGCGTGTGGTGGAGATGGTGTGACGACTGACTGATGTGGCGGAATAGCAACGCTGTTCGAGAAAGGATCTTTGTAACAGAAACGTTAACAACTCCGCTGACATCTCAAGTGCTGGGTAAATCTAAAGGGATTCTTCAATGAGAAAGCTCCTCGCTACCACAGCTCTAGCTATGATGACTTTGTTGAATTTTAAAAGTTTGATTGCCGGGGGAGCGCTGGCTTTCGCCTTCACTGGGGCGTTTGCGCAGGATTATCCCAATCGCCCCGTGACCGTCATTGTGCCGCACGCGGCAGGTGGGGGAACCCATGTGGTTGCGCACGTTTATAGCGAGTTTTTCGCCCGCACGCTGGGTCAGCAGTTCGTGTTCGATCACGTGGTTGGCGATGGCGGAGCAATCGGTGCCCTGCGCGCCGCGCGCTCCAAGCCCGATGGCTATACGGTGTTAGTCCAGCCCGTCGCGACGCATGTGGGGGCCCCGGCGCTTCACTCCCACCACAACAACAGCTTCGATCCGATCACGAGCTTCATCCCTATCGGCACGCTTGCTTACTCGGCGCATTACGTGGTCGTGGGCAAGGACTCCCCGGCAAAAGACCTGAAGTCGCTCATCGAATACGCCAAGGCCAACCCGACCAAGATCAAATATGGCACTGGAGGCGCAGGCTCGGGGCTTCATCTGGCTTGCATTCAATTCGGTCAGCAGGCCGGGGCGCAGATCACCCACGTGCCGTATAGCAGCGGCTTGCTCGATGCGCAAAAAGATCTGGTCGCGGGCACGCTCGACATGATGTGCGATCTAGGCATCAACATGATAGGGCATGCAAAGGCTGGCACCGTGAACATGCTCGCCATTGCGCAGAAGACGCGCTTCCCCGGCTTGCCCAATGTGCCGACCACGGCAGAGGCGGGGCTGCCGGGCTTTGAAATTCAGGCCGCCATGGCGATGTACGCTATCGCGGGAACACCGGAGCCTATCGTCAAGAAGCTCGTCGATACGTTGGCTGCGGCCTTCAAGGATGAGGGCGTGCGCAAGCGCATTCAAGATCTTGCGTCTGAAGTGCCCAGTCACCATCAGGCCACGCCGGCCGGCCTCGAGGCGCTCACCAAGTCGGAACACGACCACTGGTCCGACACCATCAAGAAGGGCAATATCAAGGCTCAGTAATCGGTTGCGGGGCAGGCTGATCTTCGCCTGTCCACCCGCAGGCCTTGAGCCTTTGAAACATGTGATTGGGAGCCGGCGCGGTGACGCGGACCGGCTCCTTGTTTTTCTGGATCGGCACGATGACTTCGCGTTGAGACGCTTGAGGATTCAGATATCTGGTGGGTTTCTCATTAATATCAACGTTGCTGTTAATTGTTCTCCAAACTCTCCAGATTTTGGTTTTGCGAAACGAGCCGGGAGGATTCTCGGAAGTGACTTGCCCTTGGTTAGCGCCTCCCTTAGCCAAGTTTGATCATGCGACGAGCTTTCTTGCCTCTGCAAGCCTCTCTTTCTCGAAAGCCATTGGGCTGATGTATCCCAGTGTCGAGTAAAGCTGCTTCCCGTCGGCTAAGCCCGTAACCATCACCGCGCGTCTTATCACGGCATAGAGTTCCACAGCGAAAATCACTCCAGCCCCTCCATGCCAGTCAAAGGCATCGAGACGGCCTAACAGAACCGGTACACTTTTGCGTCGCCTTCAAAAGGCGGTCATAACCGGTTCAGTGGCACACTTTGTAAACGCTTTTTATATCACAAGACCTCTCCAGCCAAATCAGGCCAAAAGGAAGGACGCTGACACACGTCAGAGGGGGTAGCTATTGGACGCGAAAACCTTCCCTCAGGGGGCCCTTATTGCAAGCGAATTTACAATTTTTCTTCGTGACGTCCTATCTTTTGTTCAGCTGTGCAATCAACAAGGTCAAGACCCACCTCTTGATCCATTTCAAGTAAATCGAGCCGAAGGGGAGAGGCCGCAATGGCTGGGGGCAAGGTAGTCAAGCCGAAGATCGAGAAATATTTTCTCATCAGCATGCGCGATGAAATTTCAGCGCTTCTTCATTTCCTGAAACACCAATGGTACATCGTCGCGGTGGTCGTATCGCTCGGTGTCTTTGCCGTGTCTGTCTACAATCCACTACCGCCGTCAAGAATTCGCATAGCTTCGGGACAGGTCAACTCCACCTTTGAGGTGATTGCAAAGAGGTATCAGACGATTCTTGCTAAGGGCGGTGTAGAAGTAGAGCTGGTAACAACGCGAGGCGCAATCGAGAACCTCAGGGCGTTGCGAGATGGCAGCGTTGACATAGCCCTCTCGCAGGGTGGCGTCACTCTTTCAGACGCAAGCGACATCGTTTCCCTGGGCAGTATCGGCTACCTGCCGCTGTGGTACTTCCACCGCGGCGAGCCACTCGGCGGAGCCAACATCTTTGAGGTGTCACGTGGTAAGCGTATCTCAATAGGCCTAGAAGGCAGCGGAACACGTATCGTTGCAGACTCAATCCTTAATCTTATTCCACCTGATGTTCGATCCGCCCTTATCTTAGTTGAGCTGACTGCGGGAGACAGCATCGACGCGCTACGAAATAAATCCATTGATGGTATGTTTATCGTGGCCGGGATCGAGTCCGGGAACGTGCAGGCGCTACTCGCATCCCCCGGCGTTGAGGTTTATGACTTCAGCATGGCTGATGGACTAACGCGGCAGCTTCCTTTCATGGAGGTCGTGAAAGTTCCACTTGGGGCATTGGGACTCTCCCCGGCTAAACCAGCTGCGGATACTCTCATGGTGGCGACAACCACAATCGCGCTTTCGCGTAATACACTTCACCCCGCTATCCAGCACCTGTTCTTGAAGAGCGTCAGCACTATTTATAGAGAGAAGGTCTCCTTCTTTGACCGACCGGGTGGTTTCCCAGCGTTTATAGACAAATCGACACCGCGCAGCAAAATCGCCGAACGCTATACTGCGAATGGTCAGCTTCCGTTGGATCAGTATCTACCACATTGGCTGGCGAGCTTTTTAAGCGTCTCGTGGTTCTGGCTGGTTGCGCTCGTGTTTGTCGCGTATCAGCTGACCCAGTTCACGCCGAGTTACCGCAAGGTCATGTTTGAGGTCGTATTAAGCGACCTGTATGGGAGGTTATTTGCGATTTACCGAACTGCTGATGAAGCGAGACTAGTGGAGGAATTAGATACCATAGGCGCACATTTTAAGGTTCTCGCCCATGAGATTGGCGCCTTGTGGGTACCCAAGGGTTGCACCACACAATACGGATTTCTTCTCCAAGCGGTCCAAATCGTATCACGCAAGATCGCTGAACGTGCAGATTCATCGCCCGACACTGCACCGGAGCGAGCACTCGCGGAATAAACCACGCCCCTAGCAGCCTGTCGGACTTAACTTGTCCTGGCGGCGGGGCAAGGGCAAGCGTAGAATCAGCGTATTGATTCCTCGCGATGATGGCGGCCGCTCCGATGGACAATTTCCGCGAGATTGACCGCCAGACAGGCTTTTTACTGCCGCCTT